>QZKV01000089.1 GCA_003599575.1 Desulfobacteraceae bacterium | reverse complement strand
CAATAGCAGCAAGCCGTTTGTCAAAGATCTTCCCGATAAAACGGTTACACTCGATAGATGTTTGGTGCAGATCGCGCAAGCCCCGTTCGCCTGCGTTCGTATCTGAAACCCGCTGACGAAGCCACAAGTCAGAATGCCCAGGTCCTCGCTCGAAGCTTCGCATGTAAGGACGGAAGTCAAAAAACAGATTTTCGATCTAGGGATTATTTTTTTCTTGACTTCCGAAGGCCATATAGATGTTGGCTGATCTCACCTTCAGCTTTGCTTGATGAATCTGAGTTTTCTTCATCAGTCGAACTTAGCTCAGCCATTGCAAGTTGATGAATATGTATAAATTGTAGAGTGATTTTCTCCTCAAAGCTCTTTTCTTCAATGGATGTGAAATCAACAGATTTGATGTATTCTTCTCCTTTAGATAATTTTATGGCATCAATCACTATTTCAGGATCAACGATTTTAGATAGATAATCGTATTGTTCACGTTCAAAATCACCCTTAATAGGTAAGCCACTCTCCATTCCCCAAGCGGTTGTGATGTATGTTCTTAAAAATTGAGGGAGACTTTCTGTGTTTTCCTCTATCTTTTTTTTCACGTAAGCTTCTGTTTCTTTTTTGCTTTCATAATGAGCCCAAGTCCAGAAAACAAGAGGAGCATCTTTACCATATTCCATATAAATAATATTATCCGTGGCGATAGAGGCTATCCTTTGTGCGGTAAGCTTACCAAGGTCATCTTCGATTTCGATGCTAAATATCCTTTCGCTCACATCCTTTTCCTTGCCAGTTCGAAACCACCTCAAGCAAGCTATAGAAAATGGCAATGGGACGGCGGTAGATATAACCTCTTTTGCATAATTCAACCTTTTATCTTCTGGGATATTTTTAGCTAATTGTGAAATTAAAATGCTCGCTTGGCTGAAAGGTGTCATAAAAGAAAAAAGAGTGTCAGGGTCTGGGAATGTTTCTCCAGATAGTGCTAATGACCGCCCTAAAGTTTCGCTTATAATTGAGTTATAAGTTTTTTCTTTATATCGTAATTTTTTAATTACCTTCTCAGCATTCCGAGAGGTTAACATAGCTTTTATGTTTATAGTTGTTGATTCAATATCTCCTTTTACGCAAATACCCAATAGATTTTCGATCTCTCGGTCTGGCACATCCCCCTCTGGGATAGCATAACTAAAATACCTATCAAAATAATCTTTGGAAGCAACTCGTTGCTCCTCGGACCAAGTTTTTTCCCAATAAGAGCCATAATGGACATTACCATATAGCCCAGACAAACGCGGGAATAATATTTTAAGCAGATCCCTTATGTTTTCCTCATCATCTTTTGGGAATTGTCCTATAGCCTTTTCTATGGCTTGAATTGCGGGTTCCTTATCCTTATCTGTTCTATAATGGGAATCTGAAAGCGTACCTGCGAATATTTCACGGTTACGCCTTATAAATGTATAAAGGCTTGGATAAAAAACTCTTATCCCTTCAATAAGCATCAAGTCTACTGGGTTGACCTCACCTGCAAGAATAGGAAGAGCAAAGGAAAGTGCATTAGCATATCTTTTGCACATTCGTGGAGTTTTTAGACGATTTTCTATTCCATCTACGAAATACCTCACAAAAGATTGCACCTGTTCTTCTGTAAGTTCAATTTCGGAAATCTTTATCGCTTCATCAACACCTTCAAAACAATATTGACGTAAAGATATCTGATCCGCTGGTGGCAATCTCAATGGTACCTGAACAATTTTTTCGAGAAAACTTTGACCTGATTCTTCTATTCCGGTAGCATATCGCTCTCGAAGTGCTGCCGAAACCATTTGATCATCAAAAGCGAGGATATAGGCAGTATAAGAAAAATCAGCTGATAATTTCACAAGTCGAAAAATAGAATATATTTCGGATTTATCTAAACGATCTATGTCGTCCATTAGTACAACAATACGTTTCTTTTCTTCGAGAAGGAGTCCTTCAATACGATTACGGAGTTCCTCCAAATCAATCGAAGATAACATCTTTCCAGCCTCTGCTGTAGCTTGCCCTGGCGAAAAACCAACCCCCAAAAAGGATAGCGACAATGGAGCAACCAAATTTCCATAGTCTTGGAACCATTTACCTATTTTTTCTTTTTTAGATGATATGGATCGCCCTAAGGCATCTGCCAGCGTATTAAAGTAATTTAGGAGAAGGGTCGCTTCATCTTTGAATCTCCATGGATTGAAACTCACACAAACTACAGATTCCTTATCTTTTATATAGGAATTGATAAAATTCAGTACGGACGTCTTGCCCTCCCCCCAAGCACCATAAATGCCTACTACAAGGCTGCCTGGATCTAGTCGGGCAACAATAGTTTCAGCAATGCGCTTCGCGAATGGATATCTCCGAAATCTATCCTCTGATTGGGATTTTATTGGAGCGTCTGATGCATAGCCTTTCATTAAATATCCTTGCTTATTTTGACCGATTTCTTACAGCCAACGCATTTCTCAGCGGCGAGGGAACCGAGTCCGCTGGAGAAAGAGGTTAGCCCATTTTCAATATTCTGAAATGGTTTTTGAAACTAATTTTTCTCTCAATTTCGTTAATTCTTCAGTTCCGAGAACCTTTCTTAAATGACGAATTAACCCGGTAACTGCTAACTCGTCTGTAATTTTGTCCCCATGCCATTCATCGCTTCCTAATAACTCTGGCCCAATTGCCTGTGCGAAAGCCCTATACATCGAATTTAATTTTTCCTGCCTTTTTGGACCTTGAGGGCTATCATAAACATAGCTTGCATCTGCCCCAATGCACCTTAATGTTGCTTCGAATTTATTAAGCTCTTTCTCTATCTCAGATGTGAGCCATACCGCATATTTTTGCTGAATCTTATGGAGCGCAAATGAATGCTGGAGAACCTCTTTGGTTGGCCCTTCTCTAAATAAAGTAAATAGAGCCTTATGAGATTCTTCAGCATATTCCTCACTAAATTGAACATGCTTATCGAAGGCTGTATTGGCCATATGGGAGCTTGTCCCCAAGGAATAAATGTTTTGTGATTCTTGAAGATGCAACTCCTTTTCGAAGGCAGCTTGGTCCCTGAATAGCTGAAATAATGCCCCAACAAGTGATCCAACAAGCGGTATTGCAGCAAGGATTTGAATGAATTCCCCGTCTGGCTTCCAGTAGAAGAACGAAGCAGATAATGCGAATACAATAGTGATGCCAATATATGTTTTTGTTTTACGCTTCATTCTATTTTCCATTTAGGGCTAACGAGCCTGTCGAAAAATCCATTTTCAGGCCCCCATTTTCTTCTTTAAACTTCGCGAGCTACAAATCTATCAGGTTTTACCTTCCGGAATATTCTCTATTTATTTTAGTTTTAGCTTCTCTTGATATCTTTAAGTGTGCACTTTACATCACTCTTTTCATTCTTTTATGCCTCTGCGAAGGTTTTTCCATAGTTCATTATCTTTTCTATATTGTGAACCATGCAGTATAGCAGCCATTGGATGTTTACCTTGATCTTACCTCTTAAAGTGAACCGGTCCATTTTCTTACATGATCTGATGTTTCCAAATACCGGTTCCACTATGGCTATCCGTTTGCTGTACTGGCAGCGGCCTTCAGGCGTGTCTATCTTCCGCTTCATCGCATCTGTTATGCTGCCTGGGCGAAAATCTGAAAAGATATGCACCTGTCTTGAAACCGTATTCTGATTGCGCAGGCATTTGGATCGAAGGTGGCATGCACGACAGGCCGTCTTTGGTGCCTGATAGGCAATGGCTTTATACCCGTCCGTGGTTTTGAAATTTCTGTTTCTCACATAAAGTGCGTACCCAGCAGGGCAGATCAGCTTTTTCGTGCGGTCATCGTATTTAAAGTCTTCTACCCTAAAGTAACGCTTTTTAATTTTATATTTTTCTTTGCGCTTGTCCACGGACCGACGGTGTCTTTCGGCATCTTGAAACCGTACGTCTCTTTTACGAAATTGGGGATCGGGCACATACGCATCGACTTTCATTGACTCGCAGGCACTGAGGTTTTCAACACTGTAGTAGCCTGTATCTGCGCTGATTTGCTTTCCTTTGAGGGGATTTTTGATACCGATGTCTTCCAGCCGCTTCTTTGCCTTGTCCAGCATGGGCTGCATATTGGTGGTGTCCGATCCGCTGCCAAACACTTGGGCATGGGTGACGACCTGGTGTTTGGCATCGACCATGGCATTGGCGTTGTAGCCCTGCACCACTCCATGGGAGGTTGCTTGTTTAGCGGATTCATTATCAGTAACGTTGCTTTGGATCTCTTTACCAGCAGAACCGATCCTGGGTTTGTTTTCAGAGAGAAATTTTTCAATTCGATCCGCCTTTTGTTTAAGACGCTTGATGCGCTTGGCAGATCGCTCTTTATCGGTTTCAGATTTTACACTTTCGTTTTTGTCCGTGTTTCTGTGCTCCTGGATCGCCTCTTTGACCTTGCGTTCCAGGGTTTCCTGCTTTTTCTTTAAATCAGCAAAAGTCCCGCTCCACTCTTTGCTGGCGTTTGAGGAAAGCTTGCACCCATCGATGCTGAAATGAGTTCCACCAAGAAGCCCTTCTTCCTGACAAATCATTAGTATCTTAGTGAAAAGCGCCTCTATTTCAAGATCAATGGATGAAACGAATGCTGCAATGGTGCTGTGATCCGGTGTTCTGCCACAGGCCAAGGCCATAAAGGTCGTATGCTTTTGGCAGGCTTTTTCCAAACTGCGTGACGAGAGCATGCCCATCGAGTACCCAAACAAGATGATCTTGATCAGCAGTTTTGGATTAATCGCCTTGCGACCCGTATCATCGTTGCTGTAGCGCGCATCGAAAAGGCTCATATCCATGCGCTCTTCAACGATGTAGTGGATCGCATACTCTAGAGTGCCCGGTATCAACTGCTCTTCCAGGCTGATCGGTGCCATGATGAGCTGTTCGTAGTCGTAGTGCTTGTAGCTTGCCATCTGTGATACTCCGGTGGGATAATCATTGATGATTATGGACTTTTATATATCACAGAAGACCTCTAAATAAAAGTAAAAAGAAGAACATTATACTTTTTCGACAAGCTCAACGTGGCCTTCACCGGCGGAAACGTAGCGCAGCGGAGTTTCCGTCCGCGTGAAAGGCGAGGTTATGCTTTCCTTATTCTGATATCCATTTCCCTATAATCTTGAGGAACGACCACATCCCCCCAACCATGACATTCAATTGTTAATTCACCATTTTCAACGAAAACAATGAAGCCGGTTTCTACATTACCACTATGACCGATTAGCATTGGCTTATCATAAACGTTTCGCTTTGATGGCAAGCTTGGGTGCTTAACTGTCAAAAAATATCCATACCCTGTGGCATGGTATTCAACAACATGAGGTTCGGTTTTCATTTCTTTTATAATCGTCTTGAAATATCATCGGAGACCAGCAAATCTAAGACTTCTTGTTCGTGTTTTTTCAAGCTCTGCATCTTATCTCCAGCATAACTGAAAATTAAGCAGCGCCGGCTGTTTGGCGTCTGCTTGAATGTCGGGTTGGGCAATCTTTTTCCCACCCTGTTTTGTCCATTATTAAGACTGTGTCCCCCTTTTCCCATATGATCATTTCCGATGAACGTCTCAGTGGGCAGAGAGTTTTCTATCGCATACGGCTCATTGCGGAGCCTCTAATGCAAGTCACCGATTATATAGTCATAGGGCTGTCCAAGTAACATTTCCCAAATTGTTTCTTTTGGTGACTTTATAGCTTTTAACATTTCAACAAATCTTTTAAAATCAATGAGATCAAATGATCTCAATAATCCTTTTGAAAGCATTTCATTTATTGTATTTACGCTGACTGACGAAAAATGATCGGCAGTCGACATAAATGCACCTTTCTTAGATTGATTGATCCACATGACACCAAGAAACTCTCGAATTTGGCTTATAGGTTCAATAGCATTCTTACTTTCCCTGCATTTTACTTGTATAAGAGTAGGTTCATCAGCGTCGATCATTATCAGATCGACCCCACCATCGTGAGATTTCCCAACATGGGTTACTTCGCACTCATAGAAATCAGAAAATACATATTGAACAATTTCCTCCATCTTCTTTTTGTTCACACTATAAACGATATCAGGCCTTTTTTGGAGGTGATCAACTAGGGCTTCTGTTGGCACCTTCGAGGAATTGATGGCAAAATTCTTAACGCAAGCTTGGTGATGAATTGCAGCATAAGCAACATCATCCTGCACCCCACCAGCCCTAAATACACGTTCCAATTCCCACCATCCACATTTTTGACATTGCCAAACAGTGTTGGTCTCGGAATAAGCTGGCCTCTCAAGCGCGATACGCATTGAAGTTTTACAAAAAGGGCAAATACAAGACGCACCTTTGTAATGCTTATCATTCCATTTAAATGCTTCAAGATTTTCAGGATAACCAACATCGCGGCTATCACCGCAACCATCTTCAATGAGTTCTTTAGCCCTAATTGTTATATGTTCTGTATAGGTGACGATTTGATTATTAGACATCGTCCTGCCCCTGATAGAATTCACAAATTGACGTGCTATTTCACTCCTGCGTGTGCCCAACGGCAGGGCTTTGCCGCGAGAAAGCCGAGTCGGCAACAGCCCTTTGTTGTGCTCATGACTCTAATAGTTAAATACTCGGCATTCCTCTATGTGCGTTAACACGTTAACAACTTCCTTATCCAATTCGTTAAGCTTAATCTCGGCAGCTATGGTCATCACGCCAAAAGACACAGAGCAATGTTCCTGGCTCCATGCAGAAAGTTTAGAAATCAACGTTTTTCCTGAAACAATGGATATTCTACCTTCTCTTGTCTGCCATTTAGCCTCCACTTCTCGACGTGCCATATCATTTGCGAATGCGATGCCATGCTTCCGATCTTGGTTATAAACCTCTTGAGAAATGGAATCGATAGTTTTGTCTTTCTGTGACGCTGTAATACCATCAATTAAATTAATAATATCTATTTGCTTGACCATTTGATGGTTAGGAGGAATTCTATTATTTATAATTCTTAATATTGCAGAGGGTACTATTAGATAATTTTCGATCTCTTTTCTATTCCAAATATGAAGCTGAATTCCTTTTTCTTTTGCTTCATCGATTCTGTTTATCTTCATGGCCTCTGTGTAGTAATCAGAGTCAAGAATGCAGTAAGTAATGATATCTTCTCCAACCGAGTTTGTTAAGAGCATGGCAGATCCGACAGCATATGGCCAACCCGACCAACCACCTATAGGCATGTTGGGCAAAATATCCAGAGGGTTCACTGAATTTGGAAACACTAAATCTTGGAAACGCTTTAATAATTTAATATCCTTTCCTTCAACTAATAACAATCGCTTTGACCGCCAAAGCCTAGTCAGGTGCAAATTTTGCGCACTGCCTATGTTTTCAGCAAGTTTCTGAACAGATGGCAACGTGGTGGCAAATGAAGATTCATTCTTATGTCTATCAACGATTAGAACATTATTTGGTAGAGTTTCTGATAAAATTTCAGTTGAATGCGTCGCGATAATGCATTGCGGATACTTACCCCTTATAAATCTAAGTAGCTTTCGCTGAAGGTCCGGATGCATATAGACGTCTGGTTCATCAAGGACAATGGTTTCGTGCCCAGAAGTACGGGTCAGGAACCACATTGTTTGTAGCCACATTTGCAAACCGTGCCCCATCCATGCCACTTCTGCAGCAAAATCGCCATCCCTAACTATCAAGTTGACATAGTCATCATTCCATGCGCCTCCTTGGAGCTCAATTATTTGCAATCCTGGCCATGTCGATTCAACAAGCATCTTAAAGGGTTCATAATAATCTCCATATAAGATATTCAGCTGATTCCTAAAGTGACTCGATGAGAGATATGATGACATATTGCCGAGCACATACTCATGTCGGCGAACCTCCTCTTTCTGGGATAATGGGGCTACTTGAGGGAGTACGCTTACTCGCGCCCTCTGTGCCAATGAAAGGTGAGACACCTACCCCTTGATAAATTAAGGTAGGGCGGGATAGGAATATCACCTATGGAAAAGAATCAGAAAAGCATCTCAAGACCCACCCCCTTCCCTGGTGTGCCCCCGCAAGGAGCCCGTAGGGCGACTGAAGGGGGCACACCAGGGGGCGGTCGTGAAGGACTGAATGCTGTGCCTCCTGATCCTGAGGTTCCTGCTCAAAAACGTCGCCGGAAACTATCCGTGCAGTACAAGCTGCAAATTTTACAGCAAGCGGATAAATGCACGAACCCCGGCGAAATGGGCGCTCTTTTGCGCCGTGAAGGGCTTTATTCTTCAAGCCTAACACGCTGGCGCCGGCAGTGCGATCAGGGGCTGTTAGATGCCATGGCCCCGAAAACGCGCGGGCGCAAAGCCTTTGAAAAAAACCCCATGGCCGATGAACTCGCCCACCTGCAAAAGGAAAATCAGCAGCTACGCAAAAAGTTGTTCCAGGCCGAACGCATCATCGAGGTTCAAAAAAAAATTTCAGAGATCCTGGGGATCGATCAAGATCCGGACGATCGGCAAGGCAGCAAATGATCCATTGTGCGATCAGGTTGGCCAAAGACATCGGCGTCGCCGCTTCATGCAAGGCGCTGGTGCTCCCGCGCGCCACATTTTACCGGCACAGCAGCCGCTGCAATCAAGCAGCCGGCGGCTGCTGTGCGCCTCGCATAGCCCCATTGGCGTTGACTCAAAAGGAACGACAAGCCGTGCTGGATGTGCTTTGCAGCGAGCAGTTCATCGATCATGCGCCCCATCAGGTCTATGCCAAGATGCTGGATCAAGGCCAATATCTTTGCTCTATCCGGACCATGTACCGGCTGCTTGAAAAAGAACACGGCGCGGTCAAAGAGCGCAGAAGACAAGTTAAGCGCCCCGCCTACAGCAAACCCGAACTTCTTGCCACCGGCCCCAACCAGGTGTGGTCCTGGGATATAACCAAGCTAAAGAGCAGCATCAAATACTGTTACTTTTATCTGTACGTGATCATCGACATCTTCAGCCGCTATGTGGTCGGCTGGATGGTGTGCCATGCCGAGCAGGCCTCGCTTGCCAAGCGCTTGATCGAGCAAAGCTGCCTCAACCAGGATATTGCGCCCGATCAGCTCATCCTTCATGCCGACCGGGGCTCGAGCATGAAATCCAAGGCCGTCGCCGAACTGCTCGTTGATCTGGGCGTCATTAAAACCCACAGCCGTCCCCATGTGAGCAATGATAATCCGTATTCTGAGGCACAGTTTAAAACCTTAAAGTACTGTCCAGCTTTTCCTGAAACCTTTGGCTGCATTCAAGACGCCAAGGCCTTTTGCCGTGAATTTTTCACCTGGTATAACAAAGAACATTGCCACACCGGCATCGGGCTGATGACGCCCGAAAAGGTTCACTATGGACTTGCCCAGCAGGTCTACCAGGACCGGTCCGAAGTACTGCGCAAAGCGTTTGAAAATCATCCTCACCGTTTTAAGGGCCGATGCGCCAAGCCGCCGGCGCTGCCCAAGGCGGCTTGGATCAATAAACCCAAAAACGAGGACCAAACATTAGAGCTTAATTTGCCTGAAGCCGTGTCTCATTTTCATTGACACATTCCGCGGGAGATGAATCATCCTAGCTTCACCCTTACTCTTGACAATTTTTCTCCTCGCATCACGGACAACTCCGTGCATCTTACCTTCTGGCCCCAAATAAGTAGCTATTGAAGTTCCATTAGAAAATTTAGCTGATATCGAAGCGGGCGGGCCACCATAGTGATTGAATAAATTTTCCCAGGAAAGTCCTAATCCCGTTAAATCCACGCGGACTCCCTTTTCACCAGTTGGTATGTCAAGCCAGTCCGGAACATTGCAAAATGGCAAATTTTTATATCTCTCAGTGATTATAGATATTATTCGTATACCCTCGATCACTGTAGATTTTCCTGCGTTGTTTCGGCCGACGATAATTGTTTCTTCCTTAAATGGAAGGGTATGACTTTTGAAACAACGATAATTTTTGAAGATTATTTCAGTGAGCATTCAATTCTTGCCTTATCCTACAGCACAACGCGCCGCTTGAGCGGCGGCTTGCCCTGAAGCGCAGCGGAAGGGTAAGCCGTCCGCCTCAAAAGCGGTTGTTAGCGGTGACCCTCACCACCATTTGTCGACCTCTACATCCCCAATATCTTTGGGACCGCTTAGTTTCCATGAGATCGCCTCTCCGAGTGACAACCTGCGAATTCCGCAATGAACGACACTACAGCTTTGAATGTGACCATCTACTAGTGAGATGCCTTCTATATGCCTTCCTGTCTCATCGACCTCGACGCAGAGGCATGGATGGAAACTGCAGCTTTCGAAATAATCGCCTACTTTGATGCTCCCAGGGGTATTGACTCGATCGGCCATACGCTTTTCTTAAACCGCTAACGAACAAATCAGCGGCGCTGCCCTTTGCGACCGCTGAATTTTATTGTTCGGCTTATCCTTCATCTTAGATTGTTAAGCCAGTCTGGTGGAATCATACCCGACTTGATACCCATCATAATAGTGTAGGGTTGTAGCAAGGGGTTACTGAACCTGTAAACATAATTTTGAGGCGACCCGCGTCGAGAGAGAATGCTCCCTCTATCTTGAGATATAAAACCTGCAAGATGGGCTGCAAAGACGCCTGGGACCGTCCGGCGCTTGCGGATACTGGAAAGTGTCTCAGACACGTCTGTTTGCTTGAAGAATCCAAATGGATCCTTGCTGGCAAGAGCGCATGCGAGAAGTACATGTGCATATAGGGCGGACGGTTTGCGTGAATGAATAGCAAGGCGGTACGCTTCGCGTATACTCTCTTCAGATGCCCGTAAAGCTTCATCAATACCAGCTGAAATATCTTCTGGAGCAATTGAGGTTTTCAGTTGAGAAACGGCCGCTTTTGCAGAACATAAACCTACCTGATGAGTGAAATACGGTAAACCCTGAGATAAGCCAATGATCTCATTCTTTGATGCACCATGGAAGTTAAGACCTGTTATAGACTCGGCACCCGTTAAAATTTCCTCTAGTTCTGCCGGGGCCATCCTCGGCATTAAAATTTGTCTCACAGATCTATCGATAGACCCATGATCTTCTATAAGAGCCGCCAAGGAGTCCGCAACCCCTACCAGTGCAATTTTTGCCTTAGCGCCGGCATCGCTAAGGGCTTTGATTAAATCCGCGAATGGCTGGGCTTCTCGGCGCGGTAACGTATTGAACTCATCGAAAACCCATACACCTGGATTGTCCCGGATGATTGAGACAATCCTTGAAGGGGTAAATTCTCTTTCCGTTAATACATCGGTTAGAGTATATGTTGTCTCATTCCCAGTAGCTAAGCCTTGCGTGAATCCGACTGGAGCGATCTTTTGGGTGAACTTTACATTTCGAAAAGCCTCCTTCCAAAGACTTGTGAATGTTTCCCGTTTACCGCAGTTTACCTTACCATACCAGTATGAGGGAACCTTTTTTCCTAAGGATGTTATGAGATCGTAGATTATGTTAGCCAAACTTGATTTGCCAACCCCCCGCTCACCGACTATCACAAGATGCTGATATGGCTGAAAAACTGCATTCAAGCTGTCACTAATCTGCTGAGAGCGCCCCTTGAACATATCCTTACGCGAGATAGGCCCTGCTGGGTTGAAGGCCTGAGGCAGAAGTGAGTAGACTATCTTGTCTCTATCGTCATTAGAAATGGGTTTATCCAACGTACCTCCTTTGTAAAGCAACTCTTTGCCGAACGAAGAGCTGTGGAGCGGCGTGGTCCTCGCCGTCTCCACCAGCGCTATGTTGGGTTTCGGAAGATCAAAATCATTTAAATTTAGCGAAGCTCAATATTTTGTTTAGTTTTTCAAGAGCTATATTTTTAGCTTTTTGGTCACCAGAAGTCTCTTGAATTCGATAGTAATCGTCAAAAATAAAAGCCTCTTTCTCATTTTTGTCTATTTGAATACCATCTGGATGACAATATTCATCCCACGCCTTGTCAATGCAAGCTCTCTCATACTTGCTTAAAAATGGTTTAAAATTGAGGATAGCCGTGAGATGCTTTTCTGCGTGTTTCCCTAAAAGATCATTGATTTTGATGGCATCACCTTCATATTCATCCCACCCAAATTCAAGATATAACCTTAATCCATGAATGCGTTGTTGAATTTGGCGGCCGCCTCATTGAATCTACTCTGGGCAGAGAGGCTGGTGCTGACCTTGTGAGTAATAAACGCACCTAAAGCCGCTCCACCAAAACCGGCGAAGACTGTAGATATAGCACCAATCATTGCAATATCTTCAGGGGTCATATTGAGATTCCTCTAAAAATTGAGCGGTTTTATCACCCAACAGGCTCTTCAGCGGGCGCGGTTTTTTGCGAGCCGCTGAAAGAGCGTGGTTAGCACTATTTCCTTTTCTTTATTTTCCTTCCAGTCATACTCTCCAATCTACGAATAAGCTTATTTTCTAAATCAGAGAGGTTTTTATATTCCGGGCAATTATACCCGGCTAAGTCAAAATGCAAAGATTCATCTGATTTCCTATAAAGAATAACCTTTTTACTAAGGGCATGGGCAAAACCAACTTCATAATACACATTAGGTCTTGCCCCTGTAAGATCAGCATATAAAAATTCTGACGTTCTGATTATTTCCTCAGTTATCTTGCCACTGTGTTCTATGTCATCCGCACGTCCAGCAGAAATCCCGAAATTAGTAAAACACCTTTTTATGGTCATGTAGACGTCTTCTAATTCGACTTTTCTCGGGTCCATCCACATCATAATAAACGCTGTGTCTGGATGAATAGGCGATGATTTCTGACCAGTAATAAGAATGTTTTTTTCAGCGATTTCGACTGTCAATGGATTCACAAGCTCCACAACATCAATAATACGCCTATAGCATTCTTCGAAAATCAGTAATGCATCGGAAGGAAGAATTCCTTCATCATCCGCCTGACCGGCTGGTGTTACTCCGAGCACATCTCCTTCATCATGAAGAACTTCTGGGCCCCAATATCGATAGCGACTAAGGAGGAAGTATGACCTTAATCCTTTTATCGCGTGCCCAAGATCAATTTGATCTGTTTTGGAAAGGTATGTTGTAAGGCGTGCCGACTCAGATATTAATGGTGCAATACTTATGATCTTTGAAATTATTGACTTGGCTTTTTTTTGTAATTTGGAATCCAGCTTATTCCAAAATTCTTCTCTATCAACTTTCCCCCAAGGATCAGAAGACCAAGATTCACCATCAAGTAAATCCGCCGCCTTGCGAAAATAGTCGACTCCTTGTTTATGAATACCATTGAGATTTTTAATCAGATTTTCCCTGTCAAGTCCATTCATGATCTTTGTCCTATCGAAGTGCTAACGTAGGCTTCAGCGGGAGCGGCCGCTTTTTGGCCGCGATCCGCTGAAAGCCAAGGTTAAAAGCCCAAAATTAATCTATTGAAGGCATCTTGGCTGCCGACCTTAAATCTGGGCTTCAATTCTTTGTTCATCTTTGCGATATAGCCTTCCTTACTATACAACCACCTACCGGCAATATTTTTTGACTCAATGTCAAGCTTAAAATCCCATTGTATTTTCGGAATATCTGCAATTGGCTCGAATGTACTCCAAAGATTACTTATAATATTCAGAGTATCAGGATTTTGGATTACAGATAGCTGATTAAAATTAGAATCCAGTACCATGATTTTGGTAATTTCAATTTTATCAGTTTTGCAACTGATTAAAGTCATAGCCAGAAACGCAAATGTGAAGAATTTCTTCATGCTTTTAACGCATTGCTCACCGGAGAGGGCCGCCCTTTGGCCCGAATCCGGTGAAGCAAAAGGTTATACTTTTTCAATAAAGAAGACTATGGCCTTCTCAGATAAAACCCTGCCTTTGTGTTTATGTTCTGGCCCATCTGGGATAAAGATACCGTCACCTTCATTGTAAATGATTTCTTTATCAGAATACTCGATTGCCATTTTGCCGCTCAAGAGATAGCCGCAATGCCCCTTTTCACACCAGTGCGGCGGAAGTTCACTGGAATACTCAACGAGCCGAATGCGTTGACCATTGTAATCAACGTACTTGTGTCTTACACCATCAATTGGTGATTCCCAGGGGATGTGATCAAACTGTATCTGGTAAGGAATGCTCATTTCGAGTTCCTTTGGAGTATAACGCTGCGGCTCTGCAGCCGCGGCGATCTATCGCGGTCTGCAGGAGCCGCTTGTTATCTTTTGTTTATATACCTGTTAAAAGTCTATGCCACTCTATCCTCTTTTTAGCTGCTCTATAACTGTAAGCCCTTTTCTGCTCAAAATTTTTCTTTTGAATGTTGTAGTGCAATTGATGGAGCAGCTCAACATGTGAAAGGCATAGCTTGATAAAACTTTCCGGATATAAACCAATAGGTATTTTTCTTTTCGACTTTTGATAGTCATTATAAGCATCAACAATGATTGGAGATTTACCATCAATCGATATCCCATCACTGCCATACTTCTCGTTAATTAATCCATTGTTATGCATCCAAAGATTACGAATTCGTCTTGCATGGTCAACTTGCAGACAAAGCTCTGGTATTCTTGCTCGCATTGGTCTTGTTCCATAGACCGACCCAGAGACAATCTCGAATGCCCACTCTAACTTTTGTTTATAATATTTGAGGGTTCTTGTTCGGTTGTTCGAAATGTGTCCAGTTGCATTTAACCGTATAATGAAATTTTTTAGGACTGATTCAAATACACTTATGGTTGAAATTAGGCAAACCCGAGCATGATAAAAATCGAAACATGATTCCATAGCTTGGAGCAATTTTTCCCGATCATAATACCGCACCCATTCTAACGTCACTGGTATTGCATTTTCTGGAAGTCGTTTCGAAATTTCACTTTGAATAGCGCCTTTCTTACAGGCGTTAACATAAAAAAAATAGCCTATGATTCCTTGCAGACCATCATCTGCAATTTCAAATGATTTGCGTATCGCCTTATCTCTTGGCATTTTTATTCTTCATCTCAAAGATAACAAGGATTAGCGTGAATTATTTCGCGATATCCTGCAAAGCCATCGCGTACATCATGTCTGAGATGTATAGCTTTACAAACACCTTACAAATAAAGCTGCTTGAATATCAAGATCAGCAAACCGAGAATTTTTTCTCGCTTTTTCAATATTCGTGAAAAAAGGCTCGATATCCTTTCTATGCTTTTATGCGCGCTGCGGTGTTTGTGCCGGATTATCTATGGTTTAGGAGCAATCAGCAATCATATTGGAAAAAATGAAACGAGAATTTTTTCTCGGTTTGTCCTTTAATATCCAAGATACGAATGCGCCATCTTTATACAAAATCAAACAAGTGAAAAAACGGTTGCCAATAATGTAAATAAAATGTAAAGGAAAATGTAAAAACTGATCCCTGGATGCGATGCCCCCGGTATTGCACTGGAACTGCGTTCGCCATACCTCGTTAAAAGTGATTTAAAAGCCGGTTGTAAATGGATCTGGTTCGATTTGTATGCTTCAGGGGCGGCAATAAAGCTTTGTATTAACTGATATTGCAGTGTAACCCCAAAAGCAAGGACAAAGTGATGAGCCCTCCACCGGTCAAACTTTTGGATCGGGTCAGGCAAAGAATACGCCTCAAGGGGTATTCCATTCGTACCGAAAAAGCGTACGTCGATTGGATTCACCGGTTTATCCTTTTCCACCATAAACGCCATCCCAAAGAGATGGGAAAAGAGGAAATCGAGCTCTTTCTTTCGCATCTGGTCCTGCAGCGTAAAGTTGCTCCCTCCACACAGAACCAGGCCTTCAACGCGCTTCTTTTTCTGTACGACCAGGTATTGGAAATCAAGATGCCCGAGCATATCCAATCCATTCGTTCCAAAAAGCCGATAAGAGTACCGACGGTGATGACGCGCGAGGAAGTGCGCAAAGTGATCGGCGCCATGAGCGGCGTCCACCAGCTGATGGCCAAAATAATGTACGGATGCGGTCTGCGGGTACTCGAGTGTTTGCGCCTCAGGGTAAAGGATATCGATTTCGGGTTGAACCAGATCGTTGTCCGCGACGGGAAAGGAAGCAAGGACCGCATCACGGTTCTGCCCGCGGGGATCAAGGCGGGCATCGAAACTCACCTGGAAAAGGTCAAATTGATTCATCAGAAAGATCTGCGCGATGGCTACGGAAGGGTTTATCTGCCCTATGCCTTGGCTAAGAAATATCCTGCGGCGGACCGCCAATGGGGCTGGCAGTACGTGTTCCCATCAAAGTCGCTGTCCGATGACCCGCGATCAGGCATCAAGAGGAGGCATCATCTGCATGAAACCAGCATACGCAAGGCTCTTTTTCAGGCCGCCAGAATGGCTGCAATCATCAAGCCCATCTGTTGCCATACGCTGCGCCACAGTTTTGCGACCCACCTGCTTATGGAAGGCTACGATATCCGCACCATACAGGAGTTGCTGGGCCATAAAGATGTTTCCACCACGATGATCTATACGCATGTGCTCAACCGCGGCGGAAAAGGGGTGGTGAGTCCATTGGACTATATGGATCGCTGAGGGGCAGAGAATGGCACTTGATCATCAAGAAGCGCGCAGCCCTTGAGGGTGCGTGTGCAGTTGCGTGATCAGTTTCTCTACGTCAAATGTCGAGCTCACGCCCACACCGGCGATGTGATCGTCAATCCATTTCGATGCCGTTTCCCGGCCGAGAGATTTCAGCTCTATCAGAAAGCCCCAGGATGTATCGCTTTTGGTGTACTCGGGGTACTCGCTCATCTTCTTTTCGGCTTCTATCAGGTGAAAATAAATTTCTTTGAAGCTCTTCTCCTTCGATTCCGGTTGGTCCTGGTTCAGCAGCTTCTTTTGCAGCAGCTTGTTCACGAAAGCCATTTTCTCCAGGTCAAGGATCAGCGAAGCGTTGAAAGTGATTTCGTTGAGTCGGTCCATGATGTCGGCGGCCAGGCGGGGTGTTTTCTGACGGTTGATCGGATTCACTCCGATGATCAGTATGTCGTCTGCGAATTGCCGGAGCGGCGACAATGCCGGGTTTCCCATGTAGCCACCGTCCCAGTAGTCGTCGCCATTGACGCTTACGGCCTGGAACAACGAGGGCAGGCACGCGGAGGCCAGCAAGGCTTCCACGCAGATCTCGTCCCCCCAAAAAATCTTTCGCTGATTGGTCCTTACGTTTGTGGCACAGATGAACAGTGCCGGTTTTTGGATGCGCGCAAGGTGCTTGAAATCGCCGACGGCCTCTTCGAGCAGGGACTTCAAACGGTTGGAGTAGAAGAGATTGTCGTAGGGCGACCACACTTGCGAGAGCACTCTGGTCCAGAAAAACACGTACGTGCCCAGCATGGGCCAGCCAGCGATGTAGCTGTACGGGTTGAAAACGCTGTGGCCGGCCCGGGAGACGCTGCGCCAGAAGTCGTGCAGTTTTTGCTTCGCTCCCGCGGCGCCGTTTTGCTGAAAACCGGCAACGAACACGGCGGCATTCAGTGCTCCGGCGCTGGTGCCGCTGACGGCCCGGATATCGAGGCTTGGTTCTTCCGCCAACCGATCGAGTACGCCCCAGGTAAACGCGCCGTGCGAGGCGCCGCCCTGAAGGGCCAGGGTGATGGGTTTCTTGCCGGGCCGGGCCGATTTGCGGGGTTCGGTATCAGGCATGTTTTCCTCCTGCTGCAAACGCCTTTAGGGCAGCCGGCCGCTCATGGCCGCTCTGCGTTTCTTCGAAAAAGTGTGATCCGGATGAGGAAGGCCGGTCGAGATCTGTACGGTGTGGTCGGGATGGCCGAAAATGGGTCAGGTGTTTCCATTCCAAGCGGGAGCGGGGATCCTGCTGAGTTTTGAGGATTGGTACCGAAAAGCGTTTTGAAAAGCAATGTTTTTTGCTTGGATTGCTCTGTCCTTCATTCCGGCGAAAGCCAGGGGGTGTACAGCGCGGTAATCAAGATCTTCTTGACCCCGCCCAGTGCCGGGGTGACGTTTTCGGGCTTTTTCAAATTGCTTATCCAGTTTACTCAAGTGAGAAGTCTTTTCAGAATGCCTGAGCGGGTGGCAATGAAGTCCCCCTTTGAAAAAGGGGGATTTAGGGGGATTTCAATCTACTCGGATCGCCCCAAAAATCCCCCCTTTTGCAAAGGGGGGCAGTTGATCGGAACCTTTTGCAATGGGGGCGTTGATCGGAACCTTTTGCAAAAGGGGGAGCCGTTGATCGGAACTTTTCCTGTGGCAAATTGAGCCAGGTGGACAGCCAGATTTGCCAATTCCTTTTTCTTGATAAAAACGCGAAGTTGTACGGGCAGGATTCGACCATAATGCCGTTGGGATAGGATCGCAGGGGCCGGCTGTATCGCCTTACTTGCTTTCGACGATGAGCGTGACCGGGCCGTCATTGGTCAGTGAGACTTTCATCATGGCCCTGAACCGGCCGGTGGCCGTGTGAATGCCTAGGGCGCGGACTCTTTCGGTGAAATGGTCGTAGAGCCGTTCGGCTTGTTCGGGTGGGGCGGCATCGGTATAGGATGGCCGGCGGCCTTTGCGGCAGTCGCCCAGCAGGGTAAATTGCGACACCACCAGCATGGCCCCGCCGCTTTCGAGCAGGGAGCGGTTCATTTTGCCGGCTTTGTCTTCGAAGATGCGCAAATGCACGATCTTTTCGGCCAGAAAAGCGGCATCCTGTTCGGTATCGTCGCGCCCGACGCCGAGCAGCACCATCAGTCCGGGTCCGATTTCGCACACCAAGCGCTCGTCTACGGTCACCGCGCTGTGGGTGACCCGCTGTACTACGGCTCGCATGGATTTGCTTTTCCTTTGATAGTATTCTGTTTTGACGCGGAGAGGCTGCTCAATGCAATTCATTCCCCGCGGATTATGCGGCTCCGGGTGGTGGCTTGTGGATCTTTGTGTTTCTCACAGATCGGAATCCCCCAAGGGAGACCTCAAAGGCAGTTCGGATATTCAAAATCCCCCCGTGCTTAAGATCCTCCTGCGCAAAATCCCCCCCGGCCCCCCTTTTGCAAAGGGGAGCTGTTGAATTGAGCCTTTTGCAAAGGGGGGAGCTGCTGATCGGAACTTTTGCTCGCGCGGCTTGAGCCGGTGGATAACCGGATTGCTTTGTTCTCTGCGCTCCCCTGCAGCTCTCCGCTTTCCAATGCTGCTCCGCTCCCCTGATGCTTCGTTTCACTGCTGCTCTGCTCCGCTGTTGCTCCACTCCACTGCTGCTCTGTTCCCCTGATGCTTTCACTGCTGCTCTCTGCTCCTCCGCCGCTCCGCGCGATCGCTGCCCTTGTGCTGCTATTTCGCTTTCTTGCCGCTCCACTGTCCCAGGGCGTCGGCCAATGGGTTGTGGAAAGGTTGTTTGACCGGTTTTTGGGGCTTGCCTGCCTGCGGTTTGGCGGGTGCCCTTGATTTGCTTGGGGGCGGGGTTTTCTTCTCTGCGGCGGTCTTCTGCGGCGCGGCCGATTTGCTTCCGTTGCGCATGGTCAGACCGATGCGCTTGCGTTCCAGATCCACTTCCAGGACCGTCACGGTCACCTTTTGCTGCACCTTGACCACATCGGCCGGGTCTTTGACGAAGCGGTCGGCCAGCTGGCTGACGTGCACCAGTCCGTCCTGATGGACGCCGATGTCCACGAAGGCCCCGAACTTGGTCACGTTGGTAACGATGCCGGGCAGTTGCATGCCGGGCTGCAGATCCTTCATTTCGGTGACGTGCCCCGCAAAGGCGAATGCCTCGAAGTTTTTGCGCGGGTCGCGGCCGGGTTTGGCCAGTTCGGCCACGATGTCGGTCAACGTCGGCAGCCCCACATTTTCAGTGACGTAGTTCCGGATGTCGATGCGGGAGCGCAGTTCGGCATTTTGCATCAGGTCCTGGACCGTGCAGCCCAGATCGGCGGCCATGGCGTCCACGATGGGATAGCTTTCGGGGTGCACCGCGCTGGCATCCAGGGGGTTCACGCCGCTTTGGATGCGCAGAAAGCCGGCGGCCTGCTCGAAGGCCTTGGGCCCGAGACGGGGAACTTGCTTTAGGGATTCGCGGGTGGCAAACGGCCCGTTGGCATCGCGCTGCGCCACGATGTTGCGGGCCAGGGCCGGACCCAGACCGGACACGTAGGTGAGCAGCTGGCTGCTGGCGCGGTTGAGGTCAACGCCCACCCCGTTGACGCAACTGATCACCACATCGTCCAAGGTGTTTTTCAGGGCGGCCTGATCCACGTCATGCTGGTACTGCCCCACGCCGATTGCCTTGGGATCGATCTTGACCAGCTCGGCCAGTGGGTCCATCAGGCGCCGGGCGATGGAGACCGAACCGCGTACGGTGACATCCTGATCGGGAAATTCCTCCCGGGCGACTTCGGAGGCCGAATAGACCGAAGCGCCGCTTTCATTGACCATCAACACCACCACATGTTCCGGCAGGCCCAGGCCGCGCACGAATGTTTCGGTTTCCCGGCCGGCGGTGCCGTTGCCTATGGCGATCGCTTCCACTTCATGTTGCGTACACAGCCGGCGCAGCGTTTCCGCGGCTTTGTGGGCCTGGCCCTCGCCGGTGTGCGGATAGACGGTGTCGTGGTGCAGCAGTTTGCCTTGCCGGTCCAGGCAGACCACCTTGCAGCCGGTGCGGAACCCCGGATCGATGCCCATCACGCGCTTGGCCCCCAGGGGCGGCGCCAACAGCAGCTCGCGCAGATTTTCGGCGAACACGCGGATGGCTTCCGCATCGGCGCGCTCTTTCAGGCTCAGGCGCAGCTCGGTCTCCAACGAACGCGACAGCAGGCGTTTGTAGCTGTCGTGGGTGGCCTGGCGCACCTGTTCGCTGTCTGCGCCGGCGCCTTTGATGAACATCTGCTCCAATATCGGCAGGGCATCATTTTCGGGCGGCAGGATGCTCAGCGACAACACCTCCTCGCGCTCGCCGCGGCGCATGGCCAGCATGCGGTGGGAGGGAACGCTGCGGGCAGGCTCCTGCCAGTCGAAGTAGTCTTTGAATTTGGCCCCCTCGTTTTCCTTGCCTTCGATCACCTTGCTGTGGATCACCGCTCGTTCGGCGAAGAAGGCGCGCAGGCGGGCGCGGGCGGTTTCATCCTCGTTGACCGTTTCGGCCAGGATATGGCGGGCGCCTTCCAGGGCTTCTTCAGCCGAAGCCACGCCTTTCTCGACGTCGATGTACGTTTGGGCGGCCTGCAGCGGATCGCGGCCTTCCTGGGCCATCAGTGCCAGGGCCAGCGGTTCCAGGCCCTTTTCCTTGGCCACGGTGGCTTTGGTGCGGCGCTTGGGCCGGTAGGGCAGATAGATATCCTCCAGGACGGTCATGGTTTGCGCGGCCAGGACCTTTTCCTTCAGCTCGTCGCTGAGATGACCGTGCTTTTCCAGGCTTGCCAGGACCGCCTCCCGGCGGCTTTCCAATTCGGCCAGCTGGGTCAGCCGGTCGCGGATGGCGGTGATCTGGACTTCGTCCAGGCTGCCCGTGGCCTCCTTGCGGTAACGGGCAATGAAGGGAATCGTGGCGCTTTCGGCCAGCAGATCGGCAACGGCTTCAGCCTGCCGGGGCAAAATGCTCAATTCGATGCTGATAGTGGAAATATGCTGGGCATTCATCGATGGTTCTCCTGAATGTCGATGGATTGTCTAAAAAGAAATGGGCTCACCCGATGCCGCCGGGTTCATCGTCTTCGCTCTCCCGGTCCAGGAAGGCTTTGACGGTGCCGATGTGATAGATCAGAAAGATGAGAATGAGAACGCCCACGATGATGGCGCCCCATTTTTTGACCACATCGACCTCGATGTATCGATTGATAATCATCAAGGCCCGGTTGCCCACAAGGGCATAAATGATGATCGAACTCAGCGTTCCGCTGAATACGATCAGAAAATTGTTGATGGCCTTGTAGTTGAGCAGATAGCCGATGATCGAACCGACCACCGGGCCGGTCATGAAAAACGGGAACATCACGAACAAAAAAAGTCCCACGCCCCCGTATTTTTTGATTTTGGTTTTCTGGTCCTGCGCGGTGAGTTCGGCCTGCCTGACCGCGCCGTGGAACAACTTGGGCTGGATGACATTGCGCATGATCAAGACCACAAAGCCATAGGTGATCAGGACCACCACCACCTCCAGATAGAAGTTGTACAGAATCGTCGTCAGCAGCGGCACGCCGGCCGAAAGGCAGGTGGCGATCCCCAGGGCCCTGCCGCCCATCGTGTTCACGATGGCCGTGGAAGACAGCGCGCGGTAAAGGCGGGGTTCGGCAAACAGCAGGTAGGCCAGGTACAGGCCGGTCAGAAGGGCCAATGACAGGCCGATGATCAAGATTTTTACTTCGATCAGATCAAAACGTTCCTTGACTAAATAGATTAAATTTTTAACACCCCTGGATAGAAGGGAGAAAATCTTTTTCCAGTATCGCATGAACGACTCCGACATCAGCCACCGCGCCAGGGCGCTTCTTGAATACGAAGCACCTTATAGGGTTGAGTTCACGGCGTTGTCAATTGGATACTTTGTCCTCCATGTCCCTGAAATTACATTTAAAATGCTTAAGGCACTGAAAACATGAGGTTTGATGGGCATTGAAGATGCCGACTGGGCCATTGCGGATTGTCTGCATCGGCAGGGCCGAGGGTTAGCTGCTTTATCGCCAGCCGTACCACGTGAAAGGTTGCCCGGTGAGTCGGATGCGTTGCGGGTGGGCGTAGAGTTCGCGGCGCTTTCCATCCTGCTGCATGAAAAGCCTGGGGAAAGGGTCCACGGTAAAGGGCGTAATGCGGATGGCGCCGAACCCGGTCCGGCGCGTAACCAGGCGCAGGTGCAGATCTTTCTGGACGACCCGGGCATGCATGGCGACTTCGGAGCGCTCGCCTCTCGTGTAGTCCATACTCAGGCCGTCATCGGCCCTGTACAGGCAATGCGCCGCGCCTGAAAAGCGCCGCGAAACACAGCACAAAAGGCCGATGTCGTTCAGGTTGCTGCGGTTGTCCCGCCTGGGACCGGGTTGAAAGGCAATCAGCCCGCCTTCGCGCACGAACAACGGGGAGGTCCGCCGATCGCGTTTGACGATCATCCGCCGGCCGCCCTCGCACCAATGCCCGGTATCGGCCCGCAGCCAGCGCCCCGCGGGCAGCGTCACCCGCCGCGTTTGCTGCCATTCGGTCAGGAACGGGGCCTGCATGAGAAAGGGGCCCACCATGAACTGGTCGTCCAACTCCCCCAGTGCGAGCGCCTTGCTGTCGGCAAAATCGTAGAAGAGCGGCCGCAGAATCGCTTCACCGCTCAGCTCCTGTTCGACGAACAGGTTGTAGAGATAGGGCAGCAGGGTGTAGCGCAGGCGGACGAAACGGCGCATGATCCTCAGGGCCTCGCGGGAATAGGCCCACGGCTCCTGGTCGCGGCTGCCGCGCACGGCATGGTTGCGCAAAAAGGGAAACAGGCAAGCCGCTTTGACCCAATCGATCAGAAGATCTTCGCCGCAATCGCCGCCAAAGCCCCCCACGTCCGGGCCGTTGAAGGGAATACCGGAAAGGCCCAGGTTCAGTGATTTTCCAATGGAGCGCTGCAAATGCCGATAAGAAGAAAAATTGTCGCCGGTCCAATGGGCGGCATAGCGCTGGGAGCCGGTGCAGCCGGAACGCGACAGCAAAAAGGGCCGGCGGTCCGGGTTGGCCGCCTTAAACCCCTCCCGGGTCGCGCGCGCCATCAGCAGGGCGTATTGGTTGTGGTAGGCCCCGTGCTCCGCGCGGCCGCGGTCGAAGCGCATGCCATGGCAGTCGACGGGGCCGGTGGACGGGTCGTTCATATCGATCCAGGCTCCGCCGAAGCCCAGTTCCAGAAATCGGCGGGCATATGCGGCCCACCAGCGGCGGGTTTCGGGCAGGCTGAAATCGGGGAAAACGCTCAGACCCGGCCAGACCATGCCGATGAACTCGTTGCCGGAAGGATTGAGGCAAAAGAGCCGGCCCTGCCGCCCGCTGTCGTACACCTCGTAGCCGGGTTCGCGCAGGATGCCCGGATCGATGATGGGGACGATGCGGAACCCGCGCTTGGCCAGCTTGGCCGCGGTCTCGGCCGGGCGCGGCATGCGGCGCCGATCGAACATGAAGACCCGATAGCCGTCCATGGCGTCAATATCGAGCCACAGACCGTCCGCGGGAAAGGCATGCGCTTGGAACTGTTCGGCCAGGCGGAGCAAATCCGCATCGCCGCCGTATCCCCAACGGCTCTGATGGTAGCCCAGGGCCCACAGCGGCGGCAGCGGGGTGGTGCCGATCAGTCGCTGGAACTTGCGGGTCAGTTCGGCCAGGGAAGGTCCGAAGATCACATACAGGGAAGGAATCCCGTCTTCGGCGCCGATCAGGATGGAAGGCGGATAAGGCGATCCGGCCTGGAGGAATCCGGACAGGTCGGCATCGTCGGCTACGGAGATCATGCCGGCGTGCGGGCAATCCATCAACAATCCCAGATAGGTGTTGTCCTGTTTGATGATCAGGTAGGGAATCGAGATATAATCCGGATCGTAATCGCCCTGCACGACACGCTCGGCCGGATGGTCGGCCCAGACATCCACGTTCCAGAACGTATAGGCGCGCTTTGACCTCTCAAAGGGCACGTGCTTTTCTCCCAATCCGTAAAAGCGCATGTGCGGCGTGCGTTCGAACCGAAACAGCCAGGCAGGCCCCGAAGTTCCGAACCAATGTGCGCCGGCGGCGTGCAGCCAGGGGCGGCCCCTGTGCGAAAAAAGCGCCAGGCCCGCTTGCGTGCTGATTTCCAGGCGTGTCATGCTTCGTTCCTGCGAGCCGGCGGCGAAATCGGCGCAGAATTGTTCCGTGCGGTCATCGCGCGACCACACGGCGCTGTTTCTGATTTCGATATGGTAGATGTCCTGACCCAGCGCGGCCGTGCGCAGCTCAAAAGCCGCTTCATCCGATAAGATCCGCTCGCCCTCAATGCGGCGGGCAAAGGCGAAATTGGCCGGATGGAGATATTTGTTGAACAGATACACCGCTGGCCCCCTTTTTTGTAGAATGGGTAAATACCCGGGCACGGGCGCCGCTGGACGCGTTCGATGGACAAATATGCGCATATTTCTGCGTTTGGCCATAGAAACACAAGCGTCCAGCCTGTGACTGTATCCTCCCGTCGGTTCGATATCTGCTGGTTTCGCTGGTTCGCAAGCTCCAGCGCCTTTTCCTGGTTCCCAAGCTCCGGTTTGGGAACCGGTTCTTGGAAGCTCCAGCTTACATCCCCCGGCAGGCAGGCGCCATGCGCTGTTTTGAGCCGTCCAAAAACGCCACGGCCGTCATTCAACGCTGCGTCAACCGATTTTCCCCGGAGGTAGGGTTCGGTTTTCCCGATTTACTTCCCTGACTGTATTGAAAACCAGTGTGCGGCGGTGCAAGTTTCCACGATGACAATCGCGGTCGTACAAGCATCCTGCAACGGCGTCCGCTACCGCAACCCGCAAACCGAGGACCATCCAATGCTTGCGAAGACCAAACGGGTCATTATCGAATATGTTACACCTGAGATCGATGGGGGCCGCTTTCCTGTTCGCAGGGCGGCCGGCGGGCAGGTGCGCGTAAGAGCGGGTGTTTTCGCCGACGGCCACGACCACCTGGCGGCGGAGCTGTTGTATCGCAAACAAGGCCTGGAGCGCTGGCAGACCCGGGCCATGACTCCCCTGGTCAACGACTGGTGGAAAGGTCAATTCCGTGTCCACGAGGTCGGCGTTTACGAATATACCATCCATGCCTGGATCGATCGCTTCCGCACCTGGCTGGGCGCGGTTGAAAAAAAATATGCCGCCGGCCAGGAGATTGCCGTGGATATGATCGAAGGGGCTCAGATCGTGGCGGCGGCCGGCGAGCGCGCCGGTAATGAAGACGGTTCCTGGCTGGCTGAAAAAGCCCGTTTTCTAGAATCCCGGGAAAGGACTGCGGACAAAATGCAGGCCGCTACCGATCCCGACCTGCTGCGGCTGATGGACACCTATCCGGATAAAAGCGGTCTGACCACCTACGGCAAACGACTGCGTGTGAATGTCGAGCCCCTGCGGGCCCTTTTCAGCACCTGGTATGAGATGTTCCCACGCTCGTGTGCCGACCGGCCCGGCCGTCACGGCACTTTCAAGGATTGCATTGAGCGGCTCGACTATATCGCCGATATGGGCTTCGACGTGCTTTATCTGCCGCCCATCCATCCCATCGGAACGACCCACCGCAAAGGCCGCAACAATGCGCCCAGCAGCGGAGCGGACGACCCCGGCAGTCCATGGGCCATCGGATCACCCGAGGGAGGGCATCGTGCGGTTCATCCCGCGCTGGGCAGCCTGGCCGACTTCCAGGCGCTGATGCAGGCGGCGCGTACGCACGAAATCGAGATCGCCCTGGATCTGGCTTTTCAGAGCAGCCCGGACCATCCCTATGTGCGCGAGCACCCCGAGTGGTACCGCAAACGGCACGACGGCTCCATTCAGTACGCCGAAAATCCACCCAAAAAGTATCAGGACATCTACCCCTTTGATTTTGAATCGGAGGCCGCGGAATCCCTTTGCAACGAACTGCTGGAAGTCGTTCGTTTCTGGGTAGGGCAGGGGGTGCGTCTTTTCCGCGTGGACAACCCGCACACCAAGCCTTTGCGCTTCTGGGAATGGCTGATCACCGAAATCAAGTGCAGCCATCCCGAAGTGATTTTCCTGGCCGAAGCCTTTACACGTCCCAAAACCATGTACCGTCTGGCCAAAGGGGGCTTTACCCAGTCGTATACCTATTTTACCTGGCGGAATCTGAAATGGGAAATCGAATCCTATTTCGAGGAACTGACCCAGACCGAAGTCGCCGAATTCTTCTGGCCCAGCCTGTGGCCCAATACGCCCGATATTCTTCCTGAATTCCTGCAGGTGGGAGGCCGGCCGGCGTTTTTGTTACGGCTGGTGCTGGCGGCGACCCTCTCATCCAATTACGGCATCTACGGTCCGGTGTACGAACTTGGTGAGAGCGAAGCCAAGGAATCCTTCAGCGAAGAGTATCTCAATTCGGAGAAGTATGAAATTCGGCATTGGGATTTGAACAGCAGCGGCAGCATCAAAGGTTTTATACGGCGGATCAACCGCATCCGAAAACAGAATCCGGCCCTGCAGCAGACCCGCAACCTTCAGTTCCATGCGGTGGAAAACGAAGAGATCATCTGCTACACCAAGCACAGCGACGATTTCAGCAACATCGTTATGGTGGCGGCCAATCTGGACCCCCACCATACCCACTCGGGTTG
>QZKV01000063.1 GCA_003599575.1 Desulfobacteraceae bacterium | reverse complement strand
GGCCCATTTTGTCTCGCATGCCGGCATCCGCCAGGTGGTGTCGCAGGGCCCTACCCGCTCGACGGTGGTCATGGGCTCGGGCATGCAGGTGGACGTGCGCGCCGTCCCGGAGGTCAGCTATGGCGCCGCGCTGCACTACTTTACGGGCTCCATGGCCCACAATGTGGCGGTCCGCCAGCGCGCCGTGCGCAGGCAGTTGAAAGTCAACGAATACGGCGTTTTTGAAGGCGACCGGCGCATCGCCGGGCAGACCGAAGAAGAGGTGTTCGCCCAGGTCGGCCTGCCCTATATCGAACCGGAACTCAGGGAGGACAGCGGCGAACTGGAAGCGGCCGAAAAGGGTGAACTGCCCCGCCTGATCGAGCAACGCGCCATCCGGGGCGATCTGCACGCCCACACCCGGGCGACCGACGGCAAGGCCTCCCTGGAAGAGATGGCCGCCGCGGCCCGCGGCCTCGGCTACGAATACCTGGCCATCACCGAACACTCCCAGAAAGTGGCCATGGCCAAGGGATTCGACCCGGTGCGGCTGGCGCAGCAGATCGAAGAGATCGACCGCCTGAACCGGTCCTTCGACGATTTTGTCCTGCTTAAAGGCATCGAAGTCGACATCCTGGAAGACGGCTGCCTGGATTTGCCGGATGAGATCCTGCGCAGGCTCGACTTCCGGATCTGCTCGGTGCATTACCATCAGAACCTGCCGCGCGAAAGGCAGACCGCGCGGATCCTGCGCGCCGTCAACCATCCGCTGTGCGATATCCTGGGCCATCCCACCGGCCGGCTGATCGAGAGCCGCCGGCCCTACGAGGTGGATATGCAGCGCATCATGCAGGCCGCCCGCGACAAGGGCTGCTTCATGGAACTCAACGCACATCCCGATCGCCTCGATTTGAGCGACCGCCACTGCCGCATGGCCAAGGAGATGGGCGTCAAGGTGGCCATCAACACGGACGCGCACAGCACGGCCGAGCTGGGCCTCATTCGCTTCGGCATCGACCAGGCGCGCCGGGGGTGGCTCGAAGCCGGTGATGTGATCAACACCCGCGGTCTGACGCAGCTGCGCCGTCTTTTTGCGCAAAGAAGAAAATCTTCGGCTCGCGGTTAGAGTTTATCCCCCTTTTTGGAGAGGTAATCGGCCACGCCCCCCGCGGTGGGCTGCATGCCGAGGTCGCCCTTCTGCCAGCCCGCAGGGCACACCTCGCCGTGCTCCTCGCTGAACTGCAGGGCGTCCACCATGCGCAGCATCTCATCCACGTTGCGGCCGAGGGGCAGATTGTTGAGCACCTGGTGTTGAACGATGCCCTGCCGGTCGATCAGGAAGGACGCCCGCAGGGCTACTCCCGACGGGTGTTCAATGCCGTATGCGCGCGTGATCGCATGGGTGACATCCGCGACGATGGGGAAGCGGACCGGACCGATGCCGCCCTCCTTGACCGGCACGTTGCGCCAGGCAAAATGGGTATACTGGGAATCGATGGAAATTCCCACCACTTCGACCCTGCGCTCCTTGAATTGCTCCATACGCCGGTCATGGGCAATAATCTCGGTGGGGCAGACAAAGGTAAAATCCAGGGGCCAGAAAAAAAGGACCACGTATTTGCCCTTCAGGTCCGACAGCCGGAACTGCTCTTCGATGGTGCCGTCGGGCATGACCGCCGGAGCGGTGAAGTCGGGGGCCTGTCTGGCAATAAGCACGCTCATGAAAACCTCCTTTGCAATAGGGTTGGAAGGACTGCATCCCGTCGATGTTCGGGCAATATGGGTATCGAGGCGGGAAATTCAAGAGCGGCCGGGCTGAGAGATGCAAACGGGCATCGGCCGGCAACTCACGGAAATGAAACCAGGCATGGGGAGCGAAAGGTTTCCCTGCGCACCGGCGCATCGACAGCTCCGGGTTGCCATTTTCGTGTGAACATTTTATTAAGAGCTTCCTGAGGAGATCGTCCGTTCAAAGAGGTGTGGAACCCGAGCCGGGCCCCAGGTCGCATTACACGCCATCGCTCGAAGAAAGGTCTATCCCAGCATGTCTTTTGCTTCCAAGCTTCCCGATGTGGGCATCACCATCTTTACGGTCATGTCCAAGCTGGCCGCCGATCACCGGGCCATCAACCTGTCGCAGGGATTCCCGGACTTTGAAGCGCCGGCCGAGCTGATCGAACAGGTCAGCCATTACATGCGCCGGGGGCTGAACCAGTATGCGCCCATGCAGGGGGTTCCGGCGCTGCGGCAGCGCATTGCCGAAAAGATCAAGGCCATCTACGGCGCGGAGATCGATCCGGATGCGCAGATCACGATCACCTCGGGCGCCACCGAAGCACTGTATGCCGCCATCACGGCCGTGGTGCGCAGCGGCGATGAGGTCATTGTGCTGGAACCGGCCTATGATTCTTATGCGCCGGCCATCCAGCTCAGCGGCGGCCGACCGGTTTACGTGCCGCTGGCCTTTCCCGGCTACCGCGTCGATTGGGACAGGCTGCGCGCTGCCCTGAGCGCCCGCACGCGGCTGATCATTCTCAACTCGCCCCATAACCCCACCGGCACGGTGCTTGCGCCGGCCGACGCGGCCGTCCTTCAGGAGATTGCGGCCGAGCGCGATATCTACATTCTCAGCGACGAGGTCTACGAGCACATCATCTTCGACGGCCGGCCCCACCAGAGCATGCTGCGCTACCCGGAGCTGGCGCGCAAAAGCTTCGTGGTCAGCTCTTTCGGCAAGACCTATCATACCACCGGCTGGAAAATCGGCTACTGCGTGGCGCCGCCGCAATTAACCGTGGAATTCCAGAAAATCCACCAGTTTCTCACCTTCACGTCCAATACGCCGATCCAGTTGGCCTATGCCGATTTTATGCGCCACACGGACCACTACCTGCACCTGGCGGAGTTTTATCAACGCAAGCGCGACCTGTTTCTCGATCTGATGAAGGGCTCGCGCTTCAAGCCTTTGCCCTGCGCCGGCACCTATTTTCAGATGATGGACTATGCGGATATCACCGCCGAGGCGGACGTGGATTTTGCCCGCCGCCTGACCACCCAATACGGCGTGGCCGCCATCCCGCCGTCGGTCTTCTATCACGACCGGCAGGATCACCGGGTGCTGCGCTTTTGCTTCGCCAAGCAGGATCAAACGCTCAGGCAGGCTGCGGAGAAATTATGCCGGATTTGACCGTCACCCTGATTCAAAGCGATCTGGCCTGGGAGAACAGCGCGGCCAACCTGGCACGCTGGGATGCCTGGATCGAACGTTCGGACCGCCCTACCGATCTGATCGTGCTGCCGGAGATGTTCTCCACCGGCTTCAGCATGAACGCCCGCGCGCTGGCCCAGCCCATGGACGGCGCGGCCGTGACCTGGCTGCGCAACAAAGCCGCCGCACGGGGCGTGGACATGACCGGCAGCCTGATCATCGAAGAGAATGGGCTTTACTACAACCGGTTGATCTGGGCGCGCCCGGACGGCGGCATGCTGACCTACGACAAAAAGCATCTGTTCCGCTATGCCGGCGAGGAGAAAATCTACACGGCCGGACAGGGCCGGCTTACGCTGGAATTGAACGGCTGGCGCATCCGGCCCTTCATTTGCTACGACCTGCGCTTTCCTATCTGGACGCGCAACCTGGACCGGGCCTACGATCTGGCCCTTTTCGTGGCCAACTGGCCGGCGCGGCGCTCGGTTCACTGGCAGGTGCTGCTGCGCGCGCGGGCCATCGAAAACCAGGCCTTCGTCATCGGCGTCAACCGCGTGGGCACGGATGGCCGCGACCTGTACCACGATGGCTGTTCGGCCGTCATCGCACCGGCCGGGGAGGTGCTTTTCGAGGCAAAAGACCGCGAAGTACTGCACACCATCAGCCTTTCGCGCCAGGCGCTGGAGGACTACCGGCAGCAGTTTCCGGCCTGGATGGATGCAGACAAAAGGTGCGACAGAAGCGTTCGACGATCGCCCAAAGATCCGCCGGCAGAATTGCCTTGACCTTGTCCCGGATCTTTCCCGCCAGCGGACCGTAATAAGCTTCGGCCACGGCGCCGGTGATGCAGGCCAGGGTGTCGCTGTCACCGCCCAGCGAAACGGCATTGCGAACGGCGTCTTCATACGAATCGGAATTAAGGAAAGCAATGATCGCCTCCGGAACGGTTCCCTGGCAGGAAATATCGAACCGGTAGGACGGCCGGATGCTTTCCACGCTGCGCTCAAGGTTGTATCCGAAGCGATCGGCCAGCTCTTTTTGGATCAGCGTCTTGTCGTGCGTGCTGCGGGCCAGGAATACGGCCAGCGCCGCGGCCTGCGCCCCTTTGATGCCTTCGGGATGGTTGTGGCTGATCTCGGCCGAGCGCCGGGCTTCGAGCAGTACGGTGTCCACGGTGTCGAAGGCGAGGCCGATGGGGCTGACCCGCATGGCCGAGCCATTGCCCCAGCTGCCGTATGGCCGGGGAGTGTCCGAAAGCAGCCATTGCAGGAATGCACCGCCGTAGCCGGCATGCAGGTAGCGGCGGCCGATTTCCAGCATCCAGCGGCGGTAATCCCTGTCTTCCAGGACGGCCATGGCCGTGGCGATGGTGAGGACGGAATCGTCGGTGAAGCGCCCCTGCGGGTGAAACAAAGGGAAGCGCTTGGTCTTGATGGGATCGGCCTCATAGACCGACCCGATAATATCTCCGGCAATGGCACCGATCATGGAATCCCCTCTTGCGCAGCAATTCTCGGCGCATTGGATCGGTTTCCGAGCAGTTACTTGTCGAGAATTGCAGGTCTTATCGTGCCGGTAGGCTGGACACGTCCGCAGCAAGACTTAGACTCGTGAAATTAAGTGTTCCGCCGGCCCGGCGCAAGCCTGCCATACCTCAACCCAATTTTGGACGAACCATGCTTGATATTACGGGCACCTACACCGATCAGTACGAACTCACCATGGGGCAGGCCTATTTTCTGGCTGGCCGCCGATATCAACAGGCGGTATTCGACTTCTTTTGCCGGAAGATGCCGTTCAACGGCGGGTATGCGGTCTTTGCCGGGCTGCCGGACCTGCTGACCGCCTTGGCCGAATTTCGTTTTGACCGGGCCGACCTGGATTTTCTGCAAGCGCAAGGCTTTCACCCGGATTATGTGGCCTACCTGAAAAACTTTCGTTTCACGGGAACAATTTACGCTCCTCCGGAAGGGGATCTGGTGTTCCCCACCCGCCCCATTGTGAGGGTCGAGGGGCCTCTGATCGAGACCCAGATCATCGAAACGGTGCTGCTCAATATTCTCAATTTTCAAACGCTGATCGCCACCAAGGCCAGCCGCATGCGCCTAGTGGCCAAAGACGGCCTGCTCATCGACTTCGGATTGCGCCGGGCGCAAGGTCTGGGCGGATACCATAGCGCCCGCGCCGCGGTTATCGGCGGGTTTGATGCCACCAGCAATGCACGGGCGGCCAGGGATTACGGTCTGCAGCCGTCCGGCACCATGGCGCACTCTTATATTCAGAGCCACGAAAACGAATTGGCGGCCTTTCGCAGCTTTGCTGAAGCCCGGCCGGATGAATGCGTGTTGCTCGTGGATACCTACGACACCCTCAGGAGCGGCCTGCCCAATGCGATCATCGTGGCCAGGGAGATGGAACGCAAAGGCGGCCGGCTCAAAGGCATCCGGCTCGACAGCGGCGATTTGGCCTATCTGGCCAAGCAAAGCCGCGCCATGCTGGATGAGGCGGGGCTAAATTATGTCAAGATTGCCGCCTCCAACCAGCTCGATGAGTATGTGATCAGAAGCCTGATGGCCCAGGAAGCGCCCATCGACGTGTTCGGCGTTGGAACCAGCCTGGTCACCGGAAGGCCCGATGCGGCTCTCGACGGGGTTTATAAATTGGCGCAGGCCGATGGCCGGCCGGTCATCAAGCTTTCGGAGAATGTATCCAAAATCACCCTGCCGCAAAAAAAGCAGGTATGGCGCGTGCTTGATCGGGACGGTTTTTTTCTGGGCGCCGATGCCGTCGGACTGGAAGGCGAAGAAAACATCGCCCTGATCCATCACCCGTTTGTTCCCCATCAATCCATGGCCATCGACCCATACGAAACCGAGCCGCTGCTGCACCTGGTCATGCAAGAGGGCGAGATCGTGTACGACCCGCCTGCGCTGCCCAGGACGGCCCAATACTGCCGCGAGCGGCTGGGCCGGCTGCCCACGGAATACAAACGCTTCGAAAACCCGCACATCTACAAGGTGGGCATCAGCAGCCGACTCAAAGAGCTGAGAGACGGTCTGATTGCGCAGCACAAGGGTGCCACGGGCTAGCTGGTTGCCACATGAAAAATTCACATTACCCATTACAATAATTGGATATTAAACAATATTGTGCTATAGCGTTGGCTTGGTTTTTGGCTTTTGCCGCCACTTTCCGGCGAATTTTACACATGCAGCCAAAACCACCGGCGAATAAAAATCACAAAAGATCCGTTCGCGTTGGGTCGACCCAAATCATCGAAACGGTCCTGTAATACGGCAAAGTCGTCGATTGGGATTGAGAGGAGAAAAAATGAAAATACGTTTTGTTTTCAGTTTGGCCCTGCTGACCATGTTCGTGCTGGCGGTTCCGGTTGCAGCCGAATACAAGGCCGCCATGAAGCTCGCCACAGCTACGGCCCCGGAACACCCCTACAATATAGGTGCTCAGAAATTCATCGACCTCATCCGGGAAAGAACCAACGGACGCATCCAGATCAAACTCTACCCAGCGCTCCAACTGGGCAAGGGCGAACGCGAAATGCTCGAAGGTGTCCAGCAGGGTGCGATCGATCTTCTGGTGACCTCCACCGGTCCGCTGGGCGGCTTCAGCCCTACCATCAACATCCTGGACTTTCCTTTCCTGTTTCGCGATTTCGACCATGTGGATCTGGTTTTGGATGGACCCATCGGCCGCAAGCTGCTGGATGATTTTGAGAAGGTCGATGTCAAAGGCCTGGCGTTCTGGGAAAACGGGTTCCGCCATTTGACCAATTCCAAAAGCCCGGTGAAAAAGGCCGCAGACGGAAAAGGGCTGAAGATCCGCACCATGGAAAACAAGGTGCACCTGTCGGCCTGGAAAAGTGCTGGGTTTAACCCTACCCCCATGGCGTGGGGGGAGGTTTTCACAGCCATGCAGCAAGGCGTGATCGATGGGCAGGAAAACCCTATCGCCGTCTATTACGCCACAAAGCTTTGGGATGCCAAACAGAAATACTTGTCGCTCACCGCGCACGTATACTCCCCGGCCCCCATCCTGATGAGCAAGAAGGTTTTCGACGCCATGCCCAAAGAGGACCAGGAGCTGTTTTCAAAGACGGCTCTGGAAGTGGCCAAATTCGAGCGTAAGATCAACCGGGACGCTGAAGAGAGTAGACTTCAGGAGGTTGCCGGCAAAGGCATTACCGTGGTGCGCGACGTGGACCGCGAAAGCTTCAGGAAGGCCATGGCGTCTGTCTTTGATCAATTCAGCAGCCAGTTTGCCAGGACTGAAATCGAAGCCATAAGGAACGCGAAGTAAAGAGCGCAACCGGCGCCTTTGAAGTCGAAAGAAAAGGCGCCGCAGTTCGGTTGCCGGACCGGGGGTAGGCGAGTGCGTGCACTGCAAGAGTTCAACGGCATCCTGGTGAAGCTCGGAAGCTGGGGGACTATTTTCTTTATGGCGGTGATCGCTATCGTCATCCCCTATGAGGTGATCGGCCGCTATGTGTTCGCCAGGATGTCCATCTGGTCCGGCGAAGTTGCCACCTTTTCCCTGGCTTGGGCCTCCATGCTGGGCGGAGCCGTGGGATTGAAAAAAGGCTATCAACTCAGCATGACCTCCGTCGTGGAAGCGGTACCGCCGGGCGCGGCAAAGGCGCTGAAACTGGTGAGTTATCTGTGCGCCCTTTTTTTCTTTGCGGCCATGTTCTACTATGGTTTTTATCAGGCTCTGTATAACCGGCACCAGACCTCACCTGCCTTGGGCCTGATGATGAGCGTTCCGTATGCTTCGCTGCCGGCAGGCTTCTTCATCATGTTTTTCTTTACGCTGGAGGAATTTCTTCGATTCATTTTGGGCCGACAACCGGAAGGATAAACCGAATGCTTGCCGTCTTCGCAGTTTCCTTTGTCGGACTGCTATGCGTCTCCGCACCGATTGTTGTGGCCCTGGGCGGTTCCGCCCTGGCGTATGCGCTGATCAGCGGCAACATCCCGATCACCACACTCATCCAGACCACCTTCGGCGGGTTGGCCGCGTTTCCCCTGCTGGCCGTTCCGCTCTTCATGTTGACCGGCAACCTGATGGCCGCGGGAGGCATCACCCCCGACCTGGTCAAATTCGCTCGACTGCTCATGGGGCACATCCGCGGCGGATTGGGGCTTGCCACCATCCTGACCTGCGCGGTCTTCGCTGCGATCTCCGGCGCGGCGGTGGCTACCGCCGTGGCAGTTGGCGTGGTGATGATTCCAGCCATGATAAAAGCCGGCTATGAAGATGATGTGGCCGCCGCGGTGACCAGTGTCGCCTCCTGCATGGGGCCGATCATCCCCCCGAGTATTCCGTTTATCATCTATGGGGTCACGGCCAATGTATCCATCGGCGCACTGTTTCTGGGGGGCGTTTTGCCGGGGATCCTGATGTGTGCCGCGCTCATGCTCTACATGTATGGGGTGGCCTCCCGCAGAGGGTATCCACGCGACCCGAAGACTCCGCCCAAGGAGCTGATGATGGCCACCTGGAAAGCCCTTCCCGGGCTATTCATGCCGGTGCTGATCATGGGCGGAATCCTGAGCGGCATGTTCACGCCCACTGAAGCGGCCGGAATTGCCGCCGTCTACGCGGCGCTGGTGGGTACCTTCGTCTATAAGCGTCTGGCCCTGAAGGAACTCCCCCAGGTCCTGCTGATATCCGGCTTGGAATCCGGGATGGTGATGCTGCTGATCGCCATTTCGGAACCCTTCGCCTGGATTGTGGCTGCGGACCAGATCCCTCAGATTCTGGTCACCTGGATTTCCCAACTGACCTCATCGCCCTACCTTGTTCTCCTGCTGATCAACATCTTTCTGTTGCTCTTGGGAATTCCCATGGAGACGGCACCAGCGCTGGTCATCGTGACCCCTGTGCTGGCGCCCATCGCGGCGCATATGGGGATCGACCCGGTGCACATCGGCATCGTCATTTGTCTGAATCTCGTGCTGGGGCTGGTGACACCGCCCGTGGGCGCTGTATTGTTCGCGGTCTGCGGCGTGGGCAAGATCGCCCTTGACCGCCTCGGCAAAGCGGTCTGGCCGCCGTTTTTGTGGGCCGTTTTGGTGCTGGCGATCGTGACTTACGTACCCTGGCTGAGCACCTTTTTACCCAGACTCCTGATGGGGAACTGAGACGATTTCGGAGAGGTCATAAGTTTCAGGTTGGGAATGCGGAAAACCGGCCGACGGTCCAGCGCGCGGATGGTCAAACGGAGATGTTCACACCCCTTCATGTCAAAAGCGATTATTCGCTCGGCTTCGGCACCGCTGCGGTGGATGAACTGGCGGTGCGGGCGGCCGAACTGGGCTACCGTGCGATTGCCCTGACGGATATCGAAAACCTGTATGGCCAGGTCCGTTTTCATGCCCAATGCCGCGCGCGCGGGCTGCGCGCCCTGACCGGGGTGGAATTGCGCCCGGATTTCGAAAGCGGCCGCCGGCCGGGAGGACGCAAGGCGCGCTTAGTGCTTCTGGCGGCCGACCGGTCCGGCTACGCCAACTTGTGCCGGGTGGTCAGCCGCCGGCGCGCCGGGAAATTCTCCGGCCCTGCCAAAAACCGTTCCACGGGCGATCTGACGGACGTGCTGGCAGGACTCAGCGCGAGTCTATTCGCCCTCAGCGATGATGATGCCGTTCTGGCGCAACTGCTCTCGCGGGGCCTTTTTCAACGCGACCGCCTGGCCCTGCTGGTGATCCGCCCGGCCAAAACCGAACCAACCGGGCGCCTGCGCGAGAGCGCCCGGCGCTTGGGCGTACCGCTGGCGGCCGACCTGGACGTGGTTTTTCTCCACCCCGACGACCACGCGCTGCATCTGCTGCAACTGGCCGTGCACCAGAACCGCCGGGTGGCCGAAATGTCCGCCGATCCCGCAGCGGAGAGTCCCCAGCGCGTACTGCGTTCTGCGCAGGAGGCGGCCGCCCTCTTTGCCGATCTTCCCGAAGCGCTCGCGACGACCCGCCGGATCGCAGACAGCTGCCGGCTGGAACTCGGCACGCGCGGTCCATCCTTGGCGGATCTGCCGGCCGACCCGATGGCCGGAGAAAAGCTGCGCCGTCACTGCGCTACGGTGCTGGCGCAGCGCCTGGCCGCGGGCGGCACCTGGGATCCGGCGCATGAGCGGCGCCTTGCGGAGGAACTGTCCCTATTTGAGCGGCTGGGGTTTTCAGGCCTGTTGCTGATCGTGGCCGACATCCTGACATTTTGCCGGGAGCGCGGCATACCGGCCGTGGCCAGAGGGTCGGCGGTCAGTTCGTTGACCCTGCACCTGCTGGGCGGTTCGCCGGTGGACCCGCTGGCCCTGGGGTTGTTGTTCGAACGCTTTCTGCATGCGGGCAAATCCGCATGGCCCGATGTGGACCTGGATCTTCCCTGGCATCGCCGTGATGAGGTCATCGAATGGGTCTGCAAACGTTTCGGACGCGGGCAGACGGCCCTGGTGGCGGCGCATCACCGCTTTCAAAGCCGCTCGGCCCTGCGTGAAGGGCTCAAGGCCATGGGCGTGCGGCCAGCGCTGATCACAGCCCTGGCCGGCGCGCTGCCGCCGGAGGACCTGGGAATCGCAGAAGTGGATTTTCTGGGGCTGGCCCAATCCATCCATTCCGAAGACGAAACCCTTGCGGGAGAAGACCCGCCCCCCGGCGCGGCCGCCGGCCTGGAGCGCATCCTGCCGCTCGTCCAGCGCCTCATCGGCAGGCCCCGCCATACCGCCACCCACCCGGGTGGCATCGTGATCGCAAGCGGCCGCCTGGAAGAAAAGCTTCCTCTGGAACGCGCGGCCAAAGGAGTGGTCATCACCCAGTACGATCTGGCCGCGGTGGCCGCTCTCGGCCTGGTCAAAATCGATCTGCTGGGCAACCGCTGTCTCAGCGAGCTCGCAGAGACCCTCCAGCTTGCCGGCCGATCCGATCGATTGGAGGATATCCGCGCTGAAGATCCCCAGGCCCTGGCGCTGGCCGGCCGCGCCGCAACGATCGGTTGCTTCCAACTGGAAAGCCCGGCCATGCGTTCCCTGCTGGCGCGCCTGCCCATTCGGCGGCAAAGCGATCTGGTTGCAGCGCTGGCACTCATTCGCCCGGGACCTGCGGCAGGCGCGGCCAAGGAATCTTTCGTGCGGCGCGCGCGCGGCGAAGCGCCCGCCGACATCTTCGAACCCGCCATCGCCGACCGCCTCGCCGAAACCTACGGCATGATCATCTACGAGGAAGATATCATGGTGTTGCTCAGCCGGATCGGAGGGCTCACCCTGGGGCAGGCCGACGAGCTGCGCGCCGCTATTGTCGGAAGCGCAGGGGATGCGCAGACCCTCGCCCACCTGGAGGCGCACTTCCTTGGAACGGCGCGCCGGAGTGCATTGTTCCGGCAGGCTCCGCAACGCGCGCGGAAGGCCTGGAATGCGGCGGTGCGGTTTTCAGCCTATTCGTTCAACAAGGCCCACGCCGCCAGCTACGGCCACCTGGCCTACTTTTCGGCCTACATGAAGGCGCACCATCCGTTGCAGTTCGCCTGCGCCCTGCTCAATCACCACCAGGGGCTATACCCCCTGCGGACCCTTGCGGCCGAGTTCGTTCGCATGGGCATCGAGATACGGCCGCCGCAGGTGAACCGTTCGGATTACCCTTCCAGGATCGAGGAGGAAGGCGTGGGCGCGGGCCTGGGTGCCATCCGCATGGGGTTGGACAAGATCAAGGGGCTTTCCGTGCGCTCGGCCCATGATCTTCTCGAAGAACGCGTCGCGCGCGGTGCCTTCGAAACATTGGGCGGCCTGCTCGAACGCGTGCGCCTCTCCAGCCGCGACCGCCGGTCGCTTGTGCTCTGCGGCGCCTGCGACGGCCTGGCGCCGCTCAGTGTCGAAAATTGGCCCTTCATGCATGAGCTAGTGCTGGAAAAAATCAAGGCAGGCACCGCTCCGGGCGATCTCCGCCGTGTGCGCGCGCCCGCCGCTCCGCTGGCAGGCGACCGCCTGCGGCTGTATCAGGCCCTGGTGCGGGTTCAGAACGAGCTGCCCTTGCTGGAGATGCACCTTTCGGCGCACCCGCTGGACCTGCTGCGCCCGGAAGCCGAGCGCTACGGGTGCCTGCGCATAGGCGAGGCGGCCGGGCTGGCCGCCGGGGACAAAGTGCGTTTATGTGTCATTGTGGCGGCCATGCGCCGGGTCCGCACGGCAAATGGCATCCTGCAGTTTTTGACCTTGGAAGATGAAACCGGGCTGCTGGAAGCGGCGGTGCTGCCCCCGCTTTACCAACGGATGGGCAATCGCGTCACCACCCCCGGCCCATTTCTGGTGGAAGGGCGGCTGCAGCGCAGGCATGGGGCTGTGCATATCGAAGTCACCGGGCTGGACCCCTTTCACCAGCGCCCCCTACCCTACGCATCGTGAACGATCTCTTTTCGTTAGCCCGTTCGGCGGTTGGCCCGTTAGACATTTACCTGCTTCGGGGCCATGACCGTAAACGTGCACCTACACGTGCCCGTGCACGATGGGTTAATTTTAAGCGATCGATTCCGGTTCCGATATACCGCGTATACCGCGACCCTGCGCTTTAACCGGCGATCACCCCGGCTACAAGGCGCAAATCCTCCACAAAGGCGTCAAAACCGTGTTTGCGGTCTTCACCCGTTTGCGCGCGCAGAATGGATGAGGGGTGTACGGTCACAGTCGCATAGGGCGCCAGCGGGGTTTCCAGGAAGCGGCCGCGGTCGCGCGTGACGCGCACCTGCCTGCCCATGAGGGCTTGGGCCGCGGTGGCTCCCAGGGCCACCAGCACCTGCGGCCGGATCAGATCGATCTCGGCGTCCAGCCAGGGCAGGCAGGCGCCGATCTCGCCGGCATTGGGCTTCTGGTGCAGGCGCAGGCGACCCTTGGGAATCCATTTGAAATGCTTCACCACATTGGTGACATAAGCCGTATTGCGGTCGATACCCGCGGCGGCCAGTGCATCGTCCAGCATGCGGCCGGCCGGCCCTACGAAAGGACGCCCCTGTTTGTCTTCGAGATCCCCCGGCTGCTCGCCGACCAGTATGATCCGCGAGCCCATCAGTCCTTCCCCGAAAACCGTCTGGGTCCCACGTTCCCACAACGGGCACGCCCGGCATCCGCCTGCAGCGTTCTTCAATGTCTCCAGGGTGCGTTTTGCGGGGATCAATGCCGCTGCCGCGCCTTGCTTGAATCGATCGCGTTGCATGATTCCTCACTTGAGTGAATGGATTAAGCTCTACTTTCGGAAGGCGGCCGAACTTCCAGCCGCTGCATCAGTTCCTTGGCGTTGACGGGCGCATGGGCGTGATGGTCGTTGTCGAAATAGACATAAACGTCTCTTGCTTTGCGCCGGGGGGGCTTGATGTCCGTAATCCGCTGGGCATCCGGCGGTTCTTCTCCGCTGGCCCACGCACAGATCCGGCCGGCCCACCAATCCAATTGTTCCGGTTCGTAATTGCTGGCGTAAGTATGCGGTGCGCCGTGCAACCGGATATAGGCGAATCCGGCCGTGAGTTCTTCGGTATACGGCCAGCTGCCGCTGTGCGAAAAGACAAGGGCGACACCGTGGCGCCGGAGAATCCGCACGCATTCCGGGACAAAAAAATCTTCCCCGCGGAACTCTACGGCGTGCCGCAGGGGCCGATTGTCTTCGATCGTAAAATCCGCCTTGCCTTCGACCCGCTCATCGTGCTCGCGGGCCAGCCGGGCGGCCTGTTGCGTATCCTTGGGCAGCTCCTGCAGAAAGGCTTCCAGGATCTCGGGATTGAATTTGACTTTGGGCAGTTGCCAGAGGATGGGGCCCAGCTTGTCTTCCATTTTCAGAACACCCGAGGCGAAAAAATTGGCCAGCGGGGTTCTGATCTCCTTGAGCCTTTTTATATGCGTGATGAACCGGCTGGCTTTGACGGCGCAAAGAAAGCCTCCGGGGGTCGTTTCGCGGTAGTTCCGGTACGCTTTGGGTGAAAGCAGAGAGTAAAAGGAGCCGTTGATTTCCAGGGAATTGAATCGGCTGCTCACGTAAGCCAATTGCTTCTTGCCGGACAGGTCCGGCGGGTAAAATTTTCCCCGCCAGCCAGCGTAGCTCCACCCGGATGTACCGATACGAATCTGCGCCATTGTTGCGTTCCCTAATCGTTTTGCATAGCTGTTGCGGCCGAAAGCCATCCCGGCAGGCCGGCTTATCAAAGCCTGATTCGAACAAATCACGATTCGGACTCAAGCGGTATGCTCCTTTGTTACCAGCCTTCCGCAGAAAGTTCCGCCTGTGCATCGCGGCAAGAATCCCTCGCCAGGGACCGATCGTAAATGGGGTGTTTAAAGTATTCTGATAGCCATACGGGGGTTCTGTGGGCAGCCGGCCACAAACACGTGAATACAGGTACCGGGCGTGATTGCTTTCACCCCTGCGGTCCTTAGATTCAACAACCCTGAAAGGAGATTTTTATGATCGCAAGGACCATCACCGTTTTGCTGCTGTGGATGGCAGCGGCCACGGTTTGTTCGGAAGCGGCCGCGGTGATTCACCATGATTTGCAGGTGGAACTTTACCCGCAGGAACACCGCTTCAGTGCGCAGGATACGTTGACATTGCCGCCCGACCGGCCGGACACGGTGATGTTCCGCCTGCACGAAGGCCTTGCCCCGCGCTTGCATGCCCCCGGGATGAAAATCGCGCGCCTTGCGCCGGAGGGGCCGTACGGCAGTTATCGCGTAAGCCTGCCGCCCGGACAAAACCGATTGGTCCTGAGCTACGGCGGCCGACTGCACCACCCGCTGGACGCGCCTGAGAAGGAGTACGCCCGCGGGTTGCGGGGCTCCCCGGGGCAAATATCGCCGCAAGGCGTTTACCTCACCGGCGACTCCCTGTGGTACCCGCACATCGAAGATGAATTGCTCACCTTTTCGCTGCGGATCAAAATGCCCCCAGGCTGGCAGGCGGTCAGCCAGGGCAGCAGGACCCGTTCCAAAGACGGTGAGACGACCTGGGCCATCGCATCCTCGCAGGAGCAGATTTTTCTGATCGCCGGCCCTTTCACCGAATACTTGGGGCCGGCCGGTCAGGTGCAGGCCATGGTGTTTCTGCGCCGGCCGGAGGCACAACTCGCGCAAACCTATCTGACCGCCACCGCCCGGTACATCGAAATGTATGAAACCCTGATCGGCTCTTATCCCTACGACAAGTTCGCCCTGGTGGAAAATTGGTGGGAAAGCGGCTTCGGCATGCCCTCCTTCACGCTGCTGGGCCCCCGTGTGATCCGCTTTCCGTTTATCCTGCATTCCTCCTATCCCCACGAGATCCTCCACAACTGGTGGGGCAACTCGGTTTACCCCCGCTATGCGGCCGGCAACTGGGCCGAAGGCCTCACCGCCTACCTGGCCGACCATCTGCTGCAGGAACAACGCGCCGAAGGAGCCCAATACCGGCAATCCGTGCTGCAGAAGTATACCGATTACGTATCCAGCCAGAAAGATTTCCCCTTGATTGAATTTACCGGTCGCCACAGCTCAGCCAGTGAAGCGGTGGGCTACGGCAAAACCATGATGTTCTTTCATATGCTCAGGCGACAAATCGGAGACCGGATGTTTATCGAGGCCTTGCAGGTCTTTTATCGCGGCTACCGGTTCAAAACCGCTGATTTCAGCGACTTGCAGAAGACCTTTGAAATGGTTGCGGGCCAGCCGCTCGAGACCCTCTTTGCGCAATGGGTGCGCCGGACCGGCGCACCGCAGCTTACGATCGAACTAGCTCGCGTGCGTGCCGAAGGCGAGGGCTATGTGATCGAGGCCGTCCTGCGACAACGCCAGCCAGGGCCCCCCTATGCGCTCGATGTGCCCCTGGTTTTGACCCTGGCAGGAGAAACGGCGGCGCGCAGCGCAGTCGTTCCCCTGCGGGATCGTATGCACAAGGTGACCTTGAGTTCCACTCTCCCGCCGCTGCGCCTGGATGTGGACCCGCACTACCATCTTTTCCGCAAACTGGACCGGGCGGAGATCCCCCCGGCGCTAAGCCAGGTATTCGGCGCCGAACAGATTACGGTGGTGCTGCCGGCGGCCGCTGCGGCAGAGCAGATGAAGGCCTATCAGGCATTTGCCCAATCCCTGGCGCATTCCGGACCGGAAAGGGTGACAGCCGTGTTCGACCGGGAGCTCGATCGATTGCCGGCGGACGGCTCGGTGGTCCTGCTCGGCTGGGAAAACCGCTTTCGGGAAACCGCGCGGACGGCGGCCGCGGGCTACGGTGCATCCATATCGGACGGGCAGGCGGCGCTGGATGGGAAAACCTTTCCGCGCCAGGCTCATTCAGTGGTATTCACCCTGCGGCATCCCGATAATGCCGGGCTGGTGGTGGCCTGGATAGCCGCCGACCCGCCGGCGGCGCTGGCGGGACTTGCCCGCAAACTGCCCCACTATCACAAATACAGCTATCTTGCCTTTGAGGGCCGCGAACCGCAAAATCTCGCCAAGGGCCGGTGGCCGGTGCTCGACTCTCCGATGACGCTCTTTTTCACCGAGGCACGCCCCGCCATGGGCAGCCTGCCGCAGGAGGCGCCCCTGGCAACACTGCCAGCGGCTTCTGCGGCAGGGAACTGAGGTCTCTCCGAATACCATTTTTTGCCTGCGCCGATACGCATCACGCCCCATTCTCTTTTCATGATCAGGGTTTCACAATGGAATATCAAATGACAGGAGGGGGGTGAATGGGATGGAATACACACAGATCATCGAAAAATTGAAACAGCTTGATTTTATACAGGAGGACGCCAAAGCCGATGCCGCCGCCAAAGCGGTTTTGGGAATCGTGGCCAGCAGCCTGGATGAGGAAAATGCCCGCCGTCTGACGGAACCGTTGCCGGAGCCGCTCACCATTGAGAAGCTGCGCAGCCATCAGGAGAATCCCACTCCGGTTTCCTTTGAGGATTGCGCCGCGGAATTGGAGGTGCAATTCAACCTGCAAAAGAACGAGGCCAGGGATCTGATACATACCGTCATCGACACCGCAAAGGAAGCCATCGGTTCGGAGAACATCGCCGCCATCCGCGGTTCTCTGCCGGAAGACTGGGGTTCGGCCTTTAAAAGCGATTAGGGCGGGAACATTCGGGGCCGTTTCTTGTTGGAAATGGTCTTATTTAATTCTCAGGTCCGTTCGCCGGGGCGGGATGGCGAACGTGGGGAGCAAAAGATGGATATCTATGAGGCATTCAAGCGCGAAAACGCAAAGCTGGCGCGTGTTCTTGCAAAATTAATCGATTCCAGCGCCGGCCGCTCCACGGAGCGCGAGCAGTATTTGGAACAGATCGAACTGCTGCTGGACTGCCAATGGAGGCTCGAAGAAAACTACCTGTATCCGGTTTTGGATGCTTTTACCGATTCACGACGGGCGGTCGAAAAAGCCAGGAACGAAAATCGGGTGATCGGACGCATCCTTAAAGAACTGCGCAGCATAGACAGTTCCGATCCCGGATTTCGATATGCAGCGGAGCGGCTCCAGAGCGAAGCCGTGACCCATATGGACTGGGAACAAAAAGAACTGTTGGATATGCTCCGTCAAAAAATCCCTCAGGAACAGGCGCAACTTCTCGGGCAACGGGCGGCAGAGGAGATCCTCGCATGATCGGTCGAGAAGCCCGCCGGATTACCAAAGCTCAGGATCGGTAGTCCCTTCCACATTGCCGCTTCAAGCCCTCGAGAACGTATGTGCGGGCCGGTGTCTGCTTTTGTCTTTTCATCCCTTGATCCTCCCGGATCAATGCGCCGTTTATCTGATATCAAGCGGGTCTGGACATGCACCCATGCGAACCTGCCCTGTCCGGGTGGGTATGATTCCCTCGCGAATACGGTATTCTGCTACTACAAAGCGCGTATGTTCTGCCCTATCAATACGTCGGATGGACAGGAGGCCATCTCTTAATGGAAATTAAATGCGCATGGTGTGAAAAAATCATCGGTACCAAAAAATTTGAAAACGTAAACAGTAAGTTACCCCTGATAACACATTCAATATGCAAATCTTGCCAGAAGAAACTTTTTCAAGATGAGCATCTCAATGCCGCGCTGGCCCGCAAGAAAATCCCAGCAGACCTGAGCCAATCCCCTATAACCTCATAACGCTCCGGGGGGTGCCTGCAGCCGCGCCGACTAGGGTCGGAGCGGCGCGGCCGGCCCTCTCTGCGGGTTAATTTCTGTTGCGCGTAACCTCCAAGCAAGGGACAGGTCATGCCGACGCAGATGATCAATGGTGTCGAGATCGCTTTTGATACATCCGGCCCTCCGGGCGGACGGCCGCTCATCCTCATCATGGGCCTGGCAACATCTCTGGCAGCCTGGCCGGAGGAGTTCTGCGGGATGCTGGCCGAAGCCGGTCATTTTGTGATCCGCTTCGACAACCGCGATACGGGTCTGTCCGGCAAGCTGGCATCGGCGGGGGAGCCCAAACTGGAGGTTTTGATGGCGGATGCCGCGTTGGGCAAGCCGGTGCAGGTCCCCTATACGCTGTCGGATATGGCCGCGGATACGCTGGGCTTGATGGATCTCATAGGCATCGAGCGGGCCCACATCTGCGGCGTCTCCATGGGCGGCATGATCGGGCAGATCATGGCCGTCGAGCACCCATGGCGGCTGGCCAGCCTGACCTCGATGATGTCCACGACCGGAGAAACGGACCTGCCGCCATCTTCTGCGGCGGTGAGACAGGCGATGATGGGTATGCCGCCGGACACCCGCGAAGACTATCAGGATTATCTGGTCAAGCTGATGCGCACCTTCTCGGATGATTCGGCGGCGTTTGACGACGATCTGCAACGCCGGATGGCGGGCCGCATCTTCGACCGGGGGCTTTATCCACAAGGCTTTTTCCGCCAGATCGCGGCGATCATGGCCTCGGGAGGACGGCGCCGGCAATTGAAATCGGTCCGCGTGCCCACGCTGGTCATCCACGGGGACCATGATACGGTTTTTCCCTTGGCCCACGGCCAGGATACCGCCGCAGCCATTCCTAACGCCCGACTGATGGTGGTACCCGGAATGGGACATGCATTGGCGTTTCCCCGACTGTGGCCCCAAATGATTTCGGCCATCGCAGCGCATACCGCCCAGTCCGCGGAATATGCGCCCCCGGAGTAGGGTTTGTTGGGTTTGTTGGGTTTATTGGGTTTATTGGGTTTATTGGGTGGCTGGGTTGTCGGATTTGTCGGGTTCATTGGGTTGTGCAGTTCGTCCTGATGCGCCCCATCACCGCACATACCCGCTAATGTAAAAAATTCCAGCGGGGCAGGACTCGGTATCGTGACCCGGATCGAAGGGGCATGTCCGGACGTCCTTCGATTGCTGCACCACTCCGATTTCTTCCAAAACAGGGCAAACCACTGGATAGCACCAACTCAACAAACCCGACAAACCCAATAAACCCAACAAACTCATTTGGCGATCACCGACTGAGTTTGGATCGTACGACCGGCCAGTTTGCCGCTGCTGAGGATGTCCGTCTGTACGACGACGATTGTCCGGCCGACATGAACCGGCGTGGCCACCACTTCAATGCTGCCTTCGCGCACTGGGCGCATGAAATTGGTCTTGGATTCGATAGTCGCAGTTCTGGCGCCCGGCGGCATGTTGAGCACGGCGCAGAGGGCGCCGACCGAATCCGCCACGGCCATGAGATAGCCGCCGTGCAAAACTCCGCCGGCCGTGCAGCGTTCGGCCTTCCAATCCGCGTGCGCCACCACCTTGTCAGCGGCCGCTGCGCGTACTTCCAAGCCCAGAACCGCTGTAAACGGCATCGTCGAATGGGCCGTTTGGGTCATTTCATTTCCAACCTTTGCATCCATTTCCAATGGCCTCCTTCTTTATAGATGAATGGGATGCTTCCCCGGGAACGCCTGCCTGTGAAATATTGGGCGGCATTTTTTGCCGAATCTGATATAAAATCCATTCTAAGGATGATCCGCGTTAACCAAAACACGGTTGCTCGATCGGTTAAAACCCAAGCAGCGGTGATCACTTATGAAAAGTAGGGTGTTGGGGCTCTGCGCGCTGGTTTTTGTGATTCTTTCATCCACCTTGATGCCATTGGACGCTTGGGCCGCCGACCCCGCGCCCGACCCGGCCAAGGATAAGCCCGAGTTCGGCATTTCCGAAGATTTGAGCCACGCCATGTCGCGCCAGGCCGCTCAGGTCCGGCAAGAACTCGAATCACGCACGCGCTCACTTTTTCTGCGCGAACCGCTGCGTTTCAATTGGGGTACGGCGATCTACCTGTACAATTGGTTTCTGGATCTGCCGGCGCAACTGCCTGCTTTGACGCAGCAGGTGGTGGAACACAGCCGAATCCTCGGTGTGGTCGGGACGCTGCTGATCCTCACCTTTTTTGTTGCCCTGGTTTACAGCCTGCTGGGTCAGAAACGCATCATGGCGCGCATGCAGTCACGCCTGGCGCCGCTTCAGTACGATCTTCCCGAAAGCCTTTACCACATCATTCTGCCGATCATTCATGTGGTCATCGCCGCCTTGTTTCCCCTGCTCCTGCTGGCGGCCTATATCCTGATCGATGCCCTGATCGCCTATGAGGCGGCCTGGTTCCGCCTGGTCGGCCGCCTGCTCGTCATCTGGGCCGTGGCCGCACTGGTCATGCGCCTGCTGCGCGAACTGCTCACCGGCGGCCTGATCGGTACATCAGCCCGGCACGGCCCATCCCTTTACCGGCTGTCCCGCTGGATCGTGTTTTATTCAATTCTGGGCATCGCCTTGTATCAGGCGGCCGAAGCATTTGATCTGCGCGCCGATGTGCTCTCCCTGACCCTTTTTGCGGTGTCGCTGTCGATCGTCCTGGTGCTCTTCCTGCTGTTGCTCAAGAAAAAAGCCTTGCTTTCACTGCTTCCCGATCTGCCGCGTCCCAGCTATCAGAAATTCTACCGCATGTTGGAACGCTATTACTTCCCCTTGGTCTTCTTCTGCCTGATACTGGCGCTGCTGTGGAGTCTGGGATATCGCACCCTGGGGCGGGTCCTGCTGGTAAAAATCTGGTCCTCAGGCGCGGCTTATCTCATCATCATGGTGCTTTATCATACCGCCATCAACAAACTGGAACGCTGGCATTCCCGGACCTCCAAGGAGGACGAAGCCGCCCAACTCGTCTACCGTTCCAGCAAAAGAGTACTCATGTACGGCACGGCCCTGGTGACCGCCCTGATCATACTCAATCTGCTCGGGCTGCTGGTCCTCCTGGAGCAGGCGCTTTCTTTTCCGGTGTTTCGCCTGGGCGACAACTTCGTCACGCTTTGGATCATTTTCAAGGCCGCGCTGATCGTGGCGGCCTTTGCTTTTGCCTCCAGGATGCTGCAGGCCTACCTGGACTATCGCATCTACCCGGCCGTAGGCGTTGAACCCGGCCTGGGCTATGCCCTGAACACGTTCCTGAAATATGTGACCCTGGCCATCGGTCTGCTGGTCGCCTTGAATGTGGTCGGCATCGATTTGCGGTTTCTGCTGGTATTTGCCGGCGCCATCGGCATAGGTGTTGGGTTGGGCCTGCAGAACATGGCCGCCAATATCATCAGCGGCTTTTCCCTGATCTTCGGCGGCAAACTGCGCAAGGGCGACTGGATTGAAGTGGCCGGCAGGATGGGAATGGTCGCCGATATATATCTGCGCGCCACCAAAGTGCGCACGCGCGATAACATCGAATACATCATTCCCAATTCTGATTTCATCAGCGGCACCCTGGTCAATTACTCCCTGGACTCTCCGCTGATCCGCATCGATGTGCCGGTGGGGGTGAGCTACGGCGCCGACCCCCGTCAGGTCGAACAGATCCTGCTTGCGGCGGCCCTCCGGGAGCCCTCCATTTCCAAGGAGAAACCACCGGTGGTGCGGTTTACCGAATTCGGCGACAGCTCGCTCAATTTCCAGATCCTGGTCTGGATCGATGTGCGCAGCACGCCCCGCCGCCTGGTGCGCAGCGCCCTTTACTTCACCATCTTCGATGAGTTCAAAAAAGCCGGCATCGAGATTCCCTTCCCGCAACGCGACATTCACATCCGCAGTATGGTGCAGAAATCATCGCCGGAGGATTCGGGGGGTGAGAAAACTTGAAGCCGTCTCTGGTTTATGCGCCCTGCGGAACGTGAAGAAAGGTGTGTCGCGCCTGCGAACGCAACGCGATCTACGGTTTGTCCTGCGGGCCGATCGACTTACCACAGGCCGATTTGCGCATGCGTTTGGTCCATTGGCGTTGGCGCAGCAGGACATAGGTGGCGCCGGCTCCCCCATCACAGGATCGCGCGCTGGTCAGGGCGATGACATGTTTTCGCAGCGGTCCGCGGGTCAGCCATAAATAGACTTTATGTTTCAGCACCGGCTGGCAAGGTGAGGTCAAGCCGCGGCCGTGGATCACCAGCACGGCCCGTTTGCCTTCGCTGATGGCTTTTTTGATGAAGGCATGGAACACCTTGTCCGCCTGGTCCGCCGTCAGGCCATGCAGATCGACATGATCCTGGACGGAATAGCGTCCCGAATGGAGTTGCCGGGCAATCTCGGATGCAACACCTGGCGCGGTCGCTTCCATGTATTCGGCAGTGTCGGCCACTATAAAGCCCTGGCCGTTTTCAATCAGCCGGTTTAAGGCTTCGACCGTTTGCTGCGCTTCGTCATTTTGAAGGGATGCATATGCCCGACGCTGTTTGGGCCATTGCCAGTGGCGATCAAAAGCGAGCGGGGTCACATCGGCCATGGCCTCTTTGAAGAGTTTGGCTTCCTGCTGCGGGGATTGGGCGGGCGCCGCAGCCGCGGACGGCCGGGGCGGCGGTGTACTCTTCAGGGCTATCTTTTTGTGTTTGAGGAGACGGTCCAGTTCTTTAAAGGGGCGAAATTTTTCTTCATCCGGAGAGTAAGTCATGGCGATCAGATTTTTTGACGATGGTTCTCTTGCTATCGAAAGGGACCCCGGTCCCGCTTTGGCGTAAAGCATATGTATCATTATCGGACTTTTCAAGGCAACGTCCCCCATGACGGTCCTTTAACGAAAGCCACAACTTCCTGTTGACAATCCTGCGGCGGCCAGTCACAGATTTCTGCCGGGACAAGATGACCGAGTACATGGTGCCCCAAAAAGTCGTCTTCAGGGACCAACTCCCCTGACCGCAGTCGCCAAGGTCGACAAGGCCGCACTCCGGGCGACGTTCTGGAGCGGCCCACAAGGAAATGTCAATAATACCTTACTGAAAGATCAGATCGTAATGCACGGTGTACAGGGCCAGCAGCTCGGCCACGCGTTGTTCGATCCGGCCGGCATCGGCCCCTTGGGCCGCCTGGATGCGGATGACGGCATTGGTGCCGTGGACCCTGTCTTCTCCAACCTCGATCGCAACCGAGGTGACCAGAGAGCCCAGCGCTTCGAGTTCCTTGGCGTAGATCCTGCGGGTGGCATCCCAGCGCAGGGCGGGTTTGAAGATTTTCCCGACCGCCGTGAGCGGGATGTGGTCGACGACAATGACCTCCTTGGGAACGGCGGCCCGTTCGCCGATGTGGGTGCGCGCCCATTCGAGGATATCGCTCTCCTTGAGGCCGGACTCTCCGGAAAGCTCGACATAGGCCACCGGCACTTCGCCGGCATGGGCGTCCGGGCGGCCGACGGCGGCGGCCATCTTGATTCCGGCCATCTTGTAAAGGGGTTCTTCGATGGTGGCCGGATCGATATTGTGCCCGCCGCGGATGATCAGCTCCTTCATGCGGCCGGTGAGCCAGAAGAAGCCGTCCTTGTCCATGCGCCCCATATCGCCCGTATTGAACCAGCCATCCTTGACCCAGATGCGCCGGTTGTGGATCTCTTCGACATAGCCTTTGAAGGTGGTGGGGCCGCTGATGCAGACCACGCCGATTTCGTCGATCCCGGCATCGCGCACATAGCGGCCTTCCGAATCGATGATCATGATTTTGACTTGCTGGTAGGGCAGGCGCAGCCCGATGCTGCCGATTTTGCGCTCGCCGTCCTTGGGATTGACGCACGAGGCGCAGGTCGCTTCGGTCAGGCCGTAGCCTTCGAGGATCTTCATGCCCGAGTGGGCCTCGAACCGCCGGAAGAGTTCCACGCTCAGGGGCGCCGCGCCGCAGACCAGATAGCGCAGCGAAGAGATGTCCGCGCCGCCCACCGGGATGTCCAGCAATACGGAAAGCACGGTGGGAACGCAGGAGAAGAAGACCGGCCTGAAGTGCTCCACGATCTTGTAGAAGTTAACCATGATCGACGGATTGCGGTAGCCGGACGGAGAGAGGATGACCACCTGCCCGCCCAGGGCGAACGGCAGCAGGCCGGTCACGCAGGTGCCGTTGCAGTGGAACAGCGGCAGGCCCACCATGACCGCCTCGCCCGGCTTCAGGCCGGTGGCTGCGCCGAGGTCCCAGGTCAGGGCGACTTCATTGAAGTGGCTGCGCCTGGCCAGCTTGGGCCGGCCGGTGGTGCCGCCGGTATGGTACAGGGAGGCGATATCGTCGGGATGGATCCGGCGGTCGAAGGTCAGCCGGTCGGCGTCGTAGCGTTCGACCGTTTCCTCGTATCCATAGATTCCCTCGGCCGCATCGGAGGGCCCCATGACCCGGATGACCGCTTTGAGCGTGGGGATCGATTTGCGGATGGACTCGACCTTGGGCCAGATATCGCTGCCGGGGAAATCGCCCAGGGCCACGAGCACCTTGGTGCCGGCCGCCTGGCAGATCTCCTTGATCGTCCCGGCTTCCAGCATGGGATTGATGGGGTTGGCGATGCCGGCCGTCTCGGCGCCCCACAGCACGAAGTGGGTCTGCGGCAAATTGGGCAACAGATAGGTGACCACATCGGTCGGCCCGACCCCCATGTCGGCCAGCATGTTGGCGGTCTGCCGGATTTTGGCGATGAACTGCCGGTAGGTGACCTGCTGTGGCTTTTGAAATGCGTTTCCGTCGATCAGGAAACTCATGGCAATGGCGTCGGGGTTGATGGCGGCGCCTCTGCCGATGAGCTCATAGGTGCTTTTCTCATGGAACCGTTCCGACAAATGGATGCGTTCGATGGCTTGGATATCGGCGAGATTTCTGATCGTGAACTGTTCATCCATGTGCTGCTCCTTTCACCTTTGGCGACTCCGGTTCCTCATGTTGGCAGTTTATTGTTCTCAAAAATAGAGCACATCCTTAGATCCCGCGTCGTACTCGTACTCGTACGCGTACTCGTACTCGCCGGCAGGAACGAAACACCTCTTCTTATCAAATTTGCCCGATTTGGCCATCAAATCAAAATCACAAGCTGGGACCGTCTCTCGAGCACGAGGACGAGTACGCGTACGAGTACGACTTGAACGCCAACGCCCGAGTCTCATGCGGTCGGCGCCATGACCAGGCGAAATCCCAAACCGGGTCCCAAAAAATCGCGGGCGCAACCGAACCGGCGGGCGCAGCGGGCGCTCCAGGCATCCAGGTGCCAGCTGCCGCCGCGGATGACGCGATCGATGGCATCGGCTTGGACCAGCGGATTGCGCTCGGCGTGCAGGGTATAGGCCTCGGCGGCATAGGTGTCCAGACACCATTCCCACACATTGCCGCTCATGTCGTAGAGGCCGAGACCGTTGGGGGCCTTGCCGCCCACGGGATGCGCACGACCCTTGCTGTTGGCTTCATACCAGGCCAGGCGGTCGATGAGATCGCCGCCCGCATAGAGTTCTTCCTTGCCGCCGCCGCGGGCGGCGTATTCCCATTGGGCCTCGCTGGGCAGATCGAAATGATAACGCCCCTGGTTGGCATCGGCCAGCAAACGGGCGAACTGCCGGGCTTCGTCCCAGGTGACCTGTTCCACCGGGTTCTGCGCCCCTTGGAATTTGGAAGGATTTTCAGGCATCAGACGCAGCCATTGGGCCTGGGTGACCACATAGCGCGCGATGTAAAAACCGTCCAGCAGGACCGGGTGCACCGGTTGTTCGGTTTCAAGACCCTGGCCGATGGTATCGCCCATTTGAAAGCTGCCGGCCTCCACATACACCATCTCGATGCCGCAGGCACTGTCGGTGAATACCGCCGGCGGTGCCCCCGCGGGCGGTTCAGCGGCCGGCTTGGCACAGTGCGGGCAGGCCGGGGCGCCGGGCGGCAGCCGGCGGCGGCAGGCCGTGCAGACCAGTAAGGCCTCGCAAGCCGGGCAGCGCTTCCAGTTTTCTTTGACCGTTTGTTGACATAAGGGGCACACCAGCGGCTGCAGGCGCGCTTCGCAGACCGGGCAGATGCGCCAGGTGGCTTGAACCGGTTCGTGACAAGAGGGGCATTCGGAGAGGGCGTGTGTTTCCGTCATAGGTCGGGAATCGAATGTGTCCTTCGGGTTTTTTATCAATCGCTGACAATGGCCTAAGATAGCCGCCTGCCCGGACGATGTCAACGAAAGGGCTGGAGGTGATTGAACGAGTCACGTGAATGATGGTTTGAGATCGAGATGCCGCCGGCCGGAGGATCGCCTTTTTCAAGCACGATCGGCCCTCTCTTTGATCACTCACGCAGGGTGGCTTTGAGGCGCAGCGGCCGGCGCAACAAATCAAAGATATCCAGGATATCGCGGCAGACCACTTTGGCGGCCGCCACCAACTCCCCGGCGCATCCTTCCGGTCCGATCACCGCGACACCCAGGGCGGCCATCCGCACCATGGCCACATCGTTGCGGCCGTTGCCCACGGCGGCCGTTTGGGAACACGGCAAGCCGGCCATGAAGTCGGCCTTGTCGCGGCCGGTTTGGATATGGCGCAGCGTCACGGGCAAACCCTCAAGCTGCCGGGCTGCGGTGCCGAAAGTATCGGCCGTCAAAACGGTAATGCTGAGTTGGTTGCCCAGTTCCCTCAAGCGTTCGGCCACGCCGGGCAGCAAATGCCCATCCAATGACAAGGTGCCGGTAAAATCCAGAATAAGGTGGGTCAAGACCAGCGGCCCGCTTCCCGGCACATCCACATGAATGCCGGCCTGCCTCGGCTCGGTGTTCATAAGCTGCGCTCCTTTGGGGAGGTAGTACTTTGCGGTCGTCCGTAACGGTTCCAGAACCTGATTTC
>QZKV01000013.1 GCA_003599575.1 Desulfobacteraceae bacterium | reverse complement strand
ATGCCCTTCAAAGCGCACGCCGAACATATCGAACACCTCGCGCTCATACCAGGCCGCCGAGGGCCAGATGCCGGTCACACTATAGGCCGACGGGTCCGTTCCGCGCAGAGGCACCTTCAGGCGCAGGCGTGCGGGCGGATCAAAGGCCAGCAGGTGATAGACCAGATGGTAATCTGGATATGCTTTGCGGTTGCGGCGCGCGGATTCGTCAATGGCGGTCAGGTCGTCCAGGCGGCGGAAGCGCGGCCGGCTTTCGTCTTTCAGGTAGCGCAGCACCTCGACCACCCGGGCCGGCGTCACCTGAAAAGCAGGCATGTCCGAGGTCGGTTCGCTAAGGGTGATATCCGGGCCGAAGCGGGCCGTCAGGTCTTGGGCGATGCCCTGCTGCATCTCATTGAGGGTGATGCGGTGCGCCGGCGGTACCCACATCACATCCGAGCGGCTGTCATGGAAGAGCGGAGGCGTGGTGGACGTGCCGCGAATGGCCGTCCCTTGCATGCCCGGTCCACGCGGGTCGCGCGACTTGGTGCGGCCGTCGACCAGAATGGGCTTTTGAGTGCCTTGCGTGCCGCCGCTCAGGTGAAAAATGGATCGTGCGGGGCGCTCTTCGGCGCTGATTTTCTCCTGCAGCATTACCAGGGACTGCTCCACCGCCTCGGGGCGCGGCGGACACCCGGGGATATACACATCGACCGGCAGGAATTGGTCCACCCCCTGCACCACGCTGTAACAATCGTACATGCCGCCGCAATTGGCGCACGATCCCATGGAGATGACCCACTTGGGTTCGGCCATCTGCTCGTACAAGCGCAACACCACCGGCGCAATCTTTTTGAAAACGGTGCCGGAGATGATCAGCAGGTCCGACTGCCGGGGAGAGGCGCGCAACACCTCGGCGCCGAAGCGCGCCAGATCAAACCGCGCGGTGAAGACCGCGGCTTCCTCCACGAAGCAGCAGGACAAACCGAAGAACATGGGCCAGAGACTGTTTTTACGGGCCCAGTTGATCAGCACATCGGCGGCCTGCGGCGGTTTTCGATCGGCTATTGCTTTTTGAGCGTCGGCCCCCATTCAAGCCCTCCTTTGCGCCAAATGTAGATCAAACCCAGAATAAGGACGGTGATGAAAAAGCTGATCTGCAACCAGCCCTGCCAGCCCAGTTCATAGCAGGCCACGGCCCATGAAAAGATGTAGGCGCCTTCCACGTCGAAGATCAGGAAGAAAATGGCCACCAGAAAGAAGGGAACGGGCAGGCGCAAACGGGCCGATCCGGTCGGAATGATTCCGCTTTCATAGGCGCGCAATTTTTCAGGTGAGGGCTGCCGTGCGCCCAGCCAGGCGCTCAAAAACAACAATACGGCGGTTAAGGCCAGTACGGCCGCGATATAGATGAAGAGACTGAACACCCCCGGTTGCCAGGGCGATAATGCCTGCACTTCCACCGGAGGCAGCGATTGCATCGGCATCTTATTCGATCCTGCTGAAAGAAAAGGACGCAACGGTCCATCGCATGGATGGCCGGAAAAATACCCAACGATCCTTTTTCCTCGTCAGAAGGCGGACAGAAGAGAATTTGCTTCGCAGGCGATGCAATCGAATGGGGGAATGAACTGCGGTGAATTTAGGGAGACTTGGCCGCCTTGTCAATGGTAATTGTTTTTCAGGCGGCTGAACACCGTTGAGATCCTGACAGGGCGTGGATAACAGGTCGCGCTGGACCAAAATGATCCTCTCTGCGTCCCGGACGACCGGATCGAAAAAATGGCTGCCGGCCATAGCCACCCGGACTGGAAAATCGCGAAGGGTTGTTTTCTAACCTTGAAGTGATTTATAGGCTGTTATCAATGGATCTTCTAATGAACAGGTGCTGACATGAAGCAAGGCAAGGATCACATCATTTTCCCTTTGGACGTGCCGGAGGATAAACAGGCCCGCCGGCTCGTAGCGCTGCTGCACGAGCATGTGGGCATGTTCAAGGTCGGTTTGGAGCTCTTCATCCGCACCGGTCCCGGTTTGCTGGAATGGATCGGCGCTCATGCAGCGGCCGGGATTTTCCTGGATTTGAAGCTGCACGATATTCCTGCCACCGTGCGGCAAGCCATGCGGGGCGTTGCGGATCTGAATGTGTCTCTGGCAACGGTTCACTGCGGCGAAAGCCGCGCCATGCTGGCGGCGGCGGTGGAAGGTAGTCAGGGCAAAGTAGGGGTGCTGGGGGTGACTGTGCTGACCAGCGTTGCGGCCGCGGATCTGCGCTCAGCCGGATATGCGACGGAAATCGCCGCGGATGTGCAGGGGCTGGTGCTTCACAAAGCGGCCATGGCCAAAGCGGCCGGCTGCCGGGGGGTGGTCTGCTCTGGGCATGAGGCCGCCGCTATAAAAGCCCGCTTCGGGACCGATTTCCTGGCGGTGACGCCGGGGATTCGTCCCGGCTGGGAGGCGGCCGAAAAGGATGATCAGCAGCGCGTCGTGACCCCCGCGATGGCGATTGCCCAAGGGGCCGATTACCTGGTCATCGGCCGGCCCATACGCACTGCGGCCGATCCGGTGGATGCGGCCAGGCGGATCGCGGGCGAAATCGAAGCAGCGATGGAACGCAGCAAGCGGCCGAATGCTACGTTCTAATACATGGTAAAATACCGCCACAGCGCCAGCGCGGCCACTGCTACACCCACCATCAGAATCAAAATGAGTTGATCGGGGCTGAATCGGGGCGTTTTCAATTGTTTGCCTCAACAAAAAAAGCCGGTCGAGCGACCGGCTTTAACATCTTGCTTTCTGCAGGCCCTACTCTTCCGCATCCAGGCCGAAAGCCGTGTGCAATACGCGGACGGCCAGTTCACCGTATTTTTCCTCGATGACGCAGGAGATACGGATCTCGGAGGTGCCGATCATGATGATGTTGATGTTTTCGCGTGCCAGGGTGTTGAACATGACCGACGCGACGCCCGCGTGGTTTTTCATTCCGACGCCGACAACCGACACCATGGCGATGTTGGTGTCCCCCAGGACTTCCTCGGCGGCGACCTGAGCGGCGGTCTTTTTGGCGATCTCCAGCGTCCGTTTGAAATCCCCCTTGGGAACGGTGAACGTCACATCGGTTTTGCCTCCTTTGCGGGTATTCTGGATGATCATATCGACCACGATTCCCTCTTCCGAAATGGGGAAAAATATTTTTGCGGCAATGCCCGGTTGATCCGGAACTTTTGTAAGGGTCACACGGGCCTGTTTTTTATCCAGGGTAACGCTGGAAACTACCAACTGTTCCATGCCCGAATCTTCATTGACGACCATGGTGCCTTCCTCCTCGTTGAAAGATGAGCGTACGTGGACGGGGATGTTGTATTTCTTTGCAAAACCGACCGAGCGGATCTGCAGAACCTTGGCACCCAAACTGGCCATGTTGAGCATTTCATCGTAGGTGATGGTCTTGAGCTTGCGCGCCTTGGGGCAGATATTGGGATCGGCCGTATACACACCGTCCACGTCCGTAAATATTTCACATACATCGGCTTTCAGCGCGGCCGCCACCGCCACGGCCGAGGTATCGGATCCGCCGCGGCCCAGGGTAGTGATGTTGCCCTTGATGTCGTAGCCTTGGAATCCGGCCACCACCACGATGGTTTTTTTCGCAACCAATTGCCGCAGCCGTTGGGCGCCGATTTCCAGAATGCGCGCATTGCCGAAGTCCGAATCGGTGACCACTTCGGCCTGGTGGCCCAGCATTGACTGGGCTTTATGCCCCATTGATTTGAGAATGATGGCCAGCAGTGCCGCCGTGGTTTGTTCACCGGTGGCCAGAAGCACGTCCAGTTCACGTTTGTCCGGTTCTGCGGCGGCCTTTTGCGCCAGCTCGATCAAGCCGTCGGTGACACCGGCCATGGCCGATAGAATCACCACCACATCATTGCCTTGATCCCGCGTCTTGGCCACCCGCTCGGCCACTCGGCGGATACGATCGATATTTCCCACTGAAGTACCGCCGAACTTTTGAACGACTAAGGCCATTGCAGTGCTCCTTTGGTGCGTTTGCCCACTGTCCATTGGGCCGCTTGGCTGTTGCCCATTGGTCCGAAACCACGGGCTAAACCGGAAACAGCCACCGGGCTAACGACGTTCCCACAAATCGAGCACCTCCTTTATCAAATCGTCCATTCCAAGTCCATATCCTTTTAATTGGAGCCGATGGATTTCATCATCGGCCAGGCTGAACCTGATTTGGATATTGTCCGGCGGCCACAACTCCTCGCGGATGCGTTCGGCCCACTCCACCGCCACGACCGCATCGAAGCCGAGGATTTCCCATAATCCGATCGCTTCCGCATCCTGCGGTCCTGCGAGCCGGTAAAGATCGATGTGGAAGAGAGGCAATCGACCCGGGTATTCATTGATTAAGGTATAGGTGGGACTGGTGACGCCGTATGCCTCAGGCACCTGCAGGCCCTCGGCCAGGCCTTGAACAAAACAGGTCTTACCGCTGCCCAAATCCCCGCACAACCGGATGAGGAGCCCTTTACCGATTTGCTGTCCCAAACTCCGTCCCAGGGCACGGGTTTGTTCGGGCGTGTGGGTGGTCACTTCGTACGTCATGCCGGCAAGCCGTAAAAGAGTATCTTTGGTGCGATCATGTGTTTCACAGCAATGGCCCACTAACGGGCGGCGCCGGCGGATCGTCCATCACCTTGCGGATGGCTTGCGGCAGCGTGTTCATGACATCCGTGGCAAGATAGCCGTAGGGGGTGCTGCCGGCCAGGATATCGGCCGCCAGGCCGTGCAGAAAGACGGCCAAAATCGCGGCATCCACCGCGGGCGCCCCCTGGGCCAGATACCCGGCCACGGCTCCGGTGAGCACGTCGCCCATCCCGCCGCTGGCCATGCCGGCATTTCCGGTGGTGTTGATCCAGACGCGGCCTTCGGGATCGGATATCAGGGTCCGTGCGCCTTTGAGAATGACGCAGGCCTTGCATTGCCGCGCCAGGCTGCGAACGGCCGCCGGGCGATCTTTCTGGATTTCAGCGGTGCTCGTTTCGAGCAGGCGCGCCATCTCTCCCGGATGGGGCGTCAATACGGCCGGCGCGGTGCGCGATGCCAGCAGGGCCAGGTGACCGGCCAGATTGTTCAACCCGTCGGCATCGATGACCATGGGCAGATGGCTCTCCCGGACTATGCGTTGGACCAGTTCGCGGGTAGTGGGAGCAGTTCCGATACCCGGACCGAGAGTCAGGCAGCGTTTGCCCTGCAAGGCCCGGGCAATGGTATCGAAGGCGTCCGCGCTCAGCATGCCTTGGCCGGCGTCCGGCAGGGGCAGGGTCATCGCTTCGATCACCTGGGATTCCAAGACCGGGTTCAGCGACCGGGGGATGCCCAGGGTCACCAGGCCGGCGCCCACCCGCAAGGCCGCCATGGCTGCCATGGCGGCTGCGCCGGTTTTGCCCGTGGAAGCCGCAATCACCAAAATATGACCGGTATGACCCTTGTGGCTGTCGGCAGGCCGTCTGGGCAACAGCTGCCTAGCCGTACGCCCGGTAATCATAAATTGGCGTGCGGCCACTGTTTCGGCCATGATTTCCGGAATGCCGATGTCGATCACATCCACGGTTCCGCACAACTCGGCGCCCGGATGGACCAGGTGGCCGATTTTGGCATACCCGAAGGTGGCCGTGGCGGCCGCCTGGATGCACACGCCGCACGGCTGCCCGGTATCGGCATGCAGGCCGGATGGAATATCGACGGCCAGGACCGCCCGGTGCAACGAGTTGATGAATTCGATGACATCACGGTAATAACCGCGCACATCGGCATTCAGCCCGGTACCGAAGATGGCGTCGATCCAATAGCGCACATGTCGCATGCGCTGTTTGTGGGCGCTGAACGCCGCGGCATCGGGAATTTCGGTAACCGGCACTTTCAAAGCCGAAAGCAGGTGCAAATTGTCCGCAGCATCGCCCTGCACCCGGTTCTTTGCGGCCAGCAAAAACACTTCCACTTCGATGTGGCGCTCGGCCAGGTAGCGCGCTATGACGAAACCATCCCCGCCGTTGTTCCCGCGTCCCGCGATCACGCCCACACGGCCGGTCCCTGACGCATAAATGCGTTTCAAAAAGCACTGCGTGGCGCCGCGGCCGGCATTCTCCATCAGCACGCGCCCGGGAATCCCGAAGGCCTTGATGGTGTTGCGGTCCATGGATTGCATTTCGGCGGCGGTAACGATGCGCATGATAGTCCCCCCGTTTCCCATTGGCCCGTTAGAACACGGACAATGTGCCATTGCTCGGGAATTATGCGCACCTACGCGAAGAGGTAAAAGCACAATTCCTTCAAACCCCTAAGGGCCGAAAATATACCAATAGGCTCGCCACGGGCAAACGGTTTAACGGCCAACGACTATAAAGACCTTATCAGCGCCGCCATGTCCCGCACCGCGCGGTCCATTCCGACCAGTACCGCCCGCGCGATCAGGTGCCGGCCGATGCTGAACTCGTCAATTTCACGCACGCCGGCGAACAGTTTGATCAGCCTGTAGTCCAGTCCGTGGCCTACTGCGATATGCATGCGCAAACGGTGGGCCATCTTGACAGCGTCGATGATCTTTCCCAGCGCCGTGGTTTGCAGGGCGGCCGTCGTCGCCGAACGCAGGCGCTCGACATGCAGGTGAACCCAGTTGGCCCGCATCTGATGCACGGTTTTGACCTGGTCCGGCTCCGGGGCGATCGATACCCCCACGCTGATTCCATTGGACTGCAGCGTATCCACGCTTTCGAAAATGAGTTTGCTGTCGGAAACGGCATCGAACCGGTAATCGTAGGAACCGTCATCGCGCATGGCCGGCATCAATACTACCCGTTCGGGCTTTACATCCAAGGCCAGCCCCACCATCTGGGATGTGGTCGCCATGTAGAGGACAAGCCGGCTGTGAATCGTTTGGCGCAGCAGGCGCACATCGCGCTCCCGGATGGGTGGGTGATCCTCGCGCAAATAAATCCCGATGCCGTCGGCGCCGGCCGACTCGGCCAAGAGCGCCGCAGCCACCGGCTCGGGCGCATCCGATTGCATGACATCGCGCAGAATGGCCACATGGTCGAGCAGAACCGTAAGGCCGGCCATTTCTCCTCCTCCCGTTAGCCTTTTAAAGCTCTTTGATCAAAGCCGCCAGCTCCCGGCTTTTGGCTTCCATGACCGCGGCTTCGTCTTCGGAGTGAATATGATCGTATCCGAAAAGATGCAAAATGCCATGCACCAGCAGTTCATCGAAGCGTTCTTCTGCGGACATGCCGGCCTCCCGGCTTTCGCGGGCGCACGTATCGATGGAAATCACCACATCGCCCAACAGCTCGGGATGGATATCGCCATGAGCGCCTTCCCGCATGGGAAACGAGATGACATTGGTCGGTCCCTGGTGATTCAGATACATCGCGTTGAGTCGGGCGATATTATCGTCGTCCACGAGCAATAGGGACAGCTCACCCTCAGGACATGCCAAGGCGTTTAAGATGGCCTGGGCTTTCCTTTGCACGGATTGGATCCCGAGAGGGAGGTTTGGGTGCTGATTGTCGATCAGGATTGCCATTTTTGACCTTAGCATTTTCTTTCGATGTCCCATCGGCATATTCGATGCGATGGTGATGGATTCCATTCAAGATGGTGTTGAAGCTTTTGGCAATGCTGTGAAGGTCTTTGAGGGTCAGCTCGCAGTTATCCAGTTGCCCGTCGGAAAACACTTTGTTGATCAGGTGTTGCACCAATCCCCGGATGCGTGCCGCCGTGGGATTTTCCAAGCTGCGCGAAGCGGCTTCGACCACGTCGGCCAGCATGACCAAGCCTATTTCCTTGGTTTGCGGTTTGGGGCCGGGATAACGGTAATCCTCGATTTTCACCGCATCTTCGCCCTTGAGCTGTTTGGCTTTTTCATAAAAATAGTGAATCAGGCTGGTGCCGTGGTGCTGCTGAATGGTATCGATAATGATCTGACCCAATGCATTTTTTTGCGCCAACTCCACGCCATCTTTGACATGCGAAGTCAAAATCAGACTGGACATCGAAGGTGCCAGCTTGTCGTGTTTGTTGCGTCCGTCGGTCTGATTTTCGATGAAATAGAGCGGTTTTTTAATTTTACCGATGTCGTGGTAGTACCCGCAAACTTTGGCCAGCAGAGGGTTGGCGCCGATTTCCGCAGCGGCCGCTTCCACCATCGATCCCACGATGACCGAATGGTGATAGGTGCCCGGGACTTCGATCATCAATTGGCGCAGGATGGGCCGGTCCTGATTGGACAATTCCAGCAGGGTGATATCGGTCGTATACCGGAAGGCCATCTCCACCAGCGGGGCGACACCCAAGGCGATGATTCCGCTTGTAAAGCCGCCCGTAAAAGCCGTCAGGCCGTTCCATACCAGCGCCATGCGGCCGTACTCCGATGTATATATGGTGATACCGAGGGCCAGTAAAATATTGAGCAAGCCCACCTTGAACCCAGCCAGGATCACCACCCTGCGTTCGCGGCAATGCTGGACCCAAAAGGCCGCCATGGCGTTGCTGATGACCAGGAAAAGAAATATTTCGATCCGGCCGCCGAAAACCAATCCGGCGCATACGCCGGCTACCAGGCTGAAGGGCAGGGCGATCTCGAATCCCAAGACCAGGCAAACCAGCATGGCTCCGGCGGCCACCGGTACAGCAAAAATGATGGTTTCCCCCGGTACGCTGAAACTGGCGCTGGGGAGCTGGGCCGCCGACAAGGTGACCCCGATTTTGGACATCAGCAAGGTCGCCGTCAGCACCAGGGTCAAGAACAGCAGGTTTTTGTTGCTGCCCACCCTGATATAACGCGGTTGGCGGAAATAGAGCACGTAAAAGACAATCAGCAAGGTGCTCAGGAGAATGGCCGCCCCAATACCGGAGGTTGAAACGCCCCTATCCTTGTTTTGCATTGCCAGGGCGCGCAATTTAAGCAATTGTTCGGCAGTCACCCGTTCGCCTTCGCGCAACAGCATCTCGCCTGCTTTTATCTTGTACAGTATCGGTTTGATCTCATTTAAGGCCTGCTTTTTGCGCTCTTCGGTCTCGTTGTGGTTCAAGGTGATGTTGGGATGGACCAGGCGCTGGGATAAATCCACGATCAAATTGATCAAGTTGTAATTCAAATCTTTTACGAGCGGTTCGGCCACTATCCGCACCATGGTTTTGGCCTGATCCGGGCCATAATACGGCCGCAGGGAGAAAACCGTTCTTTCGGTCTGCGTTGAAACGTCCCGCAAGGTAATGCCTCGATCGGCTTCTTTGAGCAGAACCTCTTTATTGGCCACCACACCATTGGACAGAATGGCCTCGATGATCTTGATGATGGTTTCGGAAATGGCGGATGAAAAGGACTCACTGATCAGAAGCCGGTAAGCGCCGCGGCTGATTTCTATCCCCAGCGAGGTTTCAAAGGCCTCTTTCTGGGCCCACAGCGCTTTTTCGATCTCCTGCTGGTCGATCGCGTCGGCCGCATTGGGCCGGTCGGCGCCGGCATTGGGGGCATTGGCGTCCGTCGCGCCCTGGGCCGGCATTTGCAGATTGACCATGATTCTGTGCATTTTCCCGAAAACCGTGCGTATGCGGTCGGTCAGTTGGGGTGCGATGCGCGGATCATGGTCGTAGACGGTAAGGACCTGCTCGCTTACCTGTTGTTGGTTGGCCGCCGTCGCGGCCGTGTCCTCCAACAAAAAGTCATGGGATGCCTTGATATCCCGCCGGGCGATATCGCCCAGCTCATAGCGGTGTTGCCGGACCACCATGCCGGGGTATAAAAGAAACAGAAAGACAGCCACCAGCGCGACCAACATCAGCCACTTCAACCGGGCCTGCGTGGCCAATGCCAAAGGGATTTTTTTCTTGAGGTCGACGCTCATGGCATTCACTTTATTGATACCGTTGCGTTAAGCTTCGGCCGGCCTGCCGTTGGCGGCGGCCGCTTTCTTTTGGGAAACCACCTCATAGGCCTGGATAATATCCTGCACCAGACGATGACGCACGACATCGCGCTGAGAAAAAAAGACCATCTTGATACCCTTGATATGGGCCAGTATCTCCTTGGCCTCGATCAGTCCGGATACCTTCTGGGGCGGGAGATCGACCTGAGTGATATCGCCGGTGATCACCGCTTTGGAATTGAAACCGATACGCGTCAGAAACATTTTCATCTGTTCCGATGTGGTATTCTGGGCCTCGTCCAGGATGATGAAGGAATCGTTGAGGGTACGCCCGCGCATGAAAGCGATCGGCGCCACTTCGATAACCCCCTGCTGCATGAGACTGGTCACTTTTTCGAACCGCATCATATCATGCAAGGCATCGTAGAGGGGGCGCAGATAAGGGTCCACCTTGTCGGCCAGATCGCCGGGCAGAAAACCGAGGGCTTCACCGGCTTCAACCGCCGGGCGGGTTAGAATGATCCGGTTCACCGAGCCCTTGGACAGGGCCGCCACGGCCATGGCCATGGCCAGGTAGGTTTTGCCGGTGCCCGCCGGACCGATGCCGAAGACGATATCGTGCTGACGCATGGCATCGATATATTCTTTTTGAGCCCTGCTTTTCGGTGTGATGGCCATCTTCTTGGCGGTGATATACACCGTATCCAAAAAGATATCCTTCAAATGCGCGCGATCGTCGGCGCTGAGCACCCGGATCGCGTAATCGATATCGGTGGCATAAATCGGATAGCGCTCTTTGAGCAGCCCGTATAACTGGGTTAACAGATTTTGGGTCAACTTGACGGTGACTTCATCGCCCTGCACATGCAGGCTGTTGCCGCGGGCCTGTATCTGCACGCCCAAAGATTGGGCGATTCGTTGCAAATGGCTGTTGTGTTCGCCGAACAACTGGCGGGACAACTCCACATCGCTGAAGGTCACTTTGGTTTGATGGTTCTCTATAGTAGTCATCAATTTTCCGTTAAAGGTTCTCCTTTTTGAATTTCAAGTTCCGATTGGTACTGGATCTTACCGCCCCCTGCATTGGCAAGAACCGTAAGAATATAGAACTTTCCAGGCAATTGCAAATGGGTTCATTGAGTTGATTGAGTAGCGCAGTCATCTGCGTCCCTGACGCCCCGCCCTGTGGACCTCAGCTGAATTCAACGAGAATGATCGGGTTGGTCGGGCTGGTCGGGTTGACGAAAAGCCAACGCGATATATACCAATCGCTCCAACCGAACTCTTGACGCGGCCGGGGGCCCTCTGTTAGCTTCGTGTTTTTCGGCCTGGCCGAATTCCACCCTGTTTACCCGACTCCCGTCAAGGTGAAACGTGAATCCTTTAGACTATGTACTGGCACTGATATTGGGTTACTGTCTGGTGCGCGGCATTTTCAGGGGCCTGATCAAAGAACTCACCTCCATCATCGGGGTTCTGGGCGGCTTCTATTTCGCTTTCACCTATTATCCCCATATGGCCAAGCCCCTGAGGGTGTGGGTCGGCGGCGCGGGCCCTGCAAACATAATCGGTTTTCTGATCCTATTTGTGGGGGTGTACCTGGTGATCAGCATTCTGGGCTCGATCATCAAGTACCTGATGAACATTGCGTTTCTCGGCTGGACCGACCGGGTGCTGGGCGCTCTGTTCGGTGCGCTGAAGGGGGTGCTCATCGTTGCGGTGATGATTGCGATGCTGACCACGTTTTTACCCGCAAAACCTATATTCTTAAAGGGTTCGCTTTTTGTCCGGCATTTCAACGGGATCAGCGCATTGATGGTGCGGGCTGCTTCAGCGGACATAAAGAGCCAGTTCGAAATCCGTCTCAAGGAGCTGAAGAAAAGTTGGCAAAGCACAGGAAAATAGCAGAAACTCCGACCTTTTCCGCAATAATGGAATTAATTGCCACCCTGCGGGGCGAAAACGGATGTCCTTGGGATCGCAAGCAGACACCTGTTTCCATGTCTGTTTATCTGATCGAAGAAACCTTCGAACTTGTGGAGGCCATCAGGGCCGGCGATACGGACGGCATAAAGGAAGAGATGGGCGATGTTTTGTTTCAAATTCTGTTCCTGATGCACCTGTACCAGCAGGAAGGGCGCTTCGCGCCAACCGACGTATTGGGCCGTAATCTAAGTAAAATGATCCATCGCCACCCGCATGTGTTTGGAACGGACAAGGTCGATGATGCCGAGCGGGTCAAGCAGCGCTGGCGCGAGATCAAACAGGATGAAAAGGGCCCATTGGACGGCTCCCTGATGGATTCGGTGCCAGCCGGGCTGCCGGCCTTGCTGCGGTCGTACCGCATTTCCGAGAGAGCCGCAGCCATCGGCTTCGACTGGGATACTTTGCTGGGAGTCCTGGGCCAGGCCGAGGCTGAATGGGATGAATTCAAGGCCGAACTGGATCTGAACGCGGCGGGCGGGGTTAAAGACCGTGTCAAAGCGACCGAGGAGTTCGGTGACATCATGTTTACCCTGGTCAATGTGGCGCGGCTGAGCGGCATCCATCCGGAAACCGCCTTGTCCCAGGCCACCCAGAAGTTTGTCCGCCGTTTCAAACACATGGAAGCCATGGCCGCGGAGCAGGGAAAAAGCCTGAATGAGGTCGCAAGAGAGGAGATGGAGACGTTATGGCGTGCTGCCAAGGAAGAAGAGGCGCCATAGGGTCTGGAAAGAGAAAGGTCGGCCGTCCGGCCGAGCGGAAGGCAGGCGAAATGCGGGGGTGAGGACCTGATCAGGCCCGTTCGTCAACAGGTTTGTAATTCGGCGGCACTCTGTAAATCAAATCCCCCTTTTCATCATACTTTTCAAAGACCAGCGTATTGTCCTCCAGCAAATATTTGGAGCTGTCGCTGTCTTGCGGATCACGGGATTCCGGTTTGCTGCCGGTGTCGGCGTTTTCAACCGGCCGGCGCTGCCGGACCTCGTCGGCTTTCTGCTGCATCGTTTGTTTCTCGTGAATCGACCCACTGGGATCGATCTTTACGGCTGTCCGAATTGTCCCTTCGCTGATGTTGTTGATCATGTGATCCCCCTTTCTGCCCTTGTCTGCAGAGCGTTCGGCCTTTTCCGAAGCCTGCTCGCATCGTTACCTGAATGCGATCCCACGATGTTGATCGCCGGCGGAGCTGCCGTTTATCTTTCACCGGCCGATCAAAGGGCTCAGTTTTTCAATCGGCATTGTCTTGGAACTCTTACGATTGTTCTCATCAATGGCCGTATAGGTGAATGCGGCTTCCTTCTTTGCGGCCCGTCGGGCGCGCCGTTCAGCGGTTTCCTCCAGAGTTGCGCGATCGTTCAGGGCGGCTTCAGGACGTTTCTGGGGTCCGGCGTTGGCGATACGTTCCACAATCTCGGCGGACACCTGCTCGATCAAGGATTGGCGCTGTCCGTTGGTGGAAATATCCACACGCTCGGAAGGGGACGCCGCCGGAGCTTGCCGGTTCGGTTTGATCGCCGGCGTCTGGCTCAACTGTTTCCGATAAACATTGAGCACGTTATGGATTTGATAATTGTGAATGTACATTTGTGGTTCCTCCGGTCTTTATATCGGCGGGTCCCTGGGGTACTTTAGAAAAAAGATCGATTTTTTCGTAAATAGTGTCATCCACTGATTGGCGCAGGCCTGATTGTGGCCTGGCCGACGTGTTCGATCAGGGCACCGCAGCAGGCGGGGGAATGCGGCTGGATTCGCGCAAGGGCAGACCCGTGGGTGCCCCTGCGCGAACGATCGATGCTAAATCCTTTAATCTTCGAAGTTACCGGAAGGTCCCTTATCGGTATTCAGATATTTGGACCTCTCGACGATTTTGGCCGGCGTCCAGTCATGCGGGTTTTCACTGCGCTGCCCCTTTGGGCCGGGATCATGGCTGCCGGCTTTGACAATCTCAGCAATGACCAACGGCGCGGTATCCTGTGCGTTCAGAACGTTGACCAACATATTGTAGACGAAGTTTTCCACTCCTGCGGACATGCGCTCGCGGATTTCTCTGGATTGCGCCAGCAACTTGCTTTCAAACGGAAGGTTGAGTTTTTTGTAATCACCTTTTTTCCATCCTTTGGAATCCGCATAGGCCTTCATTTGAGCCCACATCTGTTCGCCGACGCCCAGATTTTGGACTTTGATGAATTCTCCGCTTTCGTCCAGGAGGGCGTTTCCATAGTCATTGACCGTCAATCCCCAGGAGATCATTTGCAGCGCAGTGGCCACATTGGCCTTGGTGGTGCGGGTCCGCCGGGCGATCTGGCGCAGTCGTTCGGAGCTGTTCCCCGAAGTGCCATGCTGTGCTCCGGATACCGAATATGAAGCCAGGGCTTCATGGATTTCGGCGGTCAGGTCGACTTGAATCCCCTGGTCGCTGGCTTCAATGCCGTGGGTGGTGCCGTTGTTCAAGGCGATCCAGTTTGGGAAAATCCCTTGCGCATTGAGTCCTTGGATGAGGAACAGCGCCTCATCCTTGGTGGAAAGACCTTCTTTGCCTTTGATTTCACCTACTTCCGTTTCAAGACCGGCCCAGCGGGGGACAAAGGGGTTCAATTCGATGCTGGCCAGCAGGTTCTTGTCGTCGGGCATGTGAGAAGCATCGATGGCGATGGAGGTAATGCCTGCGTCGAACATGGAAGGGATTTCGATTTTGGCAGAGGCAATATCTTTTTCGTTTTTGATGCCGTAATGATCAGCATGGATGGCCACCGGAATCGTGATGTTCATTTCATTGCACAAAGAATCGACAATGCGGGCCATGTTCCAAAAATTGACCGCGCAATAAGCATCGCTGCCGCCCTCGGATTTGGCGATTTCGATAATCAATGCGGAATTGGCGCGCTGGGCGGCCCGCAAAGCCCCTCTGATGACAAACTGGTTGCGGCCGTTGGCCGCCATACAGATGCTGTTGCCTTTTGCCAGCATGGCCAGATCGATGTATTTGCCGCTGACCAGCAAGGCTTTGGAGTTGGGAAACAACTCCCGGATGTTGGGGGGCCGTCCGACAGCCAGCGCCCGGTTAAAATCCGACGGATCGATTTTTGACATGCGCTTTCTCCTTTCAATACGCTGAAGGTGAAGATGCCGTTGAAAAAGTTCAAGATAAGATTCGCTTAAACCGGCCCGGCCGCAATCCGAAGCACGCAATCCTGAGCGCGATACAAATTCAACTATTTGCGCTCGGGTTCTCCCGGGTTCTCTTTCAGGCGGTTATTGAACGTATTGACCTTGCTTGTGTGTATTCCGCGTTTTTCTTCATAGGCCCGGACGCGAGCGTTGAAATCGGTGATTTGCTGATTGTAAGACTTGATATGATCGGCGGTGACGGCCTTTTCCTTTTCCTGATCGAGTTCGCCGCGCCTCTTTACAAGCTCGTCATATTCCTTGTTCAAATCCTTTTCTTGTTGTTCGAGCTGCTTGCGCTCATTTTCCATGGCCTCCATGGTGTTGCCTGCTGAATCCGGCTTGCTTTCGGGTGGATTCTGCTCCGGTGACACCGCGTTCGGCGCTTCTTCGTAGGATTGAACCGTCCCGCGGCGATCGGCGGGAACATTGTTCAAATCATCCGTATACAAGATGTTGCCATGCTGGTCGACGTACCGATAGAATTCGGCCGCTGCCGGCGTAAACCCTGTTAACATGATGATTGCCAGAAAAGCCGCTGTTTTCATGAGAAACCGTCCTTTTCAACAAAAGACTCAAATCTTGAACGGACTGTCACCCCTGGTCAACCTTTTCTGATATACGTTTTACGACATATCATGTCAAGAAACAGACATTTCGAAGGATTTTTCAGGGCGAGGGGTTGATTGCGACCATGCAGGCATGCTTCGCCGAAACGGCTGCCAATTGCCGGCGGTATTTGACAATATTGGTGTTTCGTGTAGATTGGGCCGAAAAGATGCGGCCATCGATAACCTGACCCAACCCGAGGCGAATGTGTTTTCCAAACCTTTTCACTTACGCGTGCAATCCAAGATCAATGTCTGGCCCCTGTTTGTCTTGCTGATGATCAGCGCCTGTGTTTCTCCGCCGGGGCCGCCGCCCGAATCGGTACAGCCCGGAGACGCCGGAGGAGCCGTCTTCCAGCAAGCGGAAGAGCTCTTGCGGAAAGGAGCTGAGGATCAGGCGTTGACCTATTACAGCCTCTATCTCGGGCAGTATCCCAAAGGACGGCACGCCGCCGCCGCATTGCAGCGTGTCGGGGCGATCTATCAAAAACAGGGGATGCGGGATGCGGCCCAGGCTTTTTATCAAAGCGCCGTTGAACAGTTTCCAAACAGCCCCGCCGCCGCTGAGGCGCGGTTGGCGCTCATGGACATGCTGGTCGAGGAAAATCGGCCGGCCGAAGCCTTCGACATGGCCGCCCGGATGCTGGAAGGTCCGCTGGATGAAAATGTGCGCCAAAAGCTCCGGCAGCGCCTGACCCATTTGTATGAACAATCCCGGAATGCCGCGCATGCCATCTTCTATGCGTATCTTTTATACAAGGAATCCCCGGCTCCTGAAAAGGAGCAATGGGAGGCCCGGATCAAAGAGGGGGTCACGCTTCTGGATGGCGGCGGAATCGAAATGTTGTGGGATCGAATTGAAGACCGCCAGATCCGCGGCTACCTGATGTATCGCTATGCCGTTGTTCAAATTATGCAGGAGAACTATGATGAAGCTTTGGAACTGCTGACCTCCCTCCATTCTTCATATCCTGACCATCCCTCTCGGGCCGATACGCTGAACCTGATCCAAACACTTACCCAGAAGCTCTCCTTTGCCCCATATACGCTTGGCTGTCTGTTGCCATTGAGCGGTCCGTATCAAACTTACGGTCAACGTGCGCTCAATGCGGTGGAACTGGCCCTGAGCATGGTGCAGGGAGGAGAAAACCCGCTGCCCATAAAACTGGTGGTCGAGGATTCGGGATCCGACGATGCGCATGCGGTCCAGGCAGTCCGCAAAATGGCTCAAGCGCGCGTGGGTGCAATCATCGGTCCCATCAATACCGCGCCGGCGGCGGCGCAAGAAGCCCAAAGACTGAACATTCCCATTCTGACATTTACACAGAAGACCGATATCACCGCCATCGGCGATTATGTTTTCCGTCATTTCATCACGCCGCGAAGCCAGGTTCAAACGCTTGTGAAATACTTTATCAACGACCTTGGCATGCGCAAGTTCGCTGTCATGTACCCGGAGGAGCCTTACGGCAACACCTTTATGACCCTCTTCTGGGATGAGGTCATTGCCCAGGGCGGACGCATGGTGGGTGTGGAATCCTATGCCCCCGGCCAAACCGATTTCGCCAAAACGATCAAGAAACTCGTGGGGACCCACTACCCCATCCCCGCAGAGCTGAAGGCCAGACCGGTGGTGAAAATTGAAGAAAGCCCCTATTTCAAAGTCAATCCGGAATTTACGGACCGGCTCGAAACCTGGTTGCCCGATCCCGTCACCCGCCTGACCGGAATGTTTCATCAGGATCCGGACCAGGACCGCGTCAAGGGGCCGGCCCTCGGACGCGGTCCCGAGGTTGAGAGCGCCCGTCCCGATATTGATTTTGATGTCCTGTTCATACCCGAGGCCCCCAAAACGGCCGGGCTGATCCTGCCGCAACTGGCTTACTATGATGTCAGAAATGTTTACACGGTGGGTACCAACTTGTGGCACTCCCAGCAGCTTATTGAATTGGCAAGACAATATGCTCAAAACACCGTTACCGTGGACGGGTTTTACAAGGACAGCGCATCGGAGGCAGTGCGAAATTTCGTCAATGCCTATCGATCGATTTACAATACCGAACCGGGGCTCATGGAGGCTTTTGCATTTGATACGGCCAATATCCTGTTTGATTTGCTGACCCGGCCTGAAATCCGATTACGCGATCAGTTGCGCAATCATCTGAGGCAAATCCAGGTCCCAGGCGTAACGGGCACAACCGCCTTTGCGGCGGACGGCGAGGCGATCAAAAATTTGGTTCTGCTGAGGGTTAAAGGCGACCATTTTGTCGAAATCCGTCCATGAATCTTTTTCAATTCGTATACACCTGCATCGGTTCGGCCGCCGGCTTGGCACTGATTCCGCCCCTATGGCTGCACCAACGCAGAAACAAAGAAGATCTTGAGCGGTTTCATCAGCGCCTGGGATGGTATCCGCAGGCGTTGAGGAGCAAATTCGAGGGGCGCCCGCGGGTCTGGCTGCATGCGGTGTCTGTCGGAGAAGTCGGTGTGGCCGCGGCCATCGCCAAATCCCTGCAAGAACAAAGGCCGGGCTGCCGGATCGTCTTATCGACGGCCACCAAGCAGGGGCTGACCCGCGCCAAAGCGCTCTTTCAGAACAATGCCGTCTGCTTTTATGCGCCGGTCGACATCCTCGGCCCCTCCAGCAAGGCGCTGAAGATGGTCAGGCCGGATGTGCTGGGCCTTCTGGAGACCGAAATATGGCCCAACCTGATCATCGGGGCGCGCGGCATGGGCATTCGAACCGCTGTGTTGAACGGACGTATTTCGGTGCGCACCATCCATCGTTATCTCAGAATCCGTCCCTTGATCCGTCATACCCTTTCCCACATCGATGCATTCAGTATGATATCGACCTCCGATGCCTTGCGGATACAATCACTTGGCGCGGACGAGCGGCGTATTGCGGTGCACGGCAATGCCAAGTTCGATGGGCCGGACCCGATGGCCGGCGGCAATCCGGCCAAAACATGGGCCCAGGCCCTGTACGGTCTGCAACCGGATACGCCCGTCTTTGTCGCCGGCAGCACCCGCTCAGGCGAAGAGCCCATCGTGCTGGATGCATACCGGACGCTTTTGCGCGATTTCCCGCGCACGGTCTTGATCCTGGCACCCCGCCATGTCACACGCACCGATCAGGTCGAACAATGGGTCAAGGACAAGGGATTGTCCTGCCAGCGTCGTACCGAATTGGATGGAAAGGCAAACCGTCGTGCGGCACCGGTCGTTCTTCTGGATACGATCGGTGAATTGGCCGACACCTACAGCGTGGCCGATTTGGTCTTCTGCGGCGGCAGCCTGGTTCCCAAAGGCGGGCAGAATGTGCTGGAACCGGCCGTATGGGGCAAACCGGTCATGTACGGTCCGTCCATGGAAGATTTTATTGACGCGCAGCAGCTCATTGAAAGGGCCGGCGGAGGACGGACAGTTCTCAACGCCGATCAGATGGCTGCGGTTGCCGCCGGCTGGCTGCGCCATCCCCAAAAAGCAAAACAGGCCGGGCTGGCAGCCCGACGGGCCATTCTATCCCACCGCGGCGCTGCCCGGAAGCATGCCGAGGTCATCGTTCGCCTGCTGAATTAATGCCTAATGCCGGTTTGCCCTGCAATGTTTCGGCTTCCGGACCGGCGGCACAACCAAGTACTCTGTTTCATAAATTCGGTGACGTATAATCCGATCGAGCCGCTAACGATGAAGTCCCCTTTGAAAAAGGGGCGAGCCATCAAGTCCCCCTTTGAAAAAGGGGGATTTAGGGGGATTTCAACCTGTCTGAATTCATCCCAAAATCCCCCCGGCCCCCCTTTTCCAAAGTTTTTCCAAAGGGGGGGAGCCGCTACACTCGACTTTTCAATCGCCACCGAGCAAAGTTCTATTCCGTTGTGGGACTTTTCAGGGATCCCTGGCCGGTGGCTGACAGGACGGCCGACCACAATTCGCCTTCCGGAGCCACTTGTTTGCGTTTGCAGGTGGTCGCTTCCATGGGAATATGCACGAAATGGTTGTTCCAGCGACCGATCACCAGTGTGGTCTTCCCGGCCATTCCGGCATGGACCGCGTTGCGTCCCAGAAAACCGCAAAAGACGCTGTCATTGGCATTGGCCGGCAAGCTGCGGATCATGTAACTTGGGTCTATATACTTGATATTGATATCTATGTTGCGCGCCTTGAAATAAGTGACAATCGCACTTTTCAGAAAAACGCCGATATCCTTGAGCCTGATGTTGCCCGACTCGTCCCTTTCATCGGGCGTGCTCTTGAAGTATTTCTGTCCCGTTCCCTCGGCGACGACGATGACGGCATGCCCGCGAACGGCCAATCTTTTTTCAAGTGCCGACAAAAACCCCCGAGGACCCTCGAGGTCGAAATCCACCTCGGGAATCAGGACGAAGTTCACATCCTGCTGGGCCAGGGCCGCCGTGGCGGCGATAAAACCGGAATGACGCCCCATGAGCTTGATCAATCCGATGCCGTTGGGATACCCCGCCGCTTCATTGTGAGCGCCGATAATGGCCTGGGTTGAGACATCCACGGCGGTATCGAAACCGAACGACCGCGATATGAGATGGATGTCATTGTCGATCGTTTTGGGGATGCAGACGACGCTGATTTTTAGTTTGCGCTTAAAAATGGCATCGGTGATCTTCACCGCTGCCTTCAACGTGCCGTCCCCCCCGATCATGAACAAGATACCGATATTCATCCGTTCCAGGCAGTCGATGATCTCTTCGATATCCTGGGGCCCGCGCGAGGAACCCAGGATCGACCCGCCCCGATCGAGGATATTGGCCACGGCCGACGGCGCAAGGTCCATGACTTCATGGCCGTACTTGGGGATAAAACCCTGCAAGCCGTAGCGCATGCCGTAAATATTGCGGACGCCGTAGTGGTAGTATAACTCCAGAACGATCGAACGGATGATGTCGTTCAGACCCGGGCATAGGCCGCCGCAGGTGACCAGGGCGCAGCGCAGTTTGCTGGGGTCGAAGTAGATCTTCTTGCGCGGCCCGGCCAGCTCAAATGAAGGCGCCGGCCCCTTTCTTTTCAGTTCGGCCTCCATTTCCGATGCACGGACATGAACCAGAACGCGGTCTTTGTCGTCAACGAAGCTCTGGTTGTGGGCACCGCCATTGAGCAGCGGTGAGCTGATATTTGCCTTACCTAAATTTTTGATAGTTGTATCGATTTGTTCACTACTCATTCAGCCTCAATTCCTTTGTGGAGAGAAACCATTCCGATCTATTTTAGAGCGCAATGAAAAAACTGTAACCGATCCCCCATCGGACGCATTCCCGAGCCGGTTGCCCAGCTCCGGTCGGATGGGATGCCCGCTCACCGGCCGTTGAACTTGAATTCACCTTTTCCGAGAATATCGTGCAAATGTAAAATGCCCTTCACCCTTTTATCGCTTCCCGTAATGGGCAGGACCGTAATTTGATAGCGTTCCATTGTGTTGAGCGCATCATAGGCCGGCGTTTCCGGGTGCGCCTGATGAGGAGTGGTGCTCATCACCTGGTCTACTTTCATCTGGAACAACTGAGTGCCCCGGGCCACCGCGCGCCGGATATCCCCGTCCGTAATGATGCCGCCCAAGTGATCATCCCGATCCAGGATCAGAATGACTCCCAAGCTGTGGCGGTTCATTTCATGGATCGCGGATGCCATTGCCGAACCGATCCGAACCGAGGGCACCGCATCGCCGGTAAGCATGATGTCGCTGACATTGCTGGCCAGTCGTTGTCCCAGGGCACCGCCCGGATGAAAACGTTTGAAATCGTCCATCTTGAAATGTTTGCGGTTGATCAAAACGACGGCCAGCGCATCGCCCATCGCCAGCATGGCGGTCGTGGAGCAGGTCGGCGCCAATCCGAGCGGGCAAGCCTCTTTTTGCACGCCCGTGTCGATGATGACATCGCTGTGGGCGGCCAAAGTCGACTTCGAATTACCGGTAAAGGCAATGATGGGGCAACCCACCGAACTGATGCGGGGCAGCAGAAGGTTCAGTTCATCCGTTTCGCCGCTTGCGGAAAGCGCCAGAAAGATGTCTTCCGGGCTGACCACCCCTAAATCACCGTGCATGGCTTCGACCGGGTGCAAAAAGAGCGACCGGGTGCCGGTACTGTTCAGGGTAGCCGAAATCTTGCGGGCGATAATGCCGGATTTTCCGATACCGCCGATGACGACGCGTCCCGTACAGAGGCAGATCAAATCGACCATGCGGGCAAAATTATCGTCCAGCCGGCGGCTCATTTCCAAAATACTGTCGGACTCCAACTCTAAAACGGCTTTGGCTTCATCGAGAATCTCGCGGATTTCGGCTGCATCCATGCGTATATCCTGTTCGGGAGGAAATAAGAGCTCCACAACCACCAAACTTCCCGGTCGGACGCCGAATTCGGTGCTCTTCGGTGTACCAGCCTCTGGCGGCTACATAAAAGATGGTAGCCACCCCATGGGAGCTCCCGGAATTCCCCGGATTCGGCAGCCCCACCCCTTGCCGTGATGCCGCGCCGCCGGAATCAAACATCCACATTAAACCAAGTCGGCATGACATGCAATAGCACGCATGCATTCGGATTTTTGCGATCCCATTGAAAAGGCCGGCGCATCCCGCCTTTAGGTTCGAATCCGCTTGACAATCAAAATTGCCTCGTTTATAGGGCGCTCGGACGTCAATTCTGGAAAAGGGAGCCGGGATAAACGAAGCCGGCTCTTTTTTTGTCAAAACGTATGAGGGGGTATTACCATGATTTGCCAAACTATCCGTAAAGGTTCCGAATGCGCATTTATGTCTGCCAAAGGCTGCAACTACAATGGCGGATCGTGCCACGAAGTGATCGAATCCTGCCAGGGATGCGGTCGCGCCACCCAAAATGAATCCGGCTGGTACTGCAGTTCATGCCCGGAACCGGCCATGAAATGGAAACGCGGAAACTGCAACTTGGCCACGCATGTGGTCTCGAACGTGGTAACCGCGAAGGCCAAAGTCAATCCTTTGAAAGCATCCAAAAGAGCGGCTCGGTAACAAGAGTTACAGCTTTTGCCTTAAGCCTGCAAACCCCATCCTGATTGAAAAAACAGGATGGGGTTTTCCCTTTTGGTGCGACAGCTATTCCGGTGTTCCGGCGGGCAACCTACAGCTCAGCCACCCGGTCAAGGGGGCAACGGGTCACGGCAACTTACACTTGACAGCGCATGAGGCGGTTCTGTACTGAGGGGCAGCCCCTTTGCGGGCGATCCTCTCTCCGACAACCATTTTCCCCTGGAGAATACGCATGAATCCCATTGCCGTGGAGCTAAACCGGACCATACACCAAAAAAACGATCAAATCGAAGCGATGCTGTCCCTGTTGGGGCGCCAGCTTTTTTTCCCCAAAGGAATTCTGAGCCAAAGCGCCGAAGCCAAGGAAAAGGCGCATCGGATCAATGCCACTATCGGAATCGCCAAAGAGGCCGGCCACACAATGTGTTTCGGCAGCATCATGAATCACGTGCAGGGCATCCGGGCCAGTCAGGCCCTGACCTACGCCCCTTCCTTCGGCCTCCCCGCGCTGCGCCAGGGCTGGCGGGAAGAATTGTATGCCAAAAATCCCTCTTTGGCCGGCAAGCAGATCAGCCTGCCGCTGGTGACGAGCGGCATTACGCACGCCATCAGCATCTTTGCCGATGTGTGGGTCGACCCCGGCGATGTGGTCGTGCTTCCCGATATGTTTTGGGGCAATTACAATATGATCTTCAGCGTACGCAAAGGGGCGCGGCTGAGCCACTATGCCACGTTCAACGCAGACGGCGGGTACAACGTCCAGGGATTGGCGCAGACAATCGCCGAGGAAGCCGAAAAGAACAATAAAATCGTTGTGCTTTTGAATTTTCCGCATAACCCGACCGGTTACACCGTTTCCAAAGAAGAGGCGGATGCGATTGCGCGCGTACTGATCCAGGCGGCCGAAAAGGGCACCCATGTGCTGGCGGTCTTGGACGATGCTTATTTCGGACTTTTTTACGAGCAGCAGACGCTGAAGGAGTCCTTGTTTGCGATGATATGCGGCCGTCATCCCAATTTGCTGGCGGTCAAACTGGACGGTGCCACCAAAGAGTATTTCGTCTGGGGATTGCGGCTCGGGTTCATCACCTATGGGGCCCATTGCACAGGTGATCCGGTTCCACTCTACGATGCGCTCGAAAAGAAAACCGCCGGCTGCGTGCGGGGCAACATCTCCAATGCGTCCCATTTGGGACAATCCATTTTGCTGCAAGTCATGCAGGATCCGCGTCACGAAACCGAAAAGAAGGAAAAATTCGAAATCCTCAAGGCGCGCGCCCTGAAGGTCAAACAGGTCCTGGCGGATGCCAAGTATGAACCGGCGTGGGATGTGTACCCCTTCAATTCAGGTTATTTTATGTGCCTGAAGCTTAAGACCGTCGAGGCCGAACCATTGCGCGTGCATTTGCTGAATACGTACGGCGTGGGGCTGATCTCCCTGGGTAAGCACGACTTGCGGGCGGCGTTTTCCTGCATTGACGAAAGTCAGGTTCAGGAGCTTTTCGATACCATTTTGAAAGGCATTCAGGACATGCAGGCTGCTTGAAGGCGCGGGCTGGTTCTGCAGCGCTGGCGCAAAGCCTGCCGGAAAGGGAAAACGCCCTCCGGCGGGCGGTGACGGCCAGACGGGCTGTTTTCATGAGTCTGCGCCACGCATCGCGGTCGTCATGAAAATTGCCCCAGCTTTGCTCGCCTGCGGGATGAGGTGCGAGGCAGTTATCAATCCGCTTTTACCAGAATTTTAAATTGATACGGCCCTTGGCCTTGACCAGTGCTTCGGTGGTTTGACGCAGCCGGCGGGATAGGATTTCCGACATCAAACGATAAAAGACATATCCGAAGGCTATTTTTTCTTTGCCGGTCAGCTTCTCCACATAGAACATATCCGTTGCCAGGCAGACCGCATCGGTGACGGCGTGCGCCGATGCCGAGCGCCGGGAGCTGTCCATGGCGCCCATTTCGCCGAAAACCTCCCCCTTGCGTGAAAGGGTCGTCACCTCCTTGCCCTCCTTGGTGATGCGCACGCGGCCGTACATCAAAAAAAAGAGCCAGGTATCCGAACGACCCTCTTGCACAATGCACTCGCCGGAGCGATATCTGCGGATTTTGCTCATCTGCAGCAAACGATTCAATTCTTGTTCCTCAAAGGATTCCAACACCGGGATCTTTCTCAAGCTTTCCATAATGCGCGCGTTATTGTCCAGAAAAGTGGTCTCCAGCATGATTTCTTACCTCTTTGGCAAGGGGTGGATTGTTTGAGTGCCCGGCCGCCGGTGTGTCAAAATGCCACTGTTGGTGGGCACGGTTTAATAACCATGCAGGTGAAAAAAATATTTATTCCAAAAATGCCAGCAAGATAGATGCCACTTTGACAGGCCGGGACCTTTGAGAATTTTCAAGCCAACGGTGAGTTAGCGGACGAATCCGGTTGGGAAAAGCGCTCAGGCTTCGGTCGGCTGTCTACAAACGGTCCTGAAATGGTATCCTAAACAATACGTTATTGCGGCAACGCTTTTGATGGAACCGAAAAAGTGCTTGCATATCACCGGCGCAGCCCAAGGCCGGACAACCTGGACTCATCTTGGTGGTGCCAAAGCTGCTTCCTACATTTTTCGGCCTTCGCCGTCATGCGGGAGGAGTGGTATATGGCTTTTTACGATACTGTTTTTTGAGGGATCGCGCAGGACATAGAAAAATTTTTGCGCTAAGTCAATAATCAATTTTGATCAGACATAATCCCTGCGCCGGCGCCGTTATTCCGGCCCGGTGGCGCTCTCCGGAATCCAGGATGGAAACGATCTCTTCCGGTGCAAGGGTGCCGTTTCCAACGGCCACCAGAGTCCCCATCATATTGCGGACCATGTAACGTAGAAATCCGTCGGCCTCGATTTCGAAGATGATGCGCTCTTTCGATTCGCAATGAACCGCCGCATGCGTGACGGTGCGAATGGTATGCGCGCGGGGGCTGCCGGTGCCTTCAAAAGCCTTAAAATCCTTGCGGCCCGTCAAGTAGTTCGCGCCCGACCGCATGGCATGCACATCGAGAGGCGTCCTGATCCACCACTCGTATTGCCGGCCGATAGCGGCCGGCAAGGGTCCGTTGTGGATGCGGTAACGGTACATTTTGCTGCGCGCTTTGAAGCGGGCATGAAAGGAAAGATCGACTTCGCTGCACTGGTGAATGACGATATCCCCGGGCAACAGGCTGTTCAGCCCCTTATGGAACGCATCCGGTTCGAGGGTCGTGTCGCAGGTGAAGTTGGCCGTCTGCCCCAAGGCGTGGACGCCGGCGTCGGTCCGGCCCGCCCCGGTCAGGGTGATTTTACGGCGGGTCATGGTCTGCAGGGCGCCTTCGATGGTCTGCTGAACGGTAGGGTCGTTGGGCTGACGCTGCCAGCCGCAATAGTTGGTTCCGTCGTATTCTATGATCAACTTGAAATTTCTAAGCATGTAAAATCCATAACACACAGGATAACGAGAAAAAAGAAAGCGCCGTGGACAACACGATGGATGCCGAGGCAAACTCGGTGTCGCTGCCCAGCTGAGACGAAAGCACGTAAATGGCCGTAGAGGTCGGCAATGCAAAAAAAATCAGACCGACCGAGCGGTAGATATCCGTTACACCGAAAATGCGCATCCATGCGGCGCCGATCAGCGGCAGCAGCACCAGTTTGAAGACGGTACCCGCAAAGGCCAGGTTGAAATGGCGTTTGAGGGTTTGCGGGGTCAAACTGCCGCCGATGGAGAGCAAGGCCAGCGGCAACGTGACCGCGGCACCCAAGCGAAACGTATTTTCGAGCAATGGCGGGAAGGTGTTGATCCACTGGGCGTAGATCAATCCGGCCGCACAACCGATGACCAGGGGGTTGGTCAGAATCGAAAATGCGGTGGTCCGCAGGCGAAAGCGCCAGTTTTGCGGGCGGCCGGAAAACCATATCAATGTAGCCACCGACAGGATGTTGATCATCGGGATCAGGACCGCGATCAGGATGCCGAAAAGGGCGATGCCGTTTTCTCCCAGGACGCTCAAGATAACCGCCAGGCCCACGTATGTGTTGAAACGATAGCAGCTCTGCGAGAAAGCCCCCGCCTGGAAGGCCGGGACATGCAAGAATCGAATGAACAGGGTGCTGATCACGTAAATCAGCGCCACCGCGCAGGCTGCGGCGAGATAGAGATTCAGCGCTTCGGCAGCAAGCTGCCGATTCGCGGCGCCGATCTTCCAGAAAAGCATGACAGGAAAAAAAACAAAGTAAATCAAGCGATCGGTGGTCGCCAGAAAAGCAGCATCGGTCAAACGAGCGCGCTTAAGCACGGCGCCCACTACGATCAGGATAAATGCGGGAAACAGGTGCTGGAGGACCATGAAGAATGATTCTGGCTCTATATTGTCAATTGACAGACAAGCGATTGCCCGCGGTCAACTACAGCCGGTTGCAGATCATCTTGCCCAAAGCCGCTTCGGTGCGATCGTCCAACTGATCCAGCAAATCGGAAAGATCATAACCCTTGCTGCAATCCATGCAGCGCCATTGCACTTTGCGTCATGTGCGTTGCAGCACCAGAAGCTTTTGGCATCGGGGGCAAACAAAAGAGTATTCGGGTCCCATCCAAGTATCCCCTGATCTGAAAAGTTGCAGCTGTATCTATTTAAAATTAAGTTGTTTGGCAACCAAAAACGAAAATTGACTTTTCACCCGATTTGGAACATGAACACGCATTCGGGCGGGGTCGGTAGCGGAATCTGGATCGGAATCGAAAATGGGCAATAAGCTTTCGTCAGAGCATCAGTCGTCAGCGACTCCGGTGCCCTGATAGATCTGGTTAAAAAGCTGCGGAGGCGCATGTGAGCAAATCCATTCAATGTCCGGGATTCGTTGCGGCGGGGGTTTCCGCCGGTATCAAGAAAAGAGCAGGGCTCGATTT
>QZKV01000183.1 GCA_003599575.1 Desulfobacteraceae bacterium | reverse complement strand
TATCTATCTGGACGGCTTCCAGCGCAGAATTCGCAACGCCTTCGGAAAAGCGCCCACAGAGGCGGAAGTCCTTCCGGTGGAAACGCTTCGGTTTACGGAGCGCAGCAATTGATCAAGCCTCACAACCATTGCAAGCCAAAAGGTTTCACCATCAACACAGACAAGACCATCACTTGACATGGAACCATACTTGAGGCTAATTTCCAGCAGTTCCAATCCAAAAAGATCCAAATAACAAAAAATGGCCGGGGGCAAATTTTTGCTTTCTTATGCGCCCCAGTTTACGAAAGGCCGATTTTCTATACGCCTAATCAGGCATCTATTAAGGCAAATTGACCTTGTCAGATGTCGAATTGATAAACCATTTCTGTTTCGTATTCAAAACAGGCGTAAAAAAAGGCGCCTATTAGGACAGGCTAATAATAATGTTGGATAAAACGCTAAATGTTTGTTAGGCGCCATAAAACATGCGTCTCTGGTCGTTACATCCCAAATATCTTGATCCTCAAGGGTTGGTCGCGCTGTGGCGGGAGGCTCTCCTGGCGCAGGCTGTCCTGCGGGGAGAAACGCGAGGCTATCGCAACCATCCGCAGCTGGATCGCTTCAAAAATCATACGGCGCCACTTGCCGCCATCTCGCTGTATCTGAAAGGTATTTATGTGGAGGCGAAGGCGCGGGGTTATGCCTTCAATAAAAGCAAAATCGAGCTGGCCCGAAAGGCAACGCCCCTCACCGTCACTAGTGGTCAAATGGTGTACGAGTGGACGCATCTCCTGGCAAAGCTGGAGGTGCGTAACCCTGCATTCTATCAAAAGTGGCGCAATACGGAAGTGCCAGGGGCACACCCCATGTTTACCGTGCGTGCTGGTGATGTTGAGTTATGGGAGCGTTATTGAGAGTGTCGCCCAACATGACGCTGAGAGAGAAGGTAAGAGAAGGGGGACGGAGAAGAGCGGAGAAGGGGAAGAGAAGTAAGAGAAGGGGGACGCCCTTTAGATTTTTACATTTGAATGCATTAAGTCCCTCGACGTCCCTCTACGTCCTACAACAAAAGGAGCAATCCGCCCTTTGATCCCGGCAGCTGGTATCGTGCCCGGCAAGGAAAAGATGTTGAGTTCATTTATCAGCCGCAAGGTTGGGATGCCCCGTGCCGGTTCGTTGCCATGCGCATACCTAAAGAGCAACAATTGTCCAATACAAACCAGCCGATGCAGTGTGCGCTATTTGAAGATGACCGGTATACCTACCGGATATTTTGCACCAGTCTCAGCGGCAGCGCTCATGAGCTTATTGGTCAGTATGATAAACGGGCCGATGTTGAAAACCTGATCGGTGAAGCCAAACGCGAAGGTCTGGATGCTGTTCCTTCGGCAAAGTTCAAGAACAACTATGCATTCTTTCAATTGGTGATGCTGGCCTACAACATCTGGCGCTACATGAAATTAATGGCGGTATCAGGTACGATTTGTAAAAAATCCGAACAGAGCCTGAAAGGCATAGCATCCAACACTATTCGCATTGCGCGGCTCAGGCTTTTGTTCATTGCTGCCAAAGTTGTCAAAGATCAGAACCGTGACAAGGTCAAATACTCCATCCATGATGCGCGTACGCCGGCGATGCTCGGTTTTTTAAAACTGCTTGATACCGCGCGATCAAAGCCGCGCCCATGGGTCCAAAATGATGGATGGCCGCAACGTTTTGCTTTGGCTGGATGAAGGCAAGAAATTTCTTGCATGGTTTTGACTGTGAAAATAACCGGTTGCCCAGCATTTCCAATTTGTAAATGCCGACATGACCGGCGTTTGAACGGTAGTGGCCATGTGTCCGAGTAGAAAATCGACCTCAAGCAAAAAAAATTATCGCGTAACTGACACGCTCAGAAACATTTGCGTGCAAAATTCAGGTATTAACTTCCCTCCGTTTCATTGTCGATAATCGGCTGGGCTGCGCGGAGCCGTTGAACTTGGCGGTGAACACATCCGCTTATCAGTGGGGCTATGGGGACATCGATTGATAAAAAAATCGGCGGGGGCTGAAGATTTTTATGAATTTATGGACGTCCCCATAGGTCCTAGGTCCCCGATGAAAATATATTTGTATGGTCAAAATATGCCAATATTCCACATCATGTTAATTGTGAAGTTGTAAGGAAACATTATTATACAGCCGTTCAAGGCGATACAAATAAACTCGAAGAAGTTGAAAATAAACTGAAAGATATTGGAATCGAGGCACCAAGAGTTTTTAAAAAGATAAAAAGGACAGCGTTCAAAGAGAGTTGATATCACGTTAGCAACTGAAATGCTTACGCATGCGCATAAAGGAAATTATGATATCGCTATATTAGTCGCAGGTGATGATGATTATGTGCCATTGGTCAAAGCCGTCAAGGATGAAGGCTGCCGGGTCGTTTTATGGTTTTTCGAGAAAAGTCAGGGGCTAAGCAGAAATTTAAGGCTTGAGGCAGATTATTTCTTTGATATTTCATGGTTTCTAGTAAAGCCGCAAGATGAACTAAGAAAATTCTACGATTGGTAAACATATAACAACCGCATGGAGGGCGCCGGCAAAAAGCCGCCGCGCCTCATGCTGGTCGTTCGGTGTAATAAATGACGGCAATTCACAAGAGTAAAATGATTACTGTTTCAATTGATGATTTACAGGCACATATAAGTACAAAATTTCAGAAATTAGGATATCCAATAGCCACAATAAAATTTGATTTGCCAATTCTTGATAGATTCGCTTTTGAAAATGCCCGAAGGCTCAACTTGGAAATTGATGCGGCTGTTGAAAGAGCAAGAAACGTTTGGTTTGCTATCGCGTCCATTCAAATTAGCGTTGGATATCTTTTAGTCTCTGTGGACTCTGCTAAGTTCCCAAGGGGGCATAAGCAAAGCGTGTATGATTTGAAGGATCTAGAAGTTGATATAAACATCGGGGATTTGCATTTTTGGTACCATCATAATACAGCAGTTGAATGTGCTTATCGGGTTTGGGAACGTTTATCAACCTTGATAAAATACTTCTTAAAGATAGATGAAAAAGAAGAGCGGCTATATTTCAGTGGATTAATGCAACGCCTTAAAAGAGATAGTATTTATGACGATTTGCCATTCTTTAGATCCCTGTATAAGCAAATAGACCATTGCAGTAAAATTACAGGAGAAAGAAATAATATTTCTCATCAAGTTTGTAGACTATTTGGTGAGGATAAAGTTGAAACATTCGATTTGCCGATAATTAAAAACGATGGGACAAGATTCCGAAAGCTCAATAAAGAAACATGCGACCTTTTTCAAGTAATAGATAATGTTTGTAGCAAATATAAACAATGTATTTCAGGAGTAGAAAATACGTTAGGTTTTATCAAAGAATTACCGGCATAATATATTGATAGAATTCCAACTATATGGCACAGCACCGAACATCTATATGGCCGCGGAAGTCAAGAGAAAATGAGAGAAGGGGGACGTGAGAGAAGGGGGACGCCCTTTAGATTTTTGCATTTGAATGCATTAATGATTGTGAGAGAACCCAAGAGGGCTGCAGAAGAGTGTGGAATAAAGTCAAATGTGAAGATATAAAGGGCGTCCCCCTACGTCCCCGTCCCCCTACGTCCCCGTCCCCCTACGTCCCCTTAATCGCAGAGTTCCATGTTGTATCCGCCCGAAGAGTGGACCCGGTTGTGGACCCATTACGCCAAGCTGTTCCATTTGCCCGTGCTGGAGAGCAGCCGCGAGGGTATCACCGCCTCCACCGTGGAAGACCTCGCACGCCCCCTTCTCGACAAGATCGCCGAGGGCAAGGTACTGTGCCCGAGGTGGACCTGGAACGGCCAGGTTTTCCAGTAGGGCTTTCGCTCCATCGGGAAGACGACCTGTGGGTAATCACACTGAAGCCGATGGGGCACGCCAGGAATGTCGCCTGGCTTTTCGCCCTTGCTGTCGCCGCACTCTCCATCGGCGTCGTGCTTGCGGATTCCATCAACGCTTTAATGCTCATGCTGGCCTTTGCCGGCGCGTTGGTGGCCGGGGCCATCTACTTCGTGGTTTCACTGACCCTGAAACTCCGGCATCCGGATCAGGTAGCCGTCGACGTTGGAACGGTTTGGTACAGAACCGGGGACCGGCGGCGCGGTTGGGATACGAGAAGCATTCCCATCGCCGAAGTCGTCAATATTGCACTGCGCGCGGAAAGCCAGGGCGAACAGGTGGTGGTGGAAAGCAAAAACAGCAAGCTCGCATTTGGCGCCGCATTGACAGATCGGGCACGACAGCGGTTGAGGGACCTGTTGCTGTTTCTGGTATGTTTCGTAAGGAGGAAAAGATGATGAAAGCCGCATCATTCATGGCAATAGTGACAAGTTTGTTGGCATGCCTTTTCATCACTCAAGCACATTCCCAGAATGCCGGAGTCCATGCCGACGCCATTCGTTCGGTTGAAAAATGGTTATCCTTGATCGATGGGTACAAGTACCGAGAGACTTGGGAAGGGCTATCCGATGTCTTCAAGAAAACGATAACGAAAGAACAATGGCTCGCTGATTTGGAGAGTTTTCGAAAACCCCTCGGCAAGCCGGAAAAGCGGAGATTCTTGTACGTAACCGAATCTTCCGACATCGATGTTGGCCCGTATTTGATAATCCAGTATCAGACCTCCTTCGAGAACAAGGGGTCAAAAGGCGAGGCCGTTTCAGTGACCAGAGACAACACAGGAAAGTGGAAGGTGTTGGGATACACGGTATTTTGATCGCTGGTATTGGTATCGCGGAATGTCCCACTCATGGTCAAAATTGCAATCGCAAGCAGTCCATTGCATTGATCCGCAAGCTGATCGAACCGTCAGCCGGCCCTGTCCAGATCCGCCGGGAAACGGTGGGTGAGATGATGCTTCGGGTAACCGGCATCGATATCGGGCTATACCCCGAGTGCGGCATGGGCAAAATGAATCGCGGCAACCTTCTGGCCAAAACGGTCTCGGTCCGATGCAGGGCGCCAACATAGGAGACAATTGCAAGGGAAATGGGAAAAAGCGTTCATTTGGGGCTCAAGCAGGGGTATCCCTTGAAGCAGTCGCCCAATTGCGCCCGAAAACCGACTATTCGCGAAGATGGAAGGGCCTTTGCGTGCTTACGATGCATCCTTTTAACCATGTGCGGCGCTCTGAACCCGAAAATCGGTTCTTGAGCCCTCGCCGATCCGACCTCTTACTGCTTGCCAACCATTCCCTATGCCGATATAATCCCCATAATTTCAAAGCACCAAGCACCGCGCGAAAAGCGATCAAGTTCAACCTCGTTTTATCCATCATCCTTTAACCGGAAGAAAGTGGCGTCCTGGCGGGCAATAGCACACCTCCACTGTGCTACTTCTTTGCTGAGGATGACGGATAAAACGCTAAATGTTAGGAGCTACCGTGGCTTTATGTAAACTTTGCGGAAACAATAAAGAACCTAGATATTCGCATATTATCCCTGAGTTCCTTTATGCAAAGTTATACAATGACAAAAATCAACTTTTAGGAATTCATGGCCGAGGAAAACATCGGTGCCAGCTCTTACAGAAAGGAATCCGAGAATATCTTTTCTGTGAAAATTGTGAGCAACATTTTAACGAGTATTGCGAAAAACCATTTAAAAAGCAATGGATTGACGCATCGCCATTGCCTGATCCTTGGAATTTGGCAAATGTTCACTGGATCAAAGTTGATTACGCTACGTTCAAGCTATTTCATTTAAGTGTGCTTTTTCGCGCTTCGGTGAGCTCATTGAATACCTTTCAGGAGGTTTCTTTGGGTCCTCACGAAGAAAAACTACGAAAGCAAATACTTGCTTGTGACGCAGGAGAATGGTGCAGTACCCTATTATCGGATATGCAGTAATACACCACAAAACTAACGCATTAATTCATATGGTTTCGAAAGTTGAATTTTCTCGGCCTAATCATGGCCCATTAAAAGGACTGCGTTATTACGGAATGATGTATGGAGGTGCAATGTGGCGATGCTGCGTTGGATCCCATAGAAACTCAGAATTTGAAAAGTTGGCCCTTCAGGCTGACGGGAGCATGCCTTTTGCTGCGCTACCATGGAATGAAATTTCTGTTATACAGGAAGCAAAGCAAGCCCTCACAGGCTGAAGCTCCTAACCTGCGGCTGGTGGCGGACGCCGGGGCCAACGTTTGCACATTGAACGTCACATAATACCCCGCACAGCCGAGCCGTTAGAAATACTATGCACGAAACTGATTCAAAGAAAAAGAAGGTCGGATTATAAAGTTCTTTTTCTGGTGTATTGCTGTGCCCATTATGTTTTCAGTATTTATTCGACTGTTTTTCATGATTTTTAGGTTCATTTATGCGCCCATTATTTCGTTTGTTTTTGATTCCAACACCAACAATCTCATGTTTTTTTTATCTTCTATTACGGCACTTGTGTTTACAGTAGGCACTATAGCTTGGACATATAAGCAACTGAAGATACACATTATTAATGATGGTTGATTTTCTAACCTGCGACTGCACAGGGACCGCAAAAGGCGGGCAGCCATGGTTTTGGCGGTTTTATCATGTAACTTTCCTTTGCTGAGTTATCATACTTTTGCGGCCTGTAAGGCGTGCCGTTATGCATACGATTTGCTTGAGGAGGGGTAATTATATCCTGAAAGGAAGAAATACTTGTCATGCAAAAGACACTCTTAAAAATCGTTTCGTTGATGGCTACACTTTCAATCCTGATCGGTTGTGCCATTATTCCAGAACCTCCACCACCTCCTCCGGCGGTTGCCCCAAACCAATCAGAAATAACGGCGGTTGCTATAAGCGTGGATTTGTCAGTCTATGTGACATTCAACAAATCTGCACCCTTTGAACCAGAACAAATATTTTTTGTCAAACTGGACGATACTAATACCTTGATGCAGAATGAGATTATTGCATCGAATTTTAAATACGTAGCTGGAGCGTTTGAAATTTATGTATTTTTATTGAACACTACACCCGGAAGATATGCTGCAGTTGCGGCAACCGGTGCAATTATGCAGGGAGGCTTAGGCGGAGGACGCACCAGAAGAGTGACTGTATTGTTTCCGGAAAAAATGGTTCAGGCATCTGTCATCGATGCGCGCACCGGGGAATTTTCCTCAATGGGCAGTTTTTATTTAAACAGCGTAGCTTCAATGAATGGCGCCGATGACGTCCAGATCCATTACTATTCCCAAATTTCAAAAGGAGAAAAGATAAAGGGTTATTGGGAAGGCATGATCAGTGAAAGCCGGTTTGTCGCACCTACCTATGACGCACCGACCAGAGAACAAACTCCCAAGAATGAAATGAATTTTATTATAGCTTTCAAAGAAAAATTTGAAAATACGGGCTGGAAAAACCTGATAGAGAATCGGTTAAGTTATCTAAAAAAGGTTTTCCACTGATACCGGTAATCGCAACTACAATAGAAATGTGATCAAAATGAAGAGAAATGCATAACATCACCATGAACAAGGGATTCGCAGGGGATGCCCCCCTGATTTTATATTCAGGAATAGGGGCAGGGGAAATTGTGGTGCATTTACAACTTTTGCGGTTCACTGCTTGAGAAAAGCCGGCTATGAGGCCTACCCTTTGTACGTGCATCATCCATGGTCTGCAAATTTCAATCCTGGGAAGCAGCCAAGAGATTTCCATATCGTCACACTTTTTAAAGAGAATGGTAATTGGTATACGATGGATAATGGTTTGCCAACATCCAGCGGGATCGATGGACCATTCAGTAAAGTCGAAAATACGCATTGGGTTATAAAGATAGACAAAGGATGGGAATGGAAGAGATTGGAGATTGAAATGATGGAAGATCTGGAAAAATATTTCAACGTTGGCCCGCCTGCAGGCAAATGGTAAGATCGGTATGCTCCGCTACCGGGATGTGCGCTTCACTTTGAAAGAATCAAAAGCGCTGCTGCTCGGGCGAGGTCCGAAATCGATCGCCAGAACCATAGGCGCGATACATAGATATACCCAGGGCTGGGCGGCCGGCATGATCCTGATGCTCGAGAGTGCGAGCATTGGCAGCGGGGATGGTTCGATTCGAACAGCCCACAGCCTTCACAACGCCGATATCCTGTCGGCCCTTGTGGAGACGGGCCGGGCCTTCGAGACCGGCGCGTGGGTCACCGAGGCTTTCGGCTCACTTGAATATATTTCCATTCGGGAGGAAGGATTCCGGGAGACGGGCGCCAATGGCATCAATCTGATGGTCGACCCGGGCCGCAGCGAACCTGACCTCGTTCGCCGGTCTGAGGCTGGGAAGATACTTTCAGGACAGGCACCAGGAGAATCTTTGGATGGTGCAGGCGAACGCCGGATGGCTGCATGATTTCAACATCGATGACAGCGGAATCACCGCCCGGTTTGAAGGCGCCCCGGAAAGCTCTTTCAGTTAAACCTGCGCTTTTGAAGCGGGCATCGGCCACATGGTCGCCTTCCGGGACAACGCATCTGTCCAGTGGCCCTCGCTCGCTGGCGCTATTCCTTGTGCCGGCTCTTCTCTGCATCAATGAAGCAGCTATTTCGTTTTTGCTTTGAAACGCCTGTGAGGTGTGCGCAAGGCATGCTGGATATTCAACGCTGCATCACGAAAGAGATCCGCCGCAGCTCGATACGCTCGGACCAGCCGCCTGATCGGGAGGTGGCGGTGCCGCGCAAGGTGTTGCCATTTTCGGACAATGTCAGCACCATCCGGCCTTCGGGTTCCCAGCCCTTGGGTGTTGCCTCCGCGCTGTAGTGGTATGACAAATCGAGTTTTCCGTTCCTGATGATGCCTTCGCCATACCAGTAGGCCGGCATATCGCCCACCTGCTCGTAACCGGTGGCTTTGACGATCTCCGAATCGCTGTACAGGAGAATAATGTTGCTCGGGTCCGGATGGGTTGTTTTGGTCCACGTCCCGGCGATCGAGCCGGCCTCGGCCATGCCGCAGATCGCCAATATCATGCCGGCCATCGTCGCGATTGCCCTAAAGCGTCGCATGGCATCCCTCCTGTGAAAACTTTCGGCGATATTGAATCTAACTTTTGTCAATCATGAGCTCGGATATGGTATGAACAATCCGGTCGGGGGTGATTTTCGAATGCGACGGCAGGCCGACCCGGCCATGATCATTCCAAACCCCGAAAATCCCCAGCTTCTGAGGGCCGCCCACATCCCATTCCAGATTGTCCCCCACGGACCAGACATCTTCCGGATGTAAGGCCAGTTCATCCAAAGCCCGATAATACACCGCCGGGTCTGGTTTGCCGAAACCCATTTCGCCTTCCACCAGAATCGTCGTGAAATATTTTTCAAGGCCGAAGCGGTTGATTTTCGCCCGCTGCTTATGGGATTGCCCATTGGTCATCATGGCCAGCCTGATATTGCTTCGCCTAAAGAATTCCAGTGTTTCGACAGCATTTTGAAAAAGGTAGACTGCTTCTTCCCGCTGTTCGGAAAATGCATCGGCCAATTCCCAGGCGCACGGGGCTTTGAGTTTCAATTTTTGAAACACGCTGGTCATGAGTTTGCGCCGCGTGTTGTCCATGTCATTTCTTCCGGTTCTGTGGCGCTCTTCATCCGACCAGAACCAGCGGTTGATCTCCATAATGGTGTTAAACAATACGCTAGAATCACACAGCTCGTATTTGGCCGTATATTCATTGCAGAGCCGTTGCCATGTGGGCTCGGCACCGGCTGAATAAGCAATAATCGTATCATCCAAATCGAATAATATGCCTTTGGGCAGCATGGCCGTTTCTTTTTCGTTTTTATGGTCCCAGCAAGCAATCATCGCATCCCTTACCGCCTCGCGGAAACCCATTTCACGGGAACCCGGCCGGATTAAAAGATTCAATGTGTTTAATATGGTTTTGCCCCCATTCCAAGCAAACCTTAATAACACGGATGTTAGAAATATCACATCTCCAGCGGTCAATCATACGGTAAACAGGTTTTGTCTTGTCCAGATACACGGGTGCCGGAAAAGCGCGAACTTTATTCCAGCACCTTCATTATGGTCAATGCCGCGGCCGCAGACCTTGGATCCGGCCGCCTGCGAGCGGCTACTGCAACAAACCACCCCATCCGCCGGTGGCCGCCCGCTTGTGGCGCCGGATTCACCGGCATCTCCGCCCCTGTCTGCGAGGCACGCCAGCCCCTCATCGAAAATTCCATGTCCTATGGCCCGCCGGGAAGCAAGCTGAATATGCCTTTACTTACAAGGCATTCGCAAAAGGTCCCGCGCTGCACGCAGCATGGCAGGATCGGCATGGTTCTATAAAGATTTCAGGACTCGTGGCGATGTCCGGTATACGCGGGTCTTTTCCAGATGATCGGGGATGCGTACATTTTTCTTGTGTGCAGATCGATGCCGCAATAGAATCTATGCTGTTGATAATGAATTTAGCATTTTTAGTGTCGATGGAACTATTTGGTGCTTTAAAAAGAATTTGTCTTCTATCCAATGGCTGAAGCGAGCACATGAGGCCTTGTACGAACAGGTGGAAACGATTCCGGAGGAATGTCTCACCAATGCTGAGGCTATAAAATGGTATGCTGGGCCCGTGTGGCGCTTATCGATGGATGATGGCTACTCACATCCGCTTTCTCACTTCGCCGAGTGCTACGCGCGACGCGGTGAGGAGCAGCAAGCTATCCAGATTCGCAAAGAGGCAGTTCAGTCGCGCCGGCAATTTGAAAAAAGTGTGGAAGAGAGAGGGTAAAGAGCGCGGCTCCCCTGACACACACGGACACAGATGGACGCCAAAACACAGGATCCTGTCTGTGTCGGACAAATACTAAGGTTATACTCAATATGACTCGACATTTCTTCATAAGATATTTTGCGGTGCTTTTCTCCGGGATATCTACATTTGTATATGTGGAGTTTTTTCCTTATGAGAAAATGAGCCCTGTCGCGGTTTTCGCCATACAGGTGGTTATATTTTTGCCCATCATGATGGGGCTTTTGAAAAAAGAATCGTTTTTAAAACTGAGCTTTTATGCGCTGTTTGGTTCTACGGTCGGCTTTATAGTTATTTGTATACGACACAATGTCAGCATATGGTCCATTTCAACACTCTATTGGATAGCGCTATCGTTGCCCGCAATTATTTTGTTGAATATTGTAGGTAAAAAAATAAACGATTTTCGCCGAGTATAGCCTTTGCGCCACCAAACAGGGGAGGAAGCCGGTATTGCGACACTGCTGGTCAAAGTTGATGTCTCACATATGTTTATTGCTCCCGCTTTTTTCAGTTCCCCTTGGGTACGGTCACAAATCGATTTGGAATTGAAATTGTTCGACGGAGCCACAAAGGAGTTGATACGCAAGGAGAATATGTCGCATACCAATAATCCTATGAGCGGCTATTGCACGTTCGGTCATACGGACAGATCCTTACCTTATGATGTGGGCCATATTTTGGCGGAATATATAGCAGAGGCAATTCCCCGAAATGAATAAAAGTGGTCAATCCATCGGTCCGCACGTGCTTCGGGACGATTTATGGCCTCTTCGTCCTTGCCGTCCTTATTCTCTGGATCCGTCATAAACGCCGAGCCCGCACGGCATAGCGGGAAACGGTTTTATTCATTGTGGTCGTTTCCATGCGGGTCGTCATTGTCTCCATGCCCGCCGGTACCGTCGTGAGAAGCATTTCCATGCTGCCCACTGTCCCCATTGCCGTCGTGAGGCGCATTGGCGTGGGGGCCGTTACCGCGATCATAATCATAGCGTGCGGCCGAATGGTGGTCATAGCCGTCATCATGGCCGCTGTCTTCATATCCGTAACCATGACCATGGTGGCCGCCGCCCATGCCGCCTGCGTAAGCAGGGGCTGTCAGTGCAAAGCAGGCGGCGACAGTCCCGATACCTAAAAGAAATTTGCGGATTCTTTTCATACGAACATATACTCCTTATATATTTTTGGTTAATGAAGCACTTTTGTTTTTTGCTCCCGCAGGAGCGCATCGAATCAATTTGTCATTTCAGCAGGCACGAATTTCGGGCCGATTATCGAAAACAAACGCGATGGGACCTTTATGGCAGCGCCTGCTCTTGATAGAGCATACGACTGTCTGCACCGTACGCGACGCTTTTTATTCGGAAACGCGTCCGCGAAGATCTTAACTACTTTAGATAACCACTTCTATAAGGATCCGCATCGTCATAAACATCTTGGCTATTGCAACCGCGCCAAGGAACTCCGCAACCGGACCATACCGTTAATGCAAAACCTGCGATCATAACTATCAAGATTGCCTGCTTTGTCTTTTTCCAAGATAAGAATTTCATCGAATTGCCTTTCTTTGGCCTGGTTTTGTTCCGGCATTGTCAGACAGACTCATCGAAAGCTCAGGTGTTCAGTTTTATCGGTAGCAATTTGGGTGCCAGAAGCTGCTGGATCTTCATTCCTCAATTTCACCTCACTACGGCACAGGCCGAAAGCCGGGGACCGGGTATCTTCGGGATCCCGGATCAAGTCCGGCATGACCATTGGAGGGCTTTTGGGTAGCCAAATGAAAAGGGAGCCGCCGTCGCTTCTACCCACTTGGAAAATATGGCCGGCACCAGCTCGGTGGTCCCTGGCGGAAGGTAATATTTACACAAGTGGATAGCCGTGCATCGGTTTTTGTGATAAGAAATTTCGCACCAGGGGGTCTCCCATCATTTTAGTTCGAGTTCGCTCTTGCAGCCGGAAGAGCAATCGTTTCTAAACGTCCCGGTGAATAACCGCTGTCGCCGTTTTGCTGGCATGCATGTTGCTCAAAGTGCATACAACACCGGTTGTATGCCGAAGAGATACTTTACCCTGAAAAGCGCGGCCATGGCCCCTCAAAACGCGGATTATGTTTTAAACCGAAGAAATTCATAAATTATGCAACTCTGAAATGGAGGTTTTCGATGACTGTATTGCGCAGAGCTGGGACGGTTTTGGCAACATTGTTTTTGTTAACGGGAAGCTTGGCTTATGCCGGAGTGAAATTCGAGCTGGGAGATCAGGCCAAAGGAGAAATCGGGTTCTGGTCTCAGGTGTGGTATCAGTATGTGGAAGACGGCAAAGACAGCAATAGTGATGGAGTACGCGACAAGGGCCTGAATGATTTCATGATCCGCAGGGCCTATCTTTCAATTCGCGGAGAAGCTACTCCGTATCTTGATTTTTTTACTTACATCGCCACCGATCGAATCGGTCAGCAAGATATGGACAGCCCAGGCCTCGGGGTGGGAAGCGGAGTGGCATTCAGGGACCTGTGGATAACGCTCAAGCCTCACGAGGCGTTTAAGATCCAGGCCGGCCGCATGTATGTGCCTTTCACGCGCAACTATGGAACCACATCCACCATGGCACTTCTCACGACCGATCTCGACTGGGGGCAGGGCGGCGTCCGCAGCAACATTTTCTATCCAAACAAAGTCGGACGTGACGACGGTGTAACATTATGGGGCAATATCTACGGCGGGCTGCTGCAATATCGTTTTATGGCCGGCGAAGGAGTGGAAAGCAATACCCTGAACCCCGACGACACCTTGAGATTTGCCGGAAGGATCAGCGCCAGTTTGTTGGAACCTGAAACGGGTTGGTTCAATCAAGGCACCTACTTTGGGAAAAAGCAGGTTCTATCTCTTGGAGCAGGCGTAGATTCTCAGAAAGACTTGGTATTCGGGGCTATCCAGGACGATTATCTTTCATGGACGGTGGACCTTTTCTACGATCAGCCTTTGGGGGATTATGGTGCCTTGACCTTTGAAGGTGCCTATATCGATATCAAAAACATCCCCAATCCCATTACCTTCACCCAACAGGCTGCCGGTGACGATGCTTCCATTATTTCTTTAAAGGCCGGTTACCTTTTGCCGGGCAAGGTGGGGCCCGGTCAGATTCAACCTTTCGCGCACTGGCAGAAAATTAGCGTGGATGAAAGCGGAAAAGATGATACCGATGTATACGGTTTTGGCTTGAACTATTTCCTTAAGGGGCACGCCAACAAAATCAGCCTGGATTTCGCATTGGTGGATCAGAAGAGGGAAATTCCAATCCAGGATGTCCAGGATCACTTTATTATGACGGTCCAGCTTGCGGGCGGTTTTTAATGAAGAGTATATACATGCGGTAATGGGAATTGAACAGCAGGAGATTTCATCGGAGCAGGTCGACCTGAAAACGAAATCGATCGGGGGGTAGCCATGCGGCTCCCCCCGATCGATTTGGGGGGACAAGAAGATATTCCTTATTGAATGGGTTCAAGCCTGCACCATTGGTTTTGACAAGCGCCCGGCAATCCGGGTGCGCATGGTTGTGGAAAAGAATATGGTGGGAGCCGCCCCAAACTGATATAGGTCTGAAGTGGTACACGTACAGGATGACAGGACTTACCTGGATGGACCCATGGGAGCGCCCGTGCGGCTCTTGAGACTTTTACTGCAAGTTTGATGGAGCTCTGAATGAGTGATGCCATTCGCTGCCGTTCGTGATCTTGACATCTACTATGAGATTCGGGGCACAGGCCCGCGGCTGCTCAGTATCAGCGGCACCAGCGGTGACTTGCGCCGCTCGCCGAACATCTTCGAGATGCCCCTGGTTTCGCAGTTTGAAATTCTGGGCTACGATCAACGCGGGCTCGGCCAAACTTCACGACCCGATATCCCCTACAGCATGGCCGACTATGCCGACGATGCCGGCGCGCTGCTCGACGCCGTGGGATGGGAGCGCTGCGCCGTCATGGGGATCTCGTTCGGGGGAATGGTAGCGCAAGAATTCGCCCTGCGCTTTCCGCATCGCGTGGAACGCCTTGTTCTTGCCTGCACCAGCAGCGGGGGCGCAGGCGGCTCCTCGTACCCTTTGCACGAACTTGCGCATCTCCCGGCCGAGACGTATGTGCACCGTGTCCTGCAACTCAGCGATACGCGCCGGGATGCAGCCTGGCAGGCCGCCCACCCCGACCGGTTCCAGGTGCTGTTTGAAATGGCGTTAGCCGCTCGGCGGGTCGGGGCCGACGAGCCCGGACGAAGCACCGGCGCGCGCCGGCAGATGGAAGCACGCGCCCGCCACGATGCGTACGAGCGGCTTTCCGGATTGCGGATGCCGGTCTATATCTGCGGCGGCCGGTATGATGGAATTGCGACGCCCGCCAATCTTGAAGCGATGCAGAAACAGATTCCGGAGGCACGCCTGGAATTATTTGAAGGCGGGCACCTGTTTTTCATCCAGGACATCCGGGCATTTGAACGCATTGGAGCGTTTTTGCGCGGCGAATTCGACCATTGACTCTGCACGAGCTTCGCCGGCGCGGTTGCCAACAGGGCTGATGGGCGGCCGTTCAATTAGCAGAACCGGGAGCACCGGCGGCTATGGTCGTGTTTTCAAAAATTTCTCATACCGGCAATCCGTTGCCCGGCATCACTCCTTAACATTTAAATTCAGACAGCCAGGCCCTCGTCAATCTCCGTCCTGAAGTGGATAAGCCTTAATGGTATTTTGGCTCTGTCCATGCCCATGCGCACCGGCCGTTTTTCAAATGGAAGCAAGCAGTTGCAGTTCCGTCCGCCACGGCACTTTCATGCGTGTCACGCCACAAGGCTGCCCGCAGCGGTATGCCCCAATGAGTTAAGCGGGTCTGGTGATTTGGTTTACAGAAAATGAATAAGATTTCTATTGACATCATTCCATTCTAGAAATAAATCAGGATAAAATAGTTGAATTTCATTCATAATCTCGGTCGCTGATCCATTCGAACGTCCACAGGTCTAGAAACATTGTAAGCGTGTTTGCTCCAGTCCCTGGATAGTATCCTTCTAAAACCAAGGAGGAGGGACTTGATGTCGATCAATTTCGTCAATTCCGATGGTGTCGTAAAAACACTCAATCGTCATGCCGAACTTGGTTCGGCATCCAGAAGATCTTGAATTTACTGGAGGCCGGCTTGCACCGGAATGACGTCCGGAGCGATTTCAACCTTCCAGTTCATCGGTTTTCAAGAATCCGCTTTACGGCGTGCAAGCCCGATATGACTGTATGCATGCGCCCGGTACCAAATACTGCTTACTGTTGCCACGCCGATACTCAGCAGCACACTTCCGCTTTATCCCGCTATCACCACGCAGTCTGTTTCAGATGGAATCACCGCATCGCGGAACTGAAAATACAAAACAAAGAGCATTTCGAAGAGTCGACCACCAGGGTCGTTTATCGAAAAGCGTTCGGAGCGTTCAGCGTCATCAGAAATGCCCAAGTGCGTGATATGAAGGACTGAAATAGAGACAACCTGATTTCTAAACTGTGCAAGGTAAGAGCCTTTCTTTCGGTTGGCACCGATAATTTCATCGAGTCAGGCGGGGGATATTTGGGTCCCCGCAGAGAGGAGCGCAGGCGTGGAACCATCAGGGGCAATGGTCATCTCCGGCATCGAAAAAAAATCCGGTTTGAAACAAAGGGTTGCTGATATGCTGCCGGACGGCGGCAACCTGAATCTGTGTTTAACCTGCGGATCCTGTTCATCGGGCTGCCCGGCCAGCGGCATTGGGGATATGGATCCCCGAAGGTTTCTGCGCATGGCGCTGCTGGGAATGGAGGCGGAAATCGCCGCATCTCCGTGGGTGTGGTTTTGCAGCATGTGCATGCGCTGCCTGCATGCCTGTCCCATGAAGATCAACATCCCTCAGCTCGTCTTCTACGCGCGCCAGCAGGTCCCGAGGGAACAAAGGCCCAAGGGCATTCTCGCATCCTGTGACATGGCGCTCAAGCATGACACCTGCAGCGCCATGGGGGCCTCCGAAGAAGATTTCCGATTCGTGGTCGAAGATGTGCTGGAGGAAGTCCGCCGCGAGCAAACTGAATTCCAGGATATGGAAGCGCCCATAGACAAGAAGGAGGCCGTTTTTTTCCTGAACCAAAATTCAAGGGAACCGGTAACCGAGCCGGATGAGATGGTTCCGCTTTGGAAAATTCTGCATCTGGCAGGCGCCGATTGGACCTACGGCTCCAAGGGCTGGGCGGGCGAAAACTACTGTCTGTTCATAGCGGACGAAAAGAATTGGGAGCACATCGTGCGCACCAAGGCAAAGGCGGCCGACGATCTTGGCTGCAGGGTGTGGCTCAACACGGAGTGAGGGCACGAACTCTTCGCAGTCCGGTCCGGACTGCAAAAATTCAATATCGCGCACAATTTTCGCGTCGACAGTATCTTTCACTACTATGCCAGATGGATCCGCAACGGCGATCTGAACGTCAGCTCCGACTGGAACAAGGATCTCAAAATCAAATTCACGCTGCACGACCCTTGTCAGACCGTGCGTAAATCCTTCGGCGATCCGATCGCCGAAGAGATGCGCTATGTTCTGAAAAAAGTGGTGGGGGAAGAGAATTTCGTCGAAATGCATCCCAACCGGTCGAACAACTATTGCTGCGGCGGCGGAGGCGGATCGCTGCAATCGGGCTTTGTCAAGGAACGCCGGGAGTACGGCCGATTGAAACTGGAACAGATTTTAGCAACCGGCGCTGCGTACTGCGTTGCGCCTTGCCATAACTGCCATTCTCAAATCCATGATTTATCCGAACATTACAAAGCCGGTTTCCACACAGTGCATTTATGGACCTTGATCTGCCTGTCTTTGGGCTGCCTGGGGGCAAACGAGCGGACCTATCTCGGGCCCGAACTGCAGGACGCCGGACGATAAAGGAGGAGCGGCAAATGACTGAACAACCGATGGGTTCCGTATTGGTTGTCGGCGGCGGAATCGCCGGAATGCAGGCGGCCCTGGATATGGCCAATTCCGGCTACTACGTTTACCTGGTGGAGGAGAGCCCATCGATCGGAGGAAAAATGGCCCAGATCGATAAGACCTTTCCCACCAACGACTGCGCCATGTGAATCATTTCGCCCAAACTGGTCGAGGTCGGCCAGCATTTGAACATTCAGGTCCTTACTTACGCGGATATTCAATCCATTGAAGGGTCTCAAGGTCATTTTAAAGTCAAAGTTCGCAAACGGGCGCGCAGTGTCGATCTTGAGCGCTGTACCGGTTGCGGCACCTGCGTGGAAAGCTGCCCGGTGATCTATCAGCCGGTGGTGCCCGCACCTTCGAGTCATCCGGATAATGGAGTATAAAGATGAACGATAAAAATTTCGGTGTCGATTATCGTGAGCTGGATAGGATCATTGAAGACGAATACCAGGCGGACGGGGAAAACCTGATCATGATGCTCCAGGCCATCCAGAACCGCTACAATTTTCTTCCCCGCCCCGCTCTTTACTACCTTTCTGAAAAACTGGCCATTCCTTACAGCAAAATTTATGGTGTCGGCACCTTCTACAGCACCTTCAGCCTGGAACCCAGGGGCCGCAACATCGTATCCATCTGTCTGGGCACGGCATGCCACGTCCGGGGCGGGGAACGGATAAAGGAGCGCATCGAGGCGGTTATCCATAACACCGCTGCCGATTCCCAACAAGGGCTGCGCTTTTCCATGGAGCCCGTGCGGTGTATCGGCTGCTGCAGCCTTGGACCGGTTGTGAAGGTAAACGAAGACATTCACAGCCGCATCACTCCCGACGAGGTTGAAACTATTTTGGAAAAATATGAATAGAACTTTTCAAAACCTCCTCCCCGCGCCCAAATCTCCCGCCGCTGGCCTGATTTGGACCCGATTGAAGGTTTTGAACCACTTCTATCAAGGGCGGCGATCATGAAAATTATGTCCATAAAACATCTGGAAACAGTGAGGCGGCAATACAGCAAGCGCCTGTACGATCCCGAAGCCACCGAGGTCAAGATCGGCATGGCCTCCTGCGGGATCGCGGCCGGAGGAAAGGCAGCCTTTGAAAAGGCGATAAAAGAGTTTCCAGGAGACAATGGGGTAAAGATCAGCCCGACCGGATGCCTGGGGTTTTGTGAAAAGGAGCCGCTAATTGAAATCGCCGCGAAGAACAGGCCGCGGTTGGTCTATCAGAATGCGACCGATGATAAAATCATCGCTATCATCAACGCCTATCGGAATGGCGATTTTACCAACCGCAAATGGATCCTGGGCCAGGTTCGCGATCCTCGCGGGGTGATGGAGGACATCGCCAACCCATTGGCCGGAATCCAGCCGCTGGGCGATGTCCCCTTTTTGGAAGAGATCCCCTTTTTCAAGGACCAGATGAAAATCGCCCTGCGCAACTGCGGATACATCGACCCGGACCGCATCGAAGAGTACATGGCCCGGGGCGGGTACGCCTCTTTTCTGCATGTGCTTCATCACATGGCTCCGGCGGAGATCATCCGTATCGTCAAGAACTCCGGACTGCGCGGACGCGGCGGCGGCGGATTCCCGACCGGCGCCAAATGGGAAACCTGTGCCGCGCATAGCGGCGAAAGATACGTTATCTGCAATGCGGATGAAGGGGATCCCGGCGCCTATATGGACCGCTCGATCCTCGAAGGGGACCCGCACAGCGTCATCGAAGGGATGCTGATCGCCGCCCTGGCCATCGGATCCGGTCAGGGCTACATCTACGTCCGCAAGGAATACCCGTTGGCTGTCAAACGATTGAAAACGGCCATCGGCCAGGCGGAAGCATTCGGACTTCTGGGCGACCGCATCGCCGGATCGGCGTTTGGCTTCAAAATCAAGATATCCACCGGCGCCGGCGCCTTTGTCTGCGGCGAATCGACCGCCCTGATGGCTTCTTTGGAAGGCACGGTGGGCAGGCCCAGAGCCAAATACATCCATACCGTGGAAAAAGGGTTCAGGGGAAGTCCTTCCAATCTGAACAACGTGGAGACCTATGCGTGCGTTCCGGTCATTTTGCATAAAGGCGCCGATTGGTTCGCCTCGATGGGCACGGAGGGCAGCAAGGGAACCAAGGTCTTCAGCCTCGTGGGCAAGGTCAAACATACAGGGCTGGTCGAAGTGCCCATGGGAATGTCCCTGCGCGATATCGTCTTTAAGATCGGCGGCGGGGTCGTCAAAGGGAAAACCCTCAAAGCCGTCCAGACAGGCGGACCTTCCGGCGGCTGCATTCCTGAAAAACTCCTCGATCTTCCCGTGGACTACCAAAAGCTTGCGCAAGTCGGTTCCATCATGGGGTCCGGCGGTATGATCGTCATGGACCGGGATACCTGCATGGTGGATATCGCCAGGTACTTCCTCGATTTTCTCAAAGAGGAATCTTGCGGGCAGTGCATTCCCTGCCGCGAAGGCATCAAGCAGATGCTGGATATTCTCAACAACATCTGCCAGGGAAACGGAAAGGAAAGCGACATCGCGTTGCTGGAAGAACTGGCGGGGATGGTGAAAGATGCGTCGCTGTGCGGCCTGGGGACTTCGGCCCCCAATCCGGTGTTGACCACCATCAGCTATTTCCGGGATGAATACGAGGCGCATATCCGGGACAAGAAATGTCCAGCAGGCGTCTGCAAAGCGCTTTTCCATTACGAGATCGATCCGCAAGCCTGCAACGGGTGCCGCCTGTGCTTTCTGAAATGCCCCCAGCAGGCCGTAGCCGGCGAGAAGAAACAGCCCCATGAAGTAAATCAGGAGAAATGTATCAAGTGCGGCATCTGCTACGAGGCATGTAAATTTGATGCGGTCGTCATCAAGTAGAACCAGCACAAAGAGCAGAAGGGCAGACTTATGGTATCCTTTAAAATCAACGGAAAAGACGTTCAAGGCGAAACAGGGGAATATCTTCTCCAGGTGGCGCAAAGAAACGGCATTGCAATTCCAACCCTTTGCCACCATAAGATGCTGGAACCGGCCGGTATGTGCAGGCTTTGCCTGGTAGAGCTTTTCGACGGGCGCCGCACCCGGCTGGTGACATCCTGCAATTATCCCGTCTGGGAAGGTATGCAAATCCAGACCGATACCGAAGCGCTGCGCCACATCCGCACGCTGATCGTCGAATTACTGCTGAGCAGATGCCCGCACTCCCCTTTCGTAAAAGAGCTCGCCCAAACATACGGCATCGCAGAACCGCGCTTTACCGCCGGCGACGATGATTGCATCCTGTGCGGACTTTGCACGAGGATTTGTGAACGGATCGGTAAGAGCGCCATCGGCCTGAGCGGGCGCGGCATAGAGATCAAGGTGGATACGCCTTATCAAATGCAGGCCGAGGATTGCATCACCTGCGGGGCCTGCGTATCCATCTGCCCTACGGGCCACATCAAGTTGGCGGACATATCCAAACACGACTTCAGACCTATTCCTTCGGAATATGACGTCGGCCTTTCGGGAAGAAAACCGATCTACATCCCCTATGCCCAGGCGGTGCCGAAAACGCCGGCCATCGACCGAAGCGTGTGTGCCCATTTCAAAACCGACGGATGCCGGATCTGTGCGCAAGTCTGTCCGGCCGGCGCCATCGATCATGCGCAGCAGGACGAAACCATCGAACTCGATGTCGGATCCGTGATCCTGGCCACAGGCCTGCAGCCCTTCGATCCCAGTCACACGGACCGCTATCTGTACGGTAGACATCCCAATGTAATGACCAATCTGGAATTTGAACGCATGCTCAGCCCCAGCGGGCCTTTTCAAGGACACATCCGGCGACGATCGGATGGCAAAGATCCCAAGAAGATCGCCTGGGTGCAGTGCGTGGGCTCGCGCAGCCACCGCGATGGCGCGAATCCTTACTGCTCGACGGTCTGCTGCATGGCCGCGCTCAAACAGACCATCATCGCAAAGGAGCACCTGGGAAACGGCCTGGATACCGCCGTCTTCCTGATGGATATGCGCACCCATCGCAAGGACTTCGAAAAATATTACGAGCGCGCCAAAAAGCAGGGCGGGCGCCTGATCCGCTCCAGAGTGCATACCATCGACCCCGTGGAAGCTACGGGCGATCTTACCATCCGCTACGTGCTGGAAAACGGCAAAACCCGGCAGGAAAACTTTGACATGGTGGTGCTGTCCATCGGGCTTACGATTCCTCCAAGTACCGTCGAGCTGGCGCAACGCTTGGGGGTTCAATTGGGGCCGAACCGCTTCCTGGACGCCGATTGCCTGAGCCCGGTGGCCACTTCAAGGCCCGGGGTGTACGCCTGCGGCGTGCTCACCGGCCCCAAGGACATCCCGCAAACCGTGGCCGAAGCCAGCGCCGCCGCCTCGGCCGCAACCGGCGCGCTGGCCCTTGCCCGCGGTACATTGCAGAAGAAGAAAGTGTTTCCGCCGGAAAGCAATGTGGACAGCGAAGAGGTTCGCGTCGGCGTGTTCGTCTGCAACTGCGGCATCAACATCGGCGGGGTCGCCGATGTACCGGCCATCGTCGATTATGCGAAAACGCTTCGCGATGTGGCCTATGCCAAGGATCACCTTTTCAGCTGCTCGCAGGATTCGCAGATGGATATCATCGCGCAGATCAAGGAGCACAATCTCAATCGCGTGGTGGTCGCCTCCTGCAGTCCGTCCACCCATCAGGCCATCTTCCAGGAAATGCTTCGCAATGCGGGCCTGAACAAATACCTCTTCGAGATGGCCAATATCCGCAATCACTGCACCTGGTGCCACCAGCAAGAACCGCAGAAGGCCACGCAGAAATGCAAGGATCTGGTCAACATGGCGGTGGCCAAGGCCCGCCTGCTCAAACCGCTGGAATACCTCAGCGCCAATGTAACCAATAAAGCGCTGGTGGTGGGCGGCGGGGTTTCCGGGATGGTCAGCGCTCTTGCGATTGCGGATCAGGGCTTTGCGGTCGATCTGATCGAACAGAAAGACGCCCTGGGCGGCCAGGCCCTCAAACTCGACAAAACCTGGAAGGGAGAACCGATCCGTCCCTTCGTGGAAGAAGTGATCCGCAAAGTTCAAAGCAACCAGAAAATCACCCTGCACCTGGGATCGACCGTCGCGGAAGCCTCGGGCTTTGCCGGGAATTTCGTATCCAAGCTGTCCAATGGGCAGCAGATCGAACACGGCGTGGCCGTTCTGGCCACGGGGGCGAAAGCCTTCCAGCCGGAAGGTCTCTATCTTTTCGGCAAAAACCCCAATGTCCTGCATCTGCTGGATATGGATTCTGAAATCGCCCGGAAAACCGAGCGCAATCAAAAGGCGAAGGCAGTGGCTTTTATCCAGTGCGTGGGGTCGCGGATCCCCGAAAGGCCTTACTGCAACAAGATCTGCTGCAGTCATTCCGTGGAAAACGCGCTCAAGCTCAAAGCCATCGATCCTGAAATGGATGTCTATATCATCTACCGGGACATGCGCACTTACGGGGAAAGAGAAAGCCTGTATGCAGCGGCCAGGGAAAAGGGCGTCATTTTCATCCGCTACACTCTGGATCATCTGCCGCAGGTGGAGGACCTCGCCGGCCGATTGAAAATCACTGTGAAGGACCATATCCTCCAGAAACCGGTCGCAATCATTGCCGATGTTCTGGCTCTGGCCACCGCCGTCGTGCCCAACGACAACAGCGCCTTGTCGCAAACCTACAAAGTCGCCCTGAATGCGGAAGGATTTTTCTCCGAAGTGCATGCCAAGATCCGGCCGCTGGATTCCGCCACGGATGGTATCTTTATGGCCGGGATGTGTCATTTTCCCAAACCCATCGAGGAGTCGATTGCCGAGGGCTATGCCGCCGCTTCCCGGGCGACCACCATCCTGTCCAAAGAATTCCTGCAATTGGAATCGACCATCTCGCATCCTGTGGATGAAAACTGCGATGGGTGCGCCTTCTGCATCGAACCCTGCCCTTATCAGGCTATTTCCCTGTTGGAGTACATGAAAGGCGGAGAGGTCAAAAAGACGGTGGAAGTAAACGAAGTGCGCTGCAAGGGATGCGGTAGCTGTATGGCCACCTGCCCTAAGCAGGGTATCGTGGTAAAGGGTTTTACCATGGAGCAATTGGGAGCGCAGGTCGAAGCGGCCCTTGGATTGATTTAGGAACAATGGGCTTTCAGCATATTGGATAGACCGAAACAAGCGGGGGTAAGAGAATGAGTGAACAGTTCGAGCCGTTGATTCTCGCGTTTTGCTGCAACTGGTGCTCCTATGCCGGAGCAGACTTGGCCGGAGTGGCGCGGATCCAGTATCCGCCCAATGCACGGATCATCAGAACCATGTGCTCGGGTATGATCCACCCCAATCTGGTCATCGATGCGCTGACCAAGGGGGCCGACGGCGTGCTGGTATGCGGCTGACACATCGGCGACTGCCATTACCTGGAAGGTAATGTGAGAGCGAAATCCAGAGCCGAAGGCATCGATATGATGCTCGAGGATTTCGGCCTGGAACCGGAGCGTTTTCGACTCGAATGGATTGCGTCGTCGGAAGCACAAAAATTTGCCGACGTGATCATTGAAATGACCCATAACTTGAAAGACTTGGGCCCCAGTTCTTATAACTCCGGGGTTTGAAAGTCTGGAAACGGAAAGGAAGCATTCATGTCCATCCCGCTTTCAAGAAAGTTCGAAGGAAAAAAATTCATGTGGGACGGTGCTGCCTATGACACGGAGGACCAAGCCCGTCAGACCATGGAAGTCTATCGCAAGAATGGATTCGAGGTGCAGGTCTCTCAGAACACCGATAAATATCTGGTCTACTCGCGAAGAATCGCTGCCGTGCAGGCTGCAGCGCAATGAAAACCGCATCTGGAATTTTAATTTTCGCGCACAGAAGTACGGGCGCAGAAGATAAGGAGGTGAGCAAAGACATAATCTTGGCCTGTTCCGAGGCTTAAACTTACATGAAGGGAGGAAAATATGCCGGTTACCGTTGCAGAAGAATGGCTCAATTCCTGTTCCGGTTGCGAGATCTCCATTCTCAACACGGGGACCGCCCTGCTGGATCTTTTGCCGGAGCTCAACTTTGTCCACATTCCGGTGCTGATCGATCACAAGTATTTCGGCCAGCTGGGCGGGGGGGCTTCCATGGACATTCCGGAAGCAACCGTGGGGATCGTATCGGGAAGTGTTCGCAATGAAGAGCACCAACATGTCCTCGAAGAAATGCGCAAGAAGACCAAAATCCTGATCGCCCTGGGAAGCTGCGCCGCTTATGGCGGCATTCCTTCCCAGGCCAACATGTTCACCCGCGATGAAGTCTTTGAAAAAGTGTTTCGCGGTTCACCCTCCACCGATGCCGCCCCCGATCCGAAGCATCCGAATGTTCCCCTCTGGCTGGAAAGCTGCAAGGCCCTGGATGAAATCGTCAAGGTGGATATCACCATCCCCGGCTGCCCGCCCCATCCGGACTGGATCGCCGATGCCATCGGCGCGCTGCTTAAGGGAGGGACGTCCTGGCATCTGCCGGAGCGCAGCGTATGCGACACATGCCCGGTGATGCGCGAAAAAAAATCCGCCGGAGGCCCGGTGAAACGTTGTTTGGAGAATTTGGCATTTAATCCCGAGGAGGGGCTCGACAAGATGCGCTGCATCAATGAACAGGGGTTTCTCTGCTTAGGTCCGGTCACTTTGGCGGGTTGCGCCGGCAAATCGGGTGTTCCCCGTTGTGTGCAGGCCCGCACGCCCTGCCGGGGCTGCTTCGGCCCCATCCGCAAGAGTGCGCGTCCCATGGTCGATATGATGGGCGCCATGACTTCCATCGGACTCGATCCCAAAACCGTTGTGGACCGCCGCGCGATCATGAACCGCTATACCGGCGGCCATGGAAACCTAAAACCATTGCCGGCGCGTCCGGCTGGAAGATAAGGGGGGATGAAGCCATGGGAGCAGTCATCAATATTCAGCCGATCACTCGAATCGAAGGCCATGCCAAGGTGGTCATCCAGCTCGATGATGCCGGCAATGTGGCCGACACCCGCTTGCATGTACAGGCCTTGAGAGGGTTTGAAAAATTCTGCGAGGGGCGGCCCGCAGAGGAGATGCCGCGCATTGTCTGCCATATCTGCGGCATCTGTCCCTGGGCGCACCACCTGGCCTCGAGCAAAGCCGGCGAGGGCTGTTTCGGTGTCACACCGCCGCCTGCAGCCGTCAAGCTGCGGCGGCTCATGCAGATGATCGCCTATGTCGGCGACAAGCTGCTGAATTTTTACTTTCTGGCAGCCCCGGATTTTGTCATGGGGCCGGATGCGGATTATTCCACCAGAAACGTGGTGGGCATCATCGGGGCGGCTCCGGATATTGCCAAAAAGGTGGTTTATTTCCGGCACCTCACGGCCCAGATCCTGGAAAACTTCGCCGGCCGCGCCATCCATCCCACATTTTCGCTGCCGGGCGGCGTCAGCAAACCGATGACGGAAAAAGAACGCGAGGATATCCTTGGAAAAGCCCGGGAGTTGCTGGAGTTTTCCAAATTCACCATCGATTTTGCCAAGAAAAACGTGTTTGCAAAATACCTGGATGCCATCCAGACTCTGGGGGTCATCAAAGTGGGGCATCTGGGCACGGTTACCGACGACGGAGCCCTCGATTTCTACGACGGCAAATTGAGGTTGATGAAACCGGACGGTTCCTATGATGATTTCCAGTGCGAAGAGTATCTCGATTACATCGGTGAGCATGTGGAACCCTGGTCCTACCAGAAATTCCCTTATGCCAAGCGCTGGGGCAGCGGTTTTTCCATGGATCTGCAAAATCCGAGCGGCGTCTATCGGAGCAACTGCCTGGCCCGCATCAATGTATGCGACAAAATGGCGACGCCGCTGGCCCAAGCCGAATTGGAAGAATTCCGCAGCCATTTCGGGCGACCGGCGCATCTGACGCTTTTGTATCATTATGCGCGGCTGATCGAGCTGGTGCAGTGTGCGGAGAGTATGGTCGCGCTTCTGGAGGATCCGCAGATCACCTCCACCGACGTTCGGGTGGCGATCAAACCCAAAGCCGGGCGCGGCGTCGGAAGCGTGGAAGCACCGCGCGGCACCTTGATCCACGATTATGAAACCGATGCCGACGGACTGATTCTGAAAGCCAATATCATCGTGGGCACCACGCACAACAATGCCGCCATGAATCTTTCGGTCAAGCAGGCCGCCACGGAACTCATCAAAAACGGCACCTACGACCAGGGGGTGCTCAACAAGGTGGAAATGGCCATACGTGCCTACGACCCCTGACTGAGCTGCGCCACGCACCGCCTGGATGGCGGTATCGCATTGGAAATGAGCGTTTTAAATGCCCAGGGAGAACTCGTCGATCGATTTGAGAATTAGAATAGCGTACATTTGAACCGGGCCACGGAATTGCTGCCTATTGATGATTCCGTGGCCCGCATTTACAGCGGGTGATACATTTGATGAAAGATCTTTTTGAAAAATCGGCTCTCATTTTTGGTTGCGGCAACATCCTGTTCGGCGATGACGGTTTCGGTCCGGCCGTCATCCATCAGCTTACGCAACAGCACGCATTGCCGGAAGATGTTCTGGCCCTGGATATGGGCACCAGCATCCGGGATACCCTGCTCGATCTGACGCTCAGCGAAAAGAAACCCGGACTGCTGCTGATCGTGGATGCCGTGGACTTCCCGGACCGCTCGCCCGGGGAGATCTTTGAAATCCCGGTTACGCAGATTCCGGAGAAGAAAGCATCGGACTTTTCCCTTCACCAATTTCCTACCATCAATCTGCTTGCCAAACTTAAGGATCAGGCCAAGATCAAAATCATCGTGCTGGTCGCACAGGTCGATCATATACCGGATGAAGTCAGCCCCGGCCTGTCCAAGACGGTTCAGGAGGCTGTGAAACCGGCATGTGAACGCATCGTGCAGATCCTGGAAACAGCTTTACAATAATCTGTTCGGCGCCACAGGTTTAGCTGCCTCCCGCACGCCTCACGCGGTCGCGGTGATTAAATAGCAGGTGGATCAATGCGGCGCTCCTGCACAATGGCCGACCCTCTTCAAATCCTCACCTGACAAGCCGCTCTGCGGTTTTATCTTAGTTTTTGACGGCCGCGGCTATTTGCAATCGTAGGGGCATGATTGATGCCGGGGTTGCGAAAAGTTATCAAGCCTGATAGGGAATCGCTGATCGTAGGATGCCTGTACAAGCGCGCTGAATTGCTTAATATTAACGCGGACCTTAGGGCGCACGCAAAAATTAATTCACATTTTTCACTGGACCAACGGAGTAATTCCAGTTTGGCCGTTGGGTGTAATGCTTTAGATTAACTTCTTTCA
>QZKV01000030.1 GCA_003599575.1 Desulfobacteraceae bacterium | reverse complement strand
TCGTGACGTTGAAGTTGATCAGCAATCCGGTCTTGACCCCGGCCAACTTCATGTAGGTCAGCAGCTGCGCTTCGTGAATGCCTTTGACCTCATCGACACGCTTCAACTCCAGGACCAGCGTGTCCTCCACCAGTATGTCCATGCGGTATCCGCAGTCCAGGCCCAAGCTCCCGATGGACCTCGATGGCGCAACCAATCACTGCCTCGACAGCTCATCAAATTCCATCCTTCGTGTCCTTCGTGCTCTTCGTGGTGAAATCCAACAGGTGTCCGCGCGTGCGAACGAGCGCTCTGGATAACAGGCCCGTCGCTGCACCGAGGGGCCATGATCAATACAGGATGAATATCATGCACATCATTAAACTTTAGAGTATAACAGTAGTATAGACAAAGAAAGGAGATGTCCGATAGAAAATGCGGAGAGATTCAAATTCTTGCCCATGAATGCGCATGAGGTTCTCAGGCACAGAAACCTCCCGATGGTGTGTAAACACCAAAATCTGTACTTGGATAAAGGTGCAGAGGCCCCTGTCAGCCTGAGCCGGCTTGCGGTTTTAGGGTTGACGCCGCAAGCTATTTTCGTTAAAAGGAACGGTCACGTGCCACTGTTGCGGATATACACTTGGAGGGGTAATGCCACTATCTCTTGGACATCTTGCGGTAGGACTTTTGACAAATTGCGCGATCGAAAAACCGAAACCAACAACCCGTAAAAGCCTTTTATTACTTTTTTCTTTTAGCCAATTCTCCCGATATCGACATTCTGATAAGCTGGCTGTTTACCGGAAGCCCCTGGCCCTATCACCGGACGTTTACGCACGGCATCCTGTTTGCAGTCATCGTGGCTGCGCTGTCTTCGAATTTCTACAAGTTTTTTCCCTCATTTCCCAAGCTGAGCTATAAATGGTGTTATTGGATGGTCATGTCGCATGTGATCGCCGATTACCTCATTTCGCCCTGGAAGGTGACCTTCTTCTGGCCCCTTTCCATCCATCCCGGCTCGCTCAATGGCATTCTGGATCATGTGGGTACATATGCAACCCTGGCGCGCGAAGCACAAGTAGTTCTCATATGCCTTTTTACCTATCTTCTTTTCAGGACCTTAAACGCAGCGGCCAACTACCTGTATAAACTTCTGCAGCCCGCTTGAGCAGAGATTGAACGCCACAGGTAGAATCCGAATGAGAAGCGAAGAAGAGCCAATCTCGCGTGCTGATGCACTGCCGCGGATTGCTTCGGATGGCGCGCTTATTTGGAGGGGTCGGCCAGTCTCCGCGCCACCTGGTGGAAGTCTTCCTGAATTTCAAGAAATGTTTTGAAAATGCGCGGGTCAAAGCTTTCGCGGGCATGCTCGCTCATGACCCGTACCGCCTCCTCGTGGGAAAGAACCTCTTTATACACGCGCCCGCTGGTCAGGGCGTCGTACATATCGGCAATGGCCATCAACCTGCCCGACAGCGGGATCTTTTCGCCCTGTAGTCCTTGTGGATAGCCTGAGCCGTCCCATTTTTCATGATGGGTGGATGTGATTTCATGGGCGATGCTGAGGAATGACCGTTCGCCCAGCCTGTGTTGGATGGCCGCGATGACATCCCTGCCGATGGTTGTGTGCCGCTTTATTTCTGCAAACTCTTCCTCTGAGAATCTGCCCGGTTTCAGCAGAATGCGGTCGGGCACGCCGACTTTGCCGATATCGTGCAGGGGAGCGGATTGATACAGCAGGTCGACCATATCGTCGGTTAACACAGCGCTGAAGTCGCGCTGTTTGCGCAGCGCCCCGGCCAGCAAGCGGACGTATGCCTGGGTGCGCTTGATGTGTCCCCCGGTTTCCGGATCGCGCGTTTCCGTCAATGCGGCCAGGCTCTCGATGATGGCCGCCTGGGCAAGGGCCAGATCGCGTGTTTGTTGTCTTGATTTGTGTTCTTCGCGCCGGAACTTGAGCAGATTCAGCAGGCTGAAATCGGCGGTCAGCACCAGCAGCGGCATCATCGGTGAAATAAATACGCCCCTGGCATCAAAAAGACGAAAGGAAATCCAACCAATGCCCGCTGCACCTGCCGAAAACAGCAAAAAGCTGCGCAGAGCGCCGGATTTGGCGGTTGCACATACATAGCCCATACCGCACAGCAGCGCGGCCATGAATTCAATCCCCGGGGCTGAGGCGGGCCGGTGGAGAAAATCCGCTGTCAGCAAGTTGTCGGCAATTGTGGCATGCACCTCGACACCGGGGAACAGGGGGTCGGTGGGCGTCGAACGGAACTCCTTGAGGCCGGCCGCGGAAGTACTCACAAAAACGATCTTGTCCTTGAGGGCAGCCTCCGGAACGCGGCCGGCCAGAAGATCGGCGGCCGAAATATACGGAAAGGTTTTGGCCCTGCCCCTGTACTTGATTAGCAAACCGCCGCGGGGATCCAATGGAACCGTGGTCCGGCCCAGAACCAGGTCATACTCGTTGATGCGCCGGGTCAATGCAATCCGTTCAATTTTCAACGCTTTCATCACGCTGGCGAGCGCCAGGCTGGGATAAAATTGGTCGCCATAGGCCATAATCAACGGTGCGCTGCGCAGAATGCCGTCCGCGTCCGGTGATACATTGAAAAACCCCGAGTGGCCTGCATTTTCAGTGAGCAAGCGTAAGTTGCAGGTGATCCGGGAGGCATTCCACTGGAAATGAGCAGGCGCTCCGACGTTTGTACCCCCGGTCAGGTTCAGCGGGTGCAAGCCGCAATCGGACGGGACAGGCGGCAGGTCAAAAAGGAATTGATAACCCAAAACGGCCGGGCTTCTTGAAATGGCATCGGCCAGCAGGCGGTCATTGTCCGGAAAAAGATCGCTGGATTGAAATTCCAGCGTCAGGTTCAGGTCATGCCTGAGATTTTCCTGGATGATCGCCAGAGAGGTTCTATCCTTTTCGGGAAACAATATATCCAGGCCGATCGCCGCTGCCCCGGCCTGATTGAGCCTGTCCAGAAGGGTGGCCATTTTGTAGCGCGGCCAGGGCCATTGTCCGTGCTCGCGCAAGCTGTTTTCATCGACATCGACGATGAGAATCCTGTGCGAGGCCCGGCCGGGCGTGATCCGCAGCAGGAATTCATCATACAGTTTGCCGTTGAAGTATCCCAAAACGGTAGGCGCCAGCAGGGCGAGCAGCGGCAGGCCGATGGTAACTGCCAGTCCGGCGCAGGTGATGAATTTATAGCCCGGCCAGCCTGTGGGCTCTTTTCGGCCGGCATGGATATCTTCTGCACCCATGTCACTCTGCTTGACCGTATTTGAGGATCAGTTCAACCCGCCGGTTTTTGGGTTCCTCGAACTCATCGGGCGTATCGATCTGGGGCTTGCTTTCACCCATGAAAGAAACCACGATGATCCTGGAATTGATGCCGTTGGCAACCAGTTCCTGCTGGACGGCGAGAGCCCGTTTGCGGGAAAGTTCCCGGTTGTGCCTTTCGGTGCCGACGCGGTCGGCATGGCCGACCAAATAGATCTCCACGGGGGGTTCTGTGACCAATTGCCCTACAACCACGGGCAGCTCAGTTTTGGAATCGGGCGCCAGCTCGGTGGAATTTTTACGGCAATAGAAGGTTTGTTTTTTAAACCGGAAGCGTTGCGGCGGCTCGGCGCCCATGGCCTTTTCGAACTGGACTTCAACCGCTCGCTTGTTCATCAAGCGCGGAGATTCGGGCGCCTTGTCGCTGCTGACCGCGACCGCATAATAGGCTTTATCCAAGGAAGTGGACCCTTGGCTGGTTTCAACCGATATCGTGCCCACCTGTCCATCGGCGTCCGGCAGCAGGACGATGAGGCTGCGGCTCTTAGCGCAGGCTGAAAGACCCCACCAAAGAGCGGCCAGGCACAAGGCCGTCCGGAATACGCTCATACTTCGTCCACCGCGATGACGAACTTGGTCCCCCTGACTCCGATGGATGCCGCAGGGGTGATGAACCGGGTGGTATCCGGAGAAAGTTTTGCGATCAAGCCGGATACATAGGCGGCCGTGCCCGTCAAAAGTTGTAGGACCAAGGCGAAATTGGATCGATCAGGGTCGAAAGCATATTCCTGGACGATCAGTTTGCTGCCGGGCCCCAGGGAGAGGGTGGTTTCATCATCGAAAACAATGCCGATGGAGCCGTCGGGTCCCGTGCTCAAAGTGTCCTCATTTTTAAGCAAGGTGTCCTTTGCGACCGCAAGCGTAGCCGAGCCCCGCTGGATGGTCACGGTTCCCTTGATTTGCGCTACGCGCCCTACATAATCCTCGGCCCCCCAGGCTGTCGCATGGGTGAATACCAGACATGTGAAAAGGACCATCAGCAACGAAATGGTCCTGTGAACATCATTTGAACACAGCATGACTGCGCCTCCTTTGCATGAAATCCATTCCACTGGGCGGGAGATCGGCCTTCGGTGAAAGAATGCAAAAAAGATGCAATCTTTGCGGTTTTTCGATAATGCGGCTTCTTCTTATCCTAATTGCTTTGCAATGCCATGGGTTGGCAAATCCCAGGCCAACGGCCCGCAGAGGTGAGATGGTGCTGTTTTTTCAAAATTGCCCCCGGCAGGCCGGCTGGATGTTTGTCAGAAATTGACCAAAACTGCACAGATGATGCACATATTAGCGCACATCAGGCCTGCTCACGATTCCATAATTTATTTTTTATAAATCTGAGCCAGCATCTCTCTTAAGGCGGGTTCCCAGGATCGGCGGGTGATTTTGAAATGCGCTTCCAGGCTGCCGCAGTCGAGCACCGAGTAGGGCGGGCGCGGGGCGGGCAGGGGGTAGTGCTGGGTCAGGATGGGAACGATCTCGTTCCATTTGAATTGTTCGTAGCTGCGGGCCATGGTCAGGATGCGCCGGGCAAAGGCGTACCAGGTTACCGCAGTTTGGTTGCAGTAGTGGTATGTGCCCCAGCCATCGGCATGCCGGACCAGGTGGGCGGCGATATCGAGCAGCGCCCCGGCCAAGTCGCCGGCATAAGTGGGACAGCCGACCTGGTCGTCCACCACACGCAAAATTTCCATTTCCTTGCCCAGGCGCAGCATGGTCTTGACGAAATTGGGCCCGTGCACGCCGAACAGCCATGAGGTGCGCACGATCACATGGTGATCCAGCAGACGGCGCAACTCGGTTTCTCCCTCGGCCTTGCTGCGGGCGTAAACTCCCTTTGGAGCGATCGGATCGTATGGCCGATAGGGTCTTGTCTGGAGGCCATCGAAAACATAGTCGGTCGAGATATGGATCAGGGGGAGCCCCAACCCGCTGCAGGCGCGTGCCAGAACGGCGACGCCGTCGCGGTTGACCGCGAAGGCCGCTTGGGGATGACTTTCGGCCGCGTCAACGGCCGTATAGGCGGCGGCATTGATGACCAGATCCAGCGGCGCAGCCGAAGCCAGGGTGTGGTCGACGCTTTCCGCCCGGGTGATATCGCAGGCCGGCAGATCGGCCCCCGCGGCACGCCATTGGCGCGCCAGGCCTTGCTGCATCAAATCGCATCCCAATTGGCCGTTGCTGCCGATGATCAGAAGTTTCATTCATCCACCATAGCCGGCAGGCGGTCGGCAGGAATGTCCCGCAAGCGGGGGAAAGCCCGGTCGCGTTCGGACAGGACCGGGTCTTTCAGCGGCCAGGCGATCTTGAGATCCGGATCGTCCCAGCAAATGCCGGCCTCATGCGGCGGCGCGTAAAAGTCGCTGCATTTGTACATGAACAGGGCGGTCGGGCTGAGCACGCAAAAGCCGTGCGCAAAACCGCGCGGAATGAACAATTGGCGGTGTGTTCCGGCGGATAGGGTGACCGCAACCGATTGGCCGAAGGTGGGCGATCCGCGCCGCACGTCCACGGCCACATCGAAAATCTCGCCCTCCATGACCTGGACCAGCTTGTCCTGGTCGTTGGGGTGCTGGAAGTGCAATCCGCGCAGGGTGCGCTGCCGGGAAAAGGAGATGTTATCCTGCACGAATTCGGCGCCGATCCCCGCTTCGGCATAGCGCCGCCGCTGGTAGGTTTCCAGGAAATAGCCGCGCTGGTCGCCGAACACGCGGGGTTCGAGGATCAGAACCTCCTTGAGCGATGTGGGTATGATGTTCATACGAACTTGTCCTTGTGGGCGATCAGATCGACCAGGTACTGGCCATATCCGTTGTTGCGCAGCGGGTGAGCCAGGCGCAACACCTGCTCGCTGTCGATATAGCCTTTATGGAAAGCGATCTCTTCGATGCAGGCGACCTTAAGCCCCTGGCGGTTTTCGATCACTTCGATGAAGCTGGAGGCCTGCATCATGCTTTCGTGGGTGCCGGTGTCCAGCCAGGCGATGCCGCGCCCCAGTTTTTCCACGCGCAGCCGGCCCTCCCGCAAATAGGCCCGGTTCACGTCGGTGATTTCCAGTTCACCGCGTGCGGAGGGTTTCAACCCGGCCGCGATTTCGACCACCCGGCTGTCGTAAAAGTACAAGCCGGTGACGGCCCAGTGGGAGGGCGGCACTTCGGGCTTCTCCTGGATGTCGATGGCGTTGCCCTCCTTGTCGAAGGCCACCACCCCGTAGCGCTGGGGATCGTTGACCCAATAGCCGAATACCGTTGCGCCGGTCGCGCGTCCGGCCGCCGCGACCATCGTCTCCGTCAGACCGTGGCCGTAAAAGATGTTGTCGCCCAGGACCAGGCAGACGTCGTCTTGGCCGATGAACTCCCTGGCGATCAGAAAGGCCTGGGCGATACCTCCGGGGCGGGGTTGCTCGGCATAAGTGAACGAAAGCCCCCATTGGCGGCCGTCCAGCATCAGGGCTTTGAAATTGGGCAGATCGTGTGGGGTGGAAATGACGCAGATGTCGCGGATGCCGGCCAGCATGAGCACCGACAGCGGGTAATAGATCATCGGTTTGTCATACACCGGCAAAAGCTGTTTGCTCACCACGCGGGTGAGGGGATACAGGCGCGTGCCGCTGCCGCCGGCCAGAATGATACCCTTCATGGAGGTGCTTCCTTTGCGTTGAGTCGTACAATAGTTCCGTCGTCAAGTTCTGAATGGTGGATGGTTAAAGGGTCAATGGTTGAATGTGGTCATGGTTGCTTTGTGCGCAGCGGGAAGAGGCGTAACGCTTCAACCCACCGCCGAATCAATGGAACCGTAATGGGACGCTATCCAGCGCCGGTATTCGCCGCTGCGGATGGACTCGATCCATTCGCGGTGTGCCAGGTACCAGTCCACGGTTGCGGCCATTGCTTCCTCGAATTGAAAGCGCGGCGCCCAGCCGAGTTCGGCCTTGATCTTGGCGGCATCGATTGCATAGCGGCGGTCGTGACCGGGCCGGTCGCCGACGAAGCGGATCAACCGGCTGCTTTGGCCATTGGCGGTGCGCCCCAGGCGCTGGTCGAGCAGGGCACACAGTTGGCGCACCACATCGATGTTCCTGCGCTCGGCGCCGCCGCCGATGTTGTAGGTTTGACCCGCTTTCCCGCGTTCCAGCACGGCCGTCAGGGCTTCACAGTGATCGATGACATACAGCCAGTCGCGCACATTGCCCCCGTCGCCGTAGACCGGCAGTTCCTTTTTCTCGATGATGTTCAGGATCATCAGGGGGATCAGCTTTTCCGGGAACTGGTAGGGTCCGTAGTTGTTGGAGCAGTTGGTGATCATGGCCGGAAAGTTGTAGGTGCGATGCCACGCGCGCACCAGATGGTCCGACGCTGCTTTGGAGGCCGAATAAGGGCTGGACGGATCGTAGGCGGTGGTTTCGGTGAAGTAGCCGGTGGGTCCCAGGCTGCCGTAGACCTCATCGGTGGAGACATGCAGAAAGCGGAAATCGGAGGGCCGTCCGTCGTGCTCCCAGGCCTCCCGGCAGATCATCAGCAAACGGGCCGTACCCGTGATATTGGTGTCCACGAAAGCCAGGGGCCCGACAATCGAGCGGTCGACATGCGATTCGGCCGCGAAATGGACGACCCCTTGCGGTTTTTCTTCCGCCAGAATTCGAGCCAGCAGATCGGTGTCGTTGATGTCGCCGAGCACGAAACGGTAGCGTGCGGGCATGCGCGCCGCCAGATCATCCAGATTGGCGGCATTGCCGGCATAGGTGAGCGCGTCCAGATTGACCAGGCGCCATGCGGGGCGCACGGTCAGCAGGTGTCGAATGAAATTGGTGCCGATAAATCCGGCGCCGCCGGTGACGAGCAGGGTGGGCATCGATGGTCCAGTCCTTTGGCAGGGTGAAAATCAGGGCCTGTCCTACTATCCTTCAATAACGCCTGTCAATTGAGAGATACAGTATCGGTGGCGCATGGCTGCGTTTATTTACTCCCCTTCCGCGTTGTTGTGCCGCCCGTAGGCGTCGTCAAGGCGCTCCACATCGTCTTCGGCCAGATAACTGCCCGATTGGATTTCCACAAGCTCCAGGGGGATTTTGCCGGGATTCTCCAGACGGTGCTCGACACCCAAGGGGATATAGGCGGATTGATCTTCTTTTAAAATGAACTGTTCTTCCCCCCGCGTGACCAGCGCGGTTCCCTTGACCACGACCCAGTGTTCGGCGCGGTTGAAGTGCTTCTGCAGCGACAGCTTGGCTTTGGGCTTGACGGTCAGGCGCCGGACCAGAAAACGCTCGGCCACATCGATGTCCTCGGAGGCGCCCCACGGGCGATAGACCTTCTTGTGAGCCACGGTTTCCGGGCGGTTGCGGCTTTTGAGATCATCGACCAGAGCCTTGACCTGCTGCACATAGTCGCGCGGGGCGACGAACACCGCATCCTTGGTTTCCACCACGACATGGTTGTTCAATCCCACGGCCGCGACCAGGCGGCTGGAGGCATACACGAAGGACTGCTGTACATCCTGCAGGCAGACATCGCCGTGCACCACGTTGTGGTCGCTGTCTTTTTCACCGGCTTGCCACAAGGCTTCCCACGAGCCCAGATCGCTCCAATCGCTGGCCAGCGCAATCATGACGCCGGCGCGGGTTCTTTCCATGACCGCGTAGTCAATGGAATCCGAGGGGCATTGGGCGAACGCGGTCTTGCCCAGGCGGAAGAAATCCAGGTCGCTGCGCCCCGCCGACAAAGCCCGGCGGCACGCATCCACGATGGCGGGCGCGTGGGCTTGCATTTCCTCGAGCAGCGTGCTGGCCTTGAACATGAACATGCCGCTGTTCCAGCAGTATTGGCCCGAGTCGACATAGCTCTTGGCGGTATCGATATCCGGCTTTTCTACAAAGCTGTCGATGGCCCATGCGGGGGGCCCCAGGTTGACGGAGCCCGCCGGGTCCAGGGAGGGTCCCTTGCGGATATAGCCATAGCCGGTTTCCGGCACATCGGGCTCGATGCCGAAAGTGACCAGGTAGCCTTTTTCGGCGTAGTGAACCCCTTTGCGCGCCGTGGCGAGGAAACCAAGCGTATCGGTAATATGATGATCTGCGGGCAGGGCCAGCAGGACAGGATCATCTTGCTGCTCGGCGGCAATGAGGGCGGCGACGGCCAAAGCAGGTGCGGTATTGCGCGCCGCCGGTTCCAGCACGATGGCGGCCGGGGTGATATTGATGCTGCGCAACTGTTCGGCAACGATAAAGCGATGATCCTCATTGCAAAGAAGGATGGGAGGGCAGACCTCTTCCAGGGGGGTCAGCCGCAACAGCGTGCTTTGCAACAGGGTGACATCGTCCACCAGTTGCATGAATTGCTTGGGATAAAGGCTGCGGGACAATGGCCACAGGCGCGTTCCCGATCCGCCCGCCAAAATAACTGGTATGATCATCAGCGCTTCTCCTCGCACAGAGAGACTATGTGATGGGGTTTGCAGGGTTCCTTGATTTGTCTGGCCCACAAACCCAACAAACCCAATAAACTCAACAAACCCAACAAACCCCAAAACGACTCAACCCGTTTGCGCCAGGTACCACGCGTAAGCCTTTCGCAATCCTTCTTCCAAATCGATGCGCGGCCGCCAGCCCAGCTGTTTCAGCCGCGTGACATCCAGCAGCTTGCGCGGAGTGCCGTCGGGCATGCGGTTGTCCCAAACGATCGGCCCATCGAAGCCCACCACCCGGGCGGCGGTCCTGGCCAGCGATTCGATGGTATGGTCCGTACCTGTGCCCACGTTGAACACGATTTCGAACGGGTCGGAGCATTGCAGGGTCAACCGCTCCCATGCTGCGGTCATGAGGAATACGCAGGCATCGGCCAGATCGTCGGAATAAAGAAATTCCCGCCGCGGCGTGCCGCTGCCCCACAAAAGGACCTCGGGGCATCCGGGAGTCGGGCGGGCTTGGGCTTTTCCCAGCCCCAGGGATTGTTGGACATCTTCCGGGATCGGCCCGAAAACCCGGGCATCTTGATCCAGGGCGTTCCATTGTTGATGGGCCGCCAGCTTGGCCAGGTGGAATTTACGGATCAGCGCAGGCAGAACGTGCGATGTGAGCAGATTGAAATTGTCCCCCGGTCCGTACAGGTTGTTGGGCATCACGGCGATATAGCGGGTGCCGTACTGCCGGTTGTAGGCCCAGCACATCTGGATGCCGGCGATTTTTGCCACTGCATAGGCTTGGTTGGTGGGCTCCAGAGGGCCGGTCAGCAAATGGGCCTCCTGAATCGGCTGGGGAGCGTGCTTGGGATAGATGCAGGAACTGCCCAGGAAAAGCAGGCGCCGCACACCGTGCCGGTAACATTGGTCGATCAGGTTGGTTTGAATGGCCAGGTTCTGGTGGATGAATTCGGCCGGATAAGTTTGGTTGGCAAGAATGCCGCCCACCCGCGCGGCCGCGAGGAAAACATGCTGCGGCTGTTCGGCCGCGAAAAAACGGGCCACGGCCGCGGCGTCGCTCAGGTCGAGCTCGCTGTGCGAGCGGGTCACCAGATTTTCATAACCCCGGGCTTTGAGGCGGCGGACAATGGCCGAACCGGCCAACCCGCGGTGTCCGGCGACATAAATCTTTTCATGCTGCTTCATTGCGGAGACTGTATCCTCGCAGGGTCGATTGAGATTGACTCCTTTTGTCAGGCTTTTTTCAGTCGAAGCAATCGAAAGTTTTAAAACCACTCCGACGGATGAGACACTCTTTTTCGGCCGCTTCCAGATCGGCCTTCATCATCCCCGCGATCAGATCGTCAAAGCCGATGGTGGGCTGCCAATTCAGTTTCCGGCGGGCCTTGGTGGGGTCACCCAGCAGGTGGTCGACTTCGGTGGGGCGAAAGTAGCGCGGATCGATGCGGACCAGCACTTTGCCGCTGTTTTTTTCAATGCCCACCTCGTCCGCTCCATTGCCTTGCCACTGAAGGTCCATTTCCGCGAGGGCAAACGCCTTTTCCACAAACTCGCGCACGCTGTGGGAAACGCCCGTGGCGATCACGAAATCCTCGGGTTGCGGCTGCTGGAGCATCAGATGCATGGCCCGTACGTAATCCCGGGCATGCCCCCAGTCCCGGCGGGCATCCAGATTGCCCAGGTGGAGGTTCTCCTGCAGTCCCAGCTTGATGCGCGCTGCGGCGCGGGTGATCTTACGGGAAACAAAGGTCTCTCCGCGGATCGGCGATTCATGATTGAACAAAATGCCGTTGCAGGCAAAGAAGTGGTATGCCTCGCGATAGTTGACCGTTATCCAGAACGCGTATACCTTGGCCACGCCATAGGGACTGCGCGGGTAAAAGGGCGTGGTTTCCCTTTGGGGAACCTCTCGCACGTTGCCGAACATTTCGCTGGTGGATGCCTGGTAAAAGCGTGTTTTACGTTCGAATCCCAGGATGCGGACCGCTTCCAGCAAACGCAGGGCGCCCAGTGCATCCGCGTTGGCGGTGTATTCGGGCGTTTCGAAGGAGACCATCACGTGGCTCTGAGCGGCCAGGTTGTAGATTTCATCCGGTTGGACTTCCTGGATGATGCGGATCAGATTGGTGGCATCGGTCAAATCCCCATAGTGCAGGAACAAGCGCACATCCTTTTCATGGGGATCGTGATAGAGATGGTCGATTCGAGCGGTATTGAACGATGAAGCGCGTCGTTTGATCCCATGCACCTCATAGTCGCGGGCCAGAAGATGCTCGGCCAGGTAGGCGCCGTCCTGTCCGGCAATGCCGGTAATCAATGCTCTTTTCCTCATGGGGCTCAAAATAGGGGTAATTTGAAACGAGGTCAAGCGGCAATTCGTTGTTCCGTTTTGACCTCACCGGTGAATTGGGGTATATGCTCGCCTGCCATTTGTCATTCATCGCTAAGGACCGAGCAGGATGAACCACCTCACCATCCGCCGGCGATCCGCATTGCCGCTGCTGACCGGGTTGGCGGTTGCCCAATCGATCGCCACATTTTTCGTGCGCCGCTCCAACCTCGATCTGCAGCAAAGCGTATCCGCCATGCAGAAGGCCGGTTGGCTGGCGGTTCCCTCAGGACCCGCGGCGGAAAGCCTGAACAGCCTGGCCGCCGCGTTTTGGGGCGCTCTTTTTTATACCTTGAGTGTGGGGGTGGGGCTTGCGTTGGCCACCTGGGCCCTGCTTTACCTTTGGCAGCGGCTTGGCGGAAGTCCCCGGCTGCTCTGGGTGGCCGCGGGCGCATGGGCAGCGCTGGCGGTCTTCATCAACTTTCGCGGATGGGTGCTGTATCCGACGCTTTTTGTGGTATGCGTGCCGTTGGCCACCCTTCTGGCCTCCCTTCGAAAAGCACAAGCCGGCCGGCCGGCGGAACCATCCGCGCGCTTATGGCTGATGCCGCTGATCACGCTGGCGCTGATGACCGGACTGTGGGCCACCCAGTTCAACGCGCAGATCTTCACGACCATCCGGGACCATCTGCTGCTTTCCAATCCCGTCGGCCGTTCGGTCAATGATTTTTATTATCGCTATACATTGCATGCCGCCCAATCCTTCAAGTCGTTCGGGCAGAAAACTTTGCGGACCTGCCGGCTGGCTTCGGTGGCGGATGCCCAATCGCCGGAACACTGGATCAGGCTCCTGGCCAATCATGACGTGGTCACCATTCAGGGTGATACGCAGGCCGACGTGCTGATTCAAATCGACCCCAAACACGTTGTCCTGACGTCGGCCGCGGGCGACCGCATGGCAACCGACCGCCAGGCCTTCCTGACCGACCCCGGCCTTTGGCTGGGCCGGTTTTCGGAAGCCGGCGACCGTTACGCCCCTCTGAGGCGACTGACCTTCGCGGGGCTTTTACTGGGATTTCCAATTTTGCTCTTCGCTATGGTGGACGGCGCTGTGGGACGGCTGGCCGAAAGGTTCGTGGGCGGTGCTGCCGTTATATGGTGGCGCTGTGGTGTTTGTCTGATTATCGGCATCCTCCTGCTGATCCCCATGCTCGCGCGGCATACGGATATCCCCCGGGATGCGGTCGCCAGTGCCCTTACGGCCGAGCGCTGGCCGCAGCGGGTGGCGGCCCTGCGCTTGATTGAGCGGGAGAAGCTGGAGATTTCCGCTTTTCCGCAGTACCGCCATCTGATCCAAAGCCCCCTGGTGGTGGAGCGCTACTATGCAGCCCGGGCGCTCTCCTTCAGTCGCACGCCGGCCACACTGGCCGATCTTTTGGCGTTGATCCGCGATGCGCATCCCAATGTGGTGTGCCAGGCCTATCATGCTCTGGGACGCCGGGGAAATCCGTCTGCTGTCGAACCGATCAAGGCGCAGATGGCGCACTCCGATCACTGGTATACCCAATGGTATGGCTATCGCGCCATAAGGAGCCTGGGATGGCGGCAAAGCCGGTGAGCGTAAGGCCTGCAACCGTGGCGGTGAGCCTGGGATGGGTGTTGGTGATTGAACTGCTCACCCAGTGGGGGCTGCCCTATGTCGCGCTGCCGTCTTTGGTGATCCTCGGAATTGGACGGGCGCTGCAAACGGCTGGCATGCTTTGGGCGGTGATCCGCTGGGAGGGGGGGCTGGATGCCATCGGATGGTCCTCGCGCAACTGGCCCAAAGGCCTTTTGCAAGGGGCGCTCTGGTCCCTTGGATTTGCGCTGGCGGCCGGCCTTGGCATGCTCCTGATTCATCTGTCCGGACGCGATCCACTGACATTGTTGCGCTCACCGCTGGGGGCCCGGCCGGCGGACCGGATGCTCTTTTTCCTGGTCGGTGGATTGATCGCGCCGGTCGCCGAAGAGATCTGCTTCAGAGGCGTTTTATACACCTTTTTCAGGCGCTGGGGTATCGCGGCGGCGCTGGCCGCCAGCACGGCCATTTTCGTCGTGCTGCATTCCACCCACGGCCTGCCCGTCACCCAGATCGTCGGCGGCGTGGTTTTTGCTCTGGCTTACGAAACCAGCCGCAACCTCATGGTGCCGATGACGATTCATGTCCTGGGCAATCTGGCTATTTTTTTCCTTTCATTGCCGGTATTTGCGAGGTAGTGGTGACCCATCGGTGAAGCGTTTATACGCGCACGTAAGGTCCTTTTTAGGGCGGCATGAAGGATGGGGTTACAGCGGTCGGGTCCGCGCCGGAATCGCACCGGCTTCCCTGTTTGCCCGGCTCGGGACCAAAAAACGGATTGAAACTAAATTGGTCCAATTCTTAATGGGTAGATGCGCGCTGCGGATTTCCGGCTTTGCGTTTTGGGGCCATCAGGCGCAACATTGCCGGTCATCTTCAGCTGCATCCAGCAGGTCCCGTATTTCGTCGATCTGCAGGCGGGCATCGCAGCCCAGTTCGGCCGCCGTTTCATATTGCGCCAAGGCGTCTTCCAGTTGATTGTGCTTATGGTACAGCCGGGCCAGGTGCAGTCGGAAAACACCGTTCTCAGGCGCTACGGCAACACTTTGGCGGCAAAAAGTGAGGCAGATTTCCGGGTTTTCACCCCTGGTGTCGTAAAGGATCCCCAATGCCGACAGCGCGGCCGCATCGTTGGGATTGTTTTTGATTGCCTTGCTGTAGGCCGTGATGGCTTCTTCGCGCCGCCCCAGACAGTCCAGGCATCGGCCGATCAGGGTCTGGACCGGCGCGTAGCCTTCGCGTAAGGCCGCTGCCGCTTGCAGCAAATTCAATGCTTCGGGATAGGCTTGTTCTTCGATCAGCAGCTTTCCGATTTGGAATGGGATATCAAAGGTGCGGTTATCCACGGCCAAGGCTTTCCGGAAACAGAGCAGCGCCTGCGCGTTGTTTTTTTCCAAAAGGTGCAGGACGCCCAGGTTATAGATGCCCATGGCTTCATTGGGATCGATGCGATGGGCCTCTTCGAAGGCTGTGCGTGCTTCGGCCGATTTGCCTTGTTGCGCCAGGCATACGCCCAGGCTGTTGTGTACGTTGCCATTGGCGGCATCCAGGCGCAGCGCGGCGCGGTATTCCGCGACGGCATCGTCGTAGGCCCCGCTTTGGTAAAAATGATCTCCGCTGATGTTCAGGCTGACGGCATCGAAGACCACGATGGCGGCGGGACCGAAAAAGGCGGCATGGTCCAATGCCTTGCAGGCATTTTGCAGCGCGGCGGCGGAATCGAAATCAAGCAGTGGAAATCGGCTGATGCCGATGGACACCGTTTCAACACGGGTTTTGGCCAGGTCCGATTGAATTCCGACTGCCTGCGTCTGGGCGGCGTCTATATCTATCCCGGGAAGTGCACATCCGTATAAGCCGTCACCCCATGCGAACCAGTGCCCGCCCCATTGCGCTGCAAGGGCTTCCAAACAGGCGCTCAAAATGGTGTGCAAAGGTCCGTCCGGAGTGCTTATGGCCGGCGGATCGACCCGAACGGCCAGGGCCGCGAATTGCTGCCATCCGGCCAGCCGGGCAAGGACTCGCGCTTCCACCACCGGGGGCGGAAAAACGGGTTGCGCATGTAGGGCGGCCGGCCGACCGGGCGTTTGAACCTCCGCGTTGCCAGCGTTTGCGACAGGGTCGGAAGCGGTACGCAGGAAAGGGCGGGGGGCGGGGGTTTCATCCGATTGATCTTCGGCAGGTGGCAATGGCATGGGCGACTCCGTGACAAATCAATTCCGGTTTCAATGATCGAGGAGACCCTTTTTTCGGCTTTTAACGAAGCCTCAGTCTGTCAAGAGCTTTAAGATTTCCCCGAACGCGCGAACAATGATCTCGAGTTCCTCCTCGTGGAGAGTACGCGGATCCATGATCAACAGGTCGTTTTCGATCCGTCCGATGATCGGCGGCCGGCCGGCGCGCAGCGCGCTTTCCAGGCGGTTGGCCGAGTGCCCGGCGAGGCTGACGCTCACGCAGCAGCTCGGCAGCTCCAACAAGGGCAAGGATCCTCCGCCCGCGCGGGACGGCAGATCATGCAGAGCCACCGTTAAACGATCATCTTCCAAGCGCCGCAATCCGTCGGCCAGCATTGCGGCGCGTCCCTCGATTTCGCTGCGCTGCGTGAGCAGCATGCGCAACGTGGGAATTTGGGCGATGGCCTGGGCTTCATCCCGGTACAGGCGCAAGGTCGCTTCCAGGGCGGCCAGGGTCAACTTGTCGATCCGCAAAGCACGCGTCAGGGGGTTGGCCTTGACGCGCTCAAGAATATCCCGGCGGCCCACGATGAGGCCGGCCTGCGGGCCGCCCAGCAGTTTGTCGCCGCTGAAGGTGATCACATCCGCTCCGGCCGAGACCGAATCCTGAACCGTGGGTTCAGCGGCCAAGCCGTATTGGGTCAGGTCGATAAAGTTGCCGCTGCCCAAGTCCTCCATGACCGGAAGATTAAACTGTCTGCCCAAGGCCGCCAGATCTCGCAAGGATACGGCGGCCGTGAAGCCGACGATGCTGAAATTGCTCGTATGCACCTTGAGCAGGAGACCCGTATCGGTGCTAATGGCGTTCTGGTAGTCGCGCAGATGCGTCCGGTTGGTCGTCCCCACCTCCTTGAGCACCGCCCCGCTTTTGGCCATCACGTCGGGAATGCGGAAAGAGCCCCCGATTTCCACCAATTCGCCGCGTGAAACCACCACCGCTTTGCCGCGCGCCAACGTTTCCAGGCAAAGCAGAACTGCGGCGGCATTGTTGTTGACGGCCATAGCCGCCTCGGCGCCGCTCAGCTCGCACAGCAGCTCTTCCACTGCGCTGTAGCGCGAGCCGCGCCGGCCCTCCTCAAGATTGAATTCAAGATTGGAATATCGCCCGGCTATCCCCGCCATATGACTGACCGCCGCCTGCGCCAGGCAGGAGCGCCCCAGGTTGGTGTGGATCACCACGCCGGTGGCATTGATTGTGCGCTGCAAATTGGAGGCCTGCAGGGACGCGGCCTTTTGGGAGACCTGCTCAAGCAGGAACGACTGCGCTAAATGATCCTCATCGATCGTTTGCGGGGCGGAAAGAATGCGGCGGCGCAGCTCTTCCAGAGTCTCCCGAATGCTGCGAACCATGATGGTTTTGGGGACGAATCGAAGGACAGGGTCGTCCTGCGCCAGCAGGATCAGATGGTCTACGCCCGGCAGCCGGCGGAGCAGATGTTGTTGTTGATCATTGATGCTCATGGTTGGATGGGTCATCCTTTCAAACCGACCCCGCCCGATTCGTCGGGCATGGCCTTGAAGATCCTTTCGGGAATCAGATCCACCAGATCGGCAAAATGGATGCTTGTCAGACCGATGCTCTCCAGATGGGCTGTCAATTTGCGGGTATCCAGCCGTTCCAGTTCGACGCCGATATGAAACCGCGATAACAATACATCGGCCAGGTAGACGATGACGGCCAACAATTTATATTCGCTCTCCTGCTCCGGGTGATGATGAAAGCGGATGGCATGGGCCAGCGAAGGGGGAAACGACCATTTGCGGGCCAGACTGTGACCGACCTCAGTGTGATCGATGCCGAAAAGACGTTTTTCGATACTCTGGACGTTTTCATCTTCTTCCAGGGCCCTGCGGTAGAACAGTGGATAGACGGGGGCCATGTGCTGGTCGAGGACCACCTTGCCGATATCATGCAGCAGCCCCGCCGTATAGGCGATGCCGCTGTCCACTTTGCCGGTTTTAAGCGCCAGCGCCTCGGCCACCTGCGCGCATCCGATCGCGTGATGATATAGGCCGCCCTTGCACAGGGAATAGCCGACCGACGTTTGTTCGAAGTAGCTTTGCACGGCGGCCGACAAAACCAGTTTGACCAGTTGATCCTGCCCCAGGTAAACCAGCGCATGATCCAGGGATTCAATGGGATGCTTTTTGGCAAACAGGGCCGAATTGGCCAACCTGAGGGTGCGGGCGGTGATCACTTGATCCTTGCGGATCTCATCGGCGATTTGGTGAATGGTGTGGCCTTGCGCATCAATGATGCGCAGGACCTTCAGGGCCACTTGCGGAATCGGTTGCAGGCGATCCATTGAGGCTGTGATTTCAGCCGGGTCGGTTGCCCTGCTCTCTGCGGCAGGCAAACCCTTTCTCTGCCCGGCCGGTTCTATGGTGCATCTTCCGCTGGCCATATCCAGGCTAAGGCAGCAGGTAAAAAAACCACCCGTTTCCGATTGGATCACATTGATGGCGTAGGCCGCCAATATCGCGCGGGCCACTTCGGCGGTACGGCCGCCGATATCCAGGGCAAGGTCCTGGTCGCTGAGCGGACCCATCAGGGCGCCGCCGGCCAGGCTGGCGGTCAGGGTCTCGCGGCGCGCACCCCTGGCCAGAAGCGCTTCGATAAAAACAGGTACCCCCGTTTTGGCATATTTTTCCGGTTGGCATGCGCCGCCCCTGGAAACGGGTTCCGGCAGCAACAGATGGATAATCCCCCCGATGCCGGTGGCCCTGCAGTAAAGGGCTATTCCCACACAGGTTCCCAAATAGGCTTGAAGCAGCAAAGGCTGGCGATCACTCGTATGATAGGTGCCGGCGGCGACATGAAAGCGCTGCATGGTTGCCATTAGCTTTTCCAAGATCTTTGGGAGCGTTGTAATACTGCCGTGATCGCACTACGTCGATGCCGAAGCTTTTCATCCTCTTTTCAGTTGCTTACTGAGCCCAATAGCATAAAGGCAGTGTTGAATTCAATTTTTTTTATTGCACAGGGTGTCTTTTTTGGCGATCCTCGGCCTTTCTGCGGCGGTCATTGAATTTTCTTTCGGGCAAGATGATACCGCAGCGCCAGCGCTGCGCTCGATAGGATTGCCGGCGAACGGCCACTTCGTCAAAACAAGGACAAGGTCGCCTGGCGGGCGACATCGATCAAGGTATTGGGAAAAAGGCCGGCGGTCACGATGGCGATGATCAAACCAGCGGTCAGCAACTGGCCGGCGGGGCCCAGGACCGGCGCGGGGGTGGCGTGGAGCGGCTCGGTCAGATAGGCCGCCTTGACGATCAGAAGGTAATAGTAAAGCGAGATCACCACATTGAACATGGCGATCAGGACCAGCACCAGGTATCCTTGCCGTATGGCGGCCGCGAAGACCAAAAATTTGGCGGTAAAACCGACCGTGGGGGGGATGCCGGCCAGGGAGAATACCGCCATCATCAATGCCAGGGCCAGCAGGGGGGCGCGCCGGTGCAGGCCGGCCAGCGCTTCGAAGGTGGGGTTGCCGCCATCGGCGGCGATTTTCACCACAGCCAGAAAACAGGTGAATTTCATGATCAGCAGCGCCAGGGCATAGAAAATGGCGGCGTCGTACCCTTCCGGGCTCATGCACAAGATGCCGATCAATATATAGCCGGCCTGGGCAATGCTGGAATAGGCCAGCAGGCGTTTGAGGTCCTTTTGCACGATGGCCGCGAGGTTGCCCACCGTCATGGACACGATCGCCAGGGCCACCAGGCTGTCCGCCAGCAAGGTGCCCTGCCCGCCGGTGGTGGCCACGACGCGCAGCAGCACCGCGATGGCCGCCACCTTGGAGGCTGTGGCAATGAAAGCGGCCAATTGATTGGCAGCCCCGTGATAAACGTCCGGCGCCCAGAAATGAAATGGGAAAAGCGCCAGTTTGAAGAGAAATCCGCCCAGGGTCAGGAGGACCGCCGTGAGCACCAGGGGCTGCGTGATCACCTCGGGCAGCGCCTGCACCAGTTCATGAAGGTATGTCAAGCCGGTCGCGGCATACAGCAGCGCCAGGCCGAAAAGCATGACGGCAGAGGCGAAGATGCCGATCAGAAAATAACGCAAAGCGGCTTGCGTGCCCAGGGTCGTGTTGCGTCTCAGAGCCACCAGCACGTAGAGCGAATAGCTGGAGAGCTCAAGCGATACGTAAATGCTGACCAGGTGAACGCTGGAAACCAACAGCATCATGGCCAGGGTGCAACTGAACAGCAACAGGTAGAATTCACTGTGCCAGCGGCGTGATACCCCTTCCAATTCACTGCACAGCGCGACCACCAGAAAAAGGCCCATCGAGAGCAGGGTTTTGAACACCTGGGAGAAGAGATCGACCTGGTAGGCGCTGAGGAAGAGAACCCCTTCGGCGCGCAGTGAAACCAGGCAGGCGATCAGACCACCGCCGGCCAGCGCCAGGGCGGCCAGATAGTCGCGCCGGGCATTGCTGTGCCGCGTCATGGAAAGGCCGAGGAAGACAAGCGCGGCCGCGAAATGGTAGAGTTCAGGGGTAAACTGCTGCCACATCATTGAGATCCCCTCCCAGCAACGGCACCGATGCCGTTTGAATCACATCAAACATCAGGCCCGGGAAAAAGCCGAACAGAACAATGACCAGCACCAGCATGGCCCGGGGCACTCCCATGCCGAAAGAAAGATCGGGCAGATGGGCGAACTTCTCATTCATCGGCCCGTAACAGGTTTTCTGGATCACGCGCAGCATGAAGAGCGCGCTGATCACCAGCGCGCCGACCGCAAGCGCGCCGCGGATCGGATACACCTGGAAGGCGGCGATGAAGACCATCAGCTCGGCCCAGAAGCTTGCCAGAAGTGGAACGCCGATGCTGGTCAGCGCCGCAATGATGAAAAAGGCGCTGGCTTTGGGCATGCTGCGGCTGAGACCGCCCAGTTCCGGAATCATCTTGGTGTGGGTGCGGTCGTAGATATAACCGACGGCGGAGAAGAACAGCGCCGTCATCACCCCATGGGCGAACATCTGGAAAACGGCGCCGTTGAGCCCGTCCACGCTCAGGGTGGACAGCCCCAGACCCACGACGCCCATGTGCGAAACGCTGCTGTAGCCGACCACGAACTTCAGGTCGGACTGGCGCAAACCCGCCAAAGCGCCGTAGACAATGCCGATCACCGCCAGGGCGGCCATCCACTGCGACCAGTAGCGCCATCCCTCCGGGCACAGGAAAATGCCCAGGCGCAGGATACCGAACGAGCCGATCTTCATCAGCACTCCGGCGTGCACCATACTGACGCCGGTAGGGGCCGCCACATGACCGACCGGGGACCATGTGTGAAACGGCCATACGCCCGCCAGAATGCCGAAACCCAGGTAAAGCAGTAAAAAGGCCAGGCGCTGCTGGCCGGGGGTGAACAGCCCCGGCCGGGTCAGCGCCACCAGATCGAAGGTGTTCAAACCGGATGAGATCGCCAGGTAGATGATGGCCGGCAGAATCAAGGCGCTGCCGGCCAGCAGGTAGAGGGTCAGCTTCATGGCGCCGTATTCCTTGCGCGTGCTGCCCCAGACGGCGATCAGCAGATACATGGGAAACAGGGAGACATCGTACCAGACGAAAATAAAGAACATGTCCAGGCCGATGAAAAGCCCGAACACACCGGTTACCAGCAGGAAATAGAGCGCGAAATACTCCTTTACGCGCAGCTCGAGCTCCCACATGCTCAGCACGCCGGTGAAAAAAACGATGCCGGTCAAAAGCAGCATGGGCAGGCTGAAACCGTCCACGCCGTTGAAATACTGGATGCCCAGGCTGTCGATCCAAGCGTAGCGTTCGACGAACTGCATGCCGCCCGCTTGGCGGTCATAGGCGATAAACAGGTAGACCGACAGCAGCAGCGTAAGGCCGGAGCCGACCGCGCTGACCCGCTTGATCAGGGCAGGGCGGCCGGCCGGTATCACCATGATCGCCAGCAGCCCGATCACGCAGCAGGCCATGATGGCGGTCAGGAAAGGAAATTGGGCGTAAGATAGCGGCATAGAACGCCTTTCCTCCACAGAGCTATGAAGTCAGAAATCGTTTTAGGTTAATGTCATTAATTAAAGTTGCCCGGACACTCGTACGCGTACTCGTACTCAGCGAAGCGGTACGCGTACTCGATGACTCGTTTTCGAGTACGCGGACGCGTACGAGTACGATAGAGGCCAATCCCATTCATCATGACAAAGAACCTTAAGTTAACGACATTGGGTTTCAGGTTTAAAAAAGAAAGTATACCGACAACAGAAGCATCGCGACGCAGATACTCAGCAGTTTGTACTGGATCATGCCGGCATGCAGCTGGTGCATGAGCCGTCCGGACCCGATGGTTCCCTGGGCCAGACCGTCCAAACCGGCATCGATGACCTTCTGATCGTTTTTAGCGCACGATCTGGCCAGCCCGCGGTACACGAGATGGTCCAAGATATGTCGATAGAGACGATCCAGGTACCAGCGCTCGGCGAAAAACCTCCGCAGTGCGGGAAACCTTTCGATAAAGCCCTTTTGCGCGGCCCCGCGGCGTCCGAACTCCCAAAAGGCCAGCGCCATCCCGCCCAAGGCCAGCGCCAGGGTGACGAAAGGCAGCCAAACAGTGTGATGGTCCGCGCCCGAATCGGCCGGTTGGGTCCGCGCCAAAAATGCGCCAATGGGCTGCTCCACCCAGCCCAGCACCAGGGTAGCCGCCGCCAGCACCAGCAGAACCGCCGACATGATGTGTTCGCCGGCCGGATGTGCGGCGTGAACGGCCGCATCAGCGTGCAGTTTGGGAACGATGCCGCGTCTTGGAAACAAAATGATGAAGATCAGCCGGAAAGTGTAGTAGGCCGTCAGTGCAACGCCCAGCAAGCCGGCCGCCAGCCAGACCGGATTGGGGTGATCGGCCAGCCGGCCCATGATCAGCTCTTTGCTGAAAAAACCGGAAAAGGGCGGCAGCCCGGCCAGCGCGGCGGCGGCAACAATCATGCAAAGCGTGGCCGTACGCTGCCGCTTGCGGCCGCCGGCTTGTCCGATGGCAAACAGGTCGTTTGTGCCGAAAGCGTGGATGAATACGCCGGCGCTTAAAAAAAGCAAGGCCTTGAAGCCCGCATGGGTGGTCAGGTGAAACACGCCGGCCGCATATCCGCCGGCCCCCAAGGCCATGAGCATCAAGCCCAATTGGCTGATGGTGGAAAAGGCCCAGACCTGCTTGATGTCATCGGCCACCATGGCCATGGTGGCGGCGAGCAGCATGCTGATGGCGCCCACGGCCAGGCAAACGCTCATAGCCGTGGGCGAGGCGCTGAAAAAGGGAAACAAGCGCGCCAGCAAAAACACCCCTGCCGCCACCATGGTCGCGGAATGCAGCAGGGCGCTGACCGGCGTGGGGCCCTCCATGGCGTCGGGCAGCCAGGTAAGCAGGGGGAACTGGGCGCTTTTGCCCACAATGCCGCCGAAGATCAGCAGGGCCGCGGCGGTCTGCAGGAAGGGCGACAAACGCGCGCCTGTTGGTTGGCCGGTCAGTTCCAGGATGTTCAGGTTGCCGGCGTTGAGCAGGACCAGCAGAATGCCGATAAAAAAGAGCACATCGCCCAAGCGCGTCATCACAAAAGCCTTCTTGCCCGCTTCGCTGGCGCTGAATTTTTCATACCAGAACCCGATCAGCAGATAAGAAGAAAGCCCCACCAATTCCCAGAAGATGTACAGCTGCAACAAGTTGGGTGCAAGGGTCAGTGAAAGCATGGCCCAGGCGAACAGAGATAAAAAAGCATAATAGCGCGCGAAGCCCGGGTCGCCGGCCATATACCCCAGGGAGTAAACCTGCACCAGAAAGCTGATGGCGGCCACGATGATCAGCATCAGCAGGCTGAGCGGATCGAGCAGGTAACCGAAAGTCATGTGGAAATCGCCCGACACCATCCAGGTGTAGGTCACCTGCAGGGGCTCCTTCAGGTCACGCAGAACGATCAGCAGAAAAAGACCGCCGCTCATAGCCCCGCCCGAGGAGGCGATGGCGATGCCCGCCGACAGCCGCGCATACCGGCGCGTCGCCAGCATGATCAGCCCGAAGGCCGAAAGGGGCAGCAAAAGGGCGGCCAGGGCGGCCCAATGAACAGCGTGATGATACAGGGAAGGGCTCATAAGGCTATCTGCTCACCGCTAAGAATCTCTCAAAGTCGAAAGCGTTCGTGCACTTTCACGTGTTCGTGCAGGCACGAGACAAAATATTTCAAATTTCAAATTTCAAATTTGAAATTCAAAATTGCGCAGTCGGTATCCTGTCCGCCTCCACCGGATCCAGTGTCAGGTTGCGGCGGTAAATGCACACGATCAGGGCCAGACCCACCGAAACCTCGGCCGCGGCGATCGCCAGAATGAAAAGGGCCACGGCCTGTCCCTCGATTTGCTGCCAGCGCAGGGAGGCTCCCACAAATGCTACGGCGGCGGCGTTGAGCATGATCTCGATGCCCAGCAGAATCATGATCAGATTGCGACGCGTCACCGCGCACCAGATGCCCAAAAGAAGCAGTGCTCCAGCCAGCACCAGCACATGGGTCAAAGGAACGATCATAGTTTCTCCTCTTCGGCTTCGCCGGTGATACGCAGCTTGCCGAGATAGAGCGCGCCCACCAATGCTATCAGAAGCAAAAAAGAAACGATTTCAATCGCCAGCCAGTGGTTTTGAAATAGATACCGGCCGAATTCCCCCGGAGAAACAGCGGACAGCCGCAGCAATTGGTCCTGCCTGCCCCCATCAAAGGTCAGCAGTATGCCGACCACCGCAAACACCAGCCCGAACAAGGCCGCCGGCAGGCATTGCCGGGCCGGAAAAAGGCGTTCTTTATGGTGGCCCACGTTGATCATCATGACGATGAAAAGAAAAAGGATCATGATGGCGCCGGCATAGATGATGATTTCAATTGCGGCCAGGAACGGCGCTCCCAGGAGATAAAAAAGCATGGCGCTTCCGAAGAAGGAAACCACCAGATATATCACCGCGTGCACCAGGTTGCGGCGCGTGATGGCTACGGCCGTGGACACCAGAATGACCGCCGCCAGGATGTAGAACAAAAATGAGTATATGCTCATGGTGAGCCCTTTTAGACCGCCCTCAAGGCAGTAAACTTTTCACATCCACCGGCGCACTTTCCTTGGCATGCGCACCCTTGCCGCCCACGTTGGTCACCACGCCGGCATAACGGTAGAAATTGTATTCCGGGTCCTTGCCGCAGTGCCGGACCAGCAGATTCTCTTTTTCGGCCACCATCTTCAGAATGTCGCGCTCGCAAAATTCATAGTAGGGCGTCAGCTGAATGGCCGAGGTGGGGCAGGCTTCCTCACACAGACCACAATAAATGCAGCGTGCGAAGTTGATCCGAAACCAGGCCGCCAAACGCCGGCCGTCCTCGCGCTCGGTGGACTGCATTGAAATACAACTCACCGGACAGGCCGCCGAACAGAGATAACAGGCCACGCAGCGTTCCTCTCCGTCCGGATCGCAGGTCAGGATGATCCGCGCCCGCGAGCGAACGGGCAGCGGGCGCTTGTATTCCGGATACGATTCGGTAATGGGGCGGCGGAACAGATGCCGGAAAGTGGTTGCGAATCCGCTCGCCAGAGCCAGCAATGCTTCCGCTATGCCAGACATGCAGGGTTCCTTATTTTGGGTTTCACTTCAGTATAAAAGCGCCCGTAATCATGATATTGATCAATGCCGCGGGTATCAAAACCTTCCAACCGATCACCATGAGCTGGTCGTAGCGCAGCCGCGGCAGAGTGCCACGGATCCAGACCATCACCAGGGCCGCCAGCACCATTTTGAGCGTCAGCCACACCACCGGCGGCAAAAACGGACCGCGCCAGCCGCCCAGAAAGAACACAGCCAGCAGGGCGCCCAGGATCTGCATGTGCACATATTCGCCCAGGAAAAACAGCCCGAAGCGCATGCCGCTGTACTCGGTGTGATACCCCGCCCCCAGCTCGTTTTCGGCTTCGGGCAGGTCAAACGGAATGCGCTTGCTTTCGGCCATGGCGCTGATGAAGAAGATGATGAACGATACGGGTTGCACCAGCGCAAAGGGATAATCCGCCTGGGCGTCGACGATCTCCACCAGGCTGAATGAGCGCGCCAGCATGACCACAGGCACCAGGGAAAGTCCCAGGGCCAGCTCGTAGCTGATCATCTGGGCGGCCCCGCGGATGCCGCCCAGCAGCGCAAACTTGGAGTTGGATGCCCAGCCGCCCAGGGCCACGCCGTACACACTCAGTGATGAGAGCGCAAAAACATACAGCAGGCCGACATTCAGATCGCTGACCACCATGGGCACGCGCTTTCCGAAAATGAGCAGTTCCGTGCCGAAAGGCACCACGGCGAACATCAGCAGCGCCGTGACCGCCACGACCGCCGGTGCGATCAGGAAAAGGGTCCGGTCGGCGGCGGCCGGGACGATATCCTCCTTGGTCAGCAGTTTGATCGAATCGGCGATGGGCTGCAGCAGCCCGAAGATACCGGCGCGGTTGGGGCCCAGGCGCACCTGCAGGCGGGCCAGCAGCTTCCGCTCGACCCACACCAGGTACGCCGCCACCATGAGCAGCGCGGTTAGCACCAGGCCGACTTTGACGATCAATACAATGAATCCGGTAAGCCAGAGCATACTCACTGTGCTTTTACTTTCCTTATCCTGTCCGGCGACAGGTGCACGCGGCGGTTGCCCAACCTCTGCCAGTCCAACCGGTGATGGCGTGGGACAAGCAGAACGCCCGGGGCGATGCGGTCGGAAACGGTCAGTTCGACCTCGATGTCACCCGCGCCCGCATCGATGGCAATGCGGTCGCCCTCTTTCAACTTCAGGCGTTGCGCATCGGCCGCGGACAAACCGGCCCGCGGCGGCGGTTCGAGTTCAATCAGCTGGAGCGACCGGCAGGAGAGTTCTTCGCTGCCGAAAGTCAGTTCATGCGTGATCAGATCCAGTGTGCCCGCTTGGCGCTGGGGGCGATCTTCGCTGCCTGCGGGCGCCTGTGAACGCGCCAAGGTGTCCGCCGCCGCGCGGGCCGACAACAGGAGTCCTTCGGATGGAAGCAGGTCCGATTGCGCCAATGCCCCGAATCCCGGCATTTGGTCGGCCAGCCAGGACAGGATGTCCGCGGAGGAGGCAAAACCGCCCTCTTCGGCCAGAACGGAAAGCATATGCCAGGCCGGCAGGGGGTCGGCGCCGGGAAGACCGAGGTCATATACGCGCGGCGGGTGATCGCCGGCGCCGGTGATTCGAATGGGTATCCCGCCGGCGAAAGATGCAAAAGCCCTTTGCGCGCGTCCCTCCTGGTTGACGAAGGTGCCGCCGGATTCAAAAACTGTGGTGCTGGGCAGAAACACATCGGCATCCCGGCTGTGCGGGCCTTCGAGGTAATCCATGACCACCTTCAATTCCAGACGCGCCAGGGCACTTGCCAGTCGCTGCCGGTCGCCGGCACGCCAGAAGGGGTCGGTTTCCACCACCAGCAGGCCCTTGATTTGCCCCTGTTCGATGCCCGCCACCACCTGCGCGATGGAACGGCCGGCTTCGCTCATAAGGGCGGCAGCGAAAGCGCCGGCGCCGGGCAGAATTGCAAACAGCCCGGCCCTGCGTCCGGCGGTATTCAACGCGCGGGCCAGCACGCGGCTTTGGGCAACGGCGGCCTTATCGACCGCATCGGTTCCGCAGACAATCACGGGGCGGCGGCTGCGGACGAGGGTTTGCGCCGTCTCCATCAGCAGGTCGGCGCTCTCTTCAGCATGGCCTGGAACGCCCGCAGGTCCACCATCCGGAACCGTGATCCGCCGGGTCAGCTCGGATAGCCATACCGCCGTTTGATCGATGCTCACCGGGATGTGCCGGAATTCCAGGGGAAGGTCGACGGGACGGGGATCGATGCAGATGACGGCGGCCCCCTGCCGCTGGGCCTGGCGCAGGGCCATGGCCAACATGGGCGCCTCCTGAATCGGATCGCAGCCCACCAGCAGCAAAGCGTCTGCGCTTTCCACTGCGCGCATGGAGACATGCAGTTCGGAGCTTCCTCCCGCCACGGCGGTGTGAATTGCGGCCAGCTGTTGGTCATCGTCAAAAAAGACCGGCGGCGGCCACCGTTTGACGCGGCACATGCACGCCAAGGCGCCCTGGGTCTCCAGGCTGCTTCTCAGGGAACCGATGCAGGCCACGGCTTCAAGGCCGTGGCGCCGGGATATTTCGCTCAAGCGCTGCGCGGCTTCCTGCAGCGCGGCGGATGCATCGGCGGTCCGGCCGTTCAGCCG
>QZKV01000143.1 GCA_003599575.1 Desulfobacteraceae bacterium | reverse complement strand
CGTTTGCGAGCGGCCTTTGTAGGTTTTTCTTGCGCCGGGGCCGACATCTCTGTCTATGGCCCAATCGACGCCAAATGCCCAGCTGGTGTCCTTGATCTCCTTGGCGCCCGCTCCCGTAAGTTTTTTCAAATTGGAACCGTGCGGATCGCCTGTACCGATCGTGGGAAAAATCATGCCACGAATGGCCCGGAGACACAGCTGCCCAACTATTCCATTTGAAAATCTTCCCTCTTTCAGCTATTGAAAAAACTCTGCTCATGCCGACTCGCGCTCAAACCCTTCACCGGATCGAGGGATGTATGCAAGCTGCCAAGCTCATGATTCTGTTCATTGTCTTTGCCGTGGCTGGGGCGGCCTTTGCGGCGCAGGCCGGCCTGATCGTTTCACCCGATTTAAAACAAAAGGCCGCTGAGGCGATCCGGCAGGAAGCGCAACTTGCGGCTGTGACCAAGCCCCGCTCGGTCGCGGTGCTCCATTTCCAAAACCTTTCCGGCCGGCCGGATTTGGATCCGCTTCAGAAGGGCCTTGCCGTCATGCTGATCTCCGATCTGGCCAAAATCGATGTGGTCACGGTGATCGAACGGGCCGAACTGCAGGCCTTGGTGGAAGAACTTGGTTTCGGGCAGTCCGGCCTGGTGGATGCGGCCAGCGCCCCGCGCATCGGACGACTCCTGCAAGCGGAGCATTTAATCAGCGGCGCATTGACCGGCGGCCCAGCCGATCGGTTTTCGATCAGCGCGGACGTGCTGGCGGTCGGGACGGGCAAATCCACCGGCCGGGCGCAAGCCGGCGGCTCCCTCGAACAGATGGTGGAAGTGGAAAAGCGGTTACTCGAGCAACTGATCCATGCCCTGCAGCTCAATCCGACACCGCGCCAAAGGATCGCCCTCAACCAACCCCTCAGCAGGCATCCCCAAGCCCTGATGGACTTCTTCAAAGCCATCGATGCGGGCGACCGCGGCGATTTCGACCGGGCGCAACAGCTCTACGCCAGCGCGCTTCAACGTGATCCGGGCTTCCCAATGGCCGAAAAGGCACTCGCCGAGCTGGGGACGCTTGAATCAGGAAAGGTCTCCGCCTCCAGTGTGGGATTACCGGAGAACGCCTCTCGGGATGATCCCAAAAGAATCCAACAACGCCGCCGCCTCTTGCGCGCGATGCGGCATACCACTTCATTTACGACCCGGCTTACTCCGGCGACCCCGATCGCGCGGATTCCCGTCCCATCGGGGGAGGTGGCGTCTCCGGAACCCACTCCTCCGGAGGAACCCACCACTCCGGGGGAACCCACCACTCCGGGGGAACCTACTACTCCGGGGGAGCCCGCTTCACCGGGAGAACCCAATTCTCCGGGGGAGACTACTTCTCCGGGGGAACCAGCCAGTCGGGCAAACTAGTCAAAGCCTAAAACCTGGGGACGGACCCGCACGATCCCCTCAGCCGTTGGTGCCTGGAACTGGAAAGGATGACTGCCATGCGCTCTGCCATATTCGGATTGTTCGCCCTTGTTTTCATTTTGCTGACCGTCGCTCCCGCGGGTGCCGAAATATATGGCCGCACTGGTTTTCACCTGGATTGGTGGGATAGTGAAAACGGCGCCAAGGGTTTTCAATATCATATCCCCATCGAGGCGGGCGGCAACATCGGCCCATTCAGCTACAAAGTGCTGACCGCATATGCCTACAACGATATCGAACCACGCAACGCACCCTCTTTTGATTTCAACGGTCTTGTGGATGCGCGCGTCAATATGGCCTACGAAATCATCGATCGGCTGCCGTTCGATCTGCTGCTGGCCGTTGATCTGAACCTGCCCACCGGCAAAACGAAGCTTTCCGATGCAGAATTCCGCAGCATCCTGGATCCCGATAAAGTCACCATCACGCGTATGGGGGAAGGCTTCAATATCAATCCCAGCCTCATTGCGCTCAAACAATGGAACGCATTGCTGGCCTCAATCGGAATCGGGTACATCTGGCGGGGTGAATATGACGCGACCGACGCGTTGACCGACTATGACCCGGGCGATGCGCTCAATCTGACCGCCGAGGTGGACTACAACTTCAGCGCCCGGTGGATCGGGCGCCTGTTCGGTTCCTACAGCCGGTTCAACGAAGACGAGCTCGCGGATCAGGAGTTCTTCGAACCCGGCGATGTTCGCATTTTCGGCGGAGGGATCACCTATGCGCGCGCGCGCTGGGACCTGTCGGCGTCGATCAAGGCCATCCTGCGCGACAAGGACCGGCGGCAGGTGGGCGGCGCAATGGTGACCGATGCGGACAGCTATTACGGCGACGAATGGGTGTATCGCCTAAGCGGCAACTACCAGCTGGCCGATCGCTGGTCCCTGGGGGCCTGGGTGCAATATCTGACCATCGCATCCAACGATTTCCCGCCCGATGCCCTATTTAACAACAATTTCGTGAGCCGGCGTGAGAAAATCCTGCTGGGCGCCGAACTGGTTTTGCGTCCCGCCCCCGGCTGGGCGGCAGGGCTCAAGCTGCAGGCCTACCGGATGGATGTAAAAGACAACCCCCTGTATACCGCGGTGATCGACGGCGGTTTCATAAACGATGTTTATGATGTCAACAAAGACTTCGCCGGCGGAGCAGCGGCGATTTGGATATCGGCCGCATTTTGATCCACGCCCGAACTATTTTCGTATTCTTCGCTCAGCTGCATTCATGATGCCATCACCCATAAGATCGGGGTGATGGAACGCCCATCACTTCTTCGGGATTCGCTCCGGCCGATGCACCCGGCTCAAAAGGCTCATGTGAACCGGCGCATACCCGCGCCCAACCGCGGAAGCAGCGCCGACGGACGAAGGCAGGCAGCAGGCTATTTTACGCTTTGGCTTGTACGCCAGGCGGATTGCGTGTTGTCGATGGCCTGCTGAATCACCGTGACGTCCGGCGCTTTGCCTTCGAAGCTCAACTCTTTGATCACCACGGCAGGGATTACGCGGCTCATTTCGATGGCCAGTCCCGTCAGATCTTTCAGGTTCTCCAGGGAAATCATTGACAGCTCGGTGTCATGGTGGGCCAGGGCGGTGGCATGCAGCATCGTATAGCTGATGGCGGCCATGTGCAACGCGGTGTAATCGTCGCGGAGATTGCGCATCACCGAATCTTCCAGTCGCATCAGGTTGTAAAAGCCTGTGGCCATTCCGGTGACTTTGGTAGCGGCCTCTTTCAATTTCGATTCGGAGCGCTTGACATCCAATCCGTCCGCATAACGTTCCAGATTCTGAATATGGGTAGCCAGTACCTGCTGGATCTTGACCACGATCTCTTTGGCTTCCATATAATCCTTGAGGCGATGATCCGCGGTCTGATAACCCAGGACCTCAAGAAAGTGGCGCTCGACGCCCATCATATCGCTCGCATATTTATGCAAAATTTCCTTGCTGGATTTCATGTCATTCCTCCTTGAGAGTTTTCTACGCCAATATAGCGCCGCATTGCAAAGTTGAGAATACAGCCTTGGCTCTATTTGGAAGCGGATCGGTTTAAATAAAATAGGGTGCCGCCCTTATTCTCCCCGGCTGCGCCGATTCCTATGATGGTCCTATTCCATGGGTGACGCACAATAAGGTGTGGACGGACGCTCAAGGGGGACATATCGAGATCCTATCGAGGGGGTAAGAATGGAAAGTCAAACCAAGCGAACCGATGACAGGGGCCGTGAGGCGGAAAAACCGAGCCAAATGCCTTCGCGGGCCTGGAAAGATATTGCCGTGCGCGTAAAACAAGAACAATCCAGAGATAATCTGAGCATTGTGGCGGCCGGTGTGGCATTTTACTTTATTTTAGCCATGCCGCCGGCGATCGCCTCGGCGGTTTCCATATATGGGCTGATCGCGGATCCCCAACAAGTCTCCCAGCAGCTCAATGCGCTTTCCGGAATCATCCCCGCGGAAGCCGCCGCCGTCATAAAAGGCCAACTCAACCGACTGGTGCAGCAATCCAGCGAGGCCCTGGGCCTTGGTATGCTGTTGGGCCTGTTGCTGGCCTTGTGGAGCGCCAACAAGGGAACCAAGGCATTGATCACCTCCCTGAACATTGTCTACGAGGAAGAAGAAAAGCGCGGATTTATAAGACTGAATTTATGGTCCTTAATGCTGACCGTTTTAGGCATCGTCGCGGTTCTCGTCGCGTTGAGTCTCTTGGTGGCGTTGCCCGCGCTGATCGGTAAAATCGGTTTATCGGCCTTCTTGAAAGGGCTGCTGGTCTACGCCCGCTGGCCGTTGCTGGCATTGTTGCTCGTCATCGGCCTGGCCTTCATCTATCGCCTGGCGCCCGACCGGGACCAGCCTCAATGGCGCTGGGTAAGCTGGGGTTCGGTTTTGGCGACCGTATTGTGGATCATCGGCTCGGTCCTTTTCTCCTATTATGTCTCCAATTTCGGCGATTACAATAAGACCTACGGATCGATGGGGGCTGTGATCATACTGATGCTGTGGTTTTTCCTTTCCTCGTACGTTATTCTGCTGGGCGGGGAGATCAATGCCGAAATGGAGCACCAGACCAGCAAGGATACCACCAAAGGAAAGCCGCAGCCGATGGGACAGCGCCGGGCCTATGTAGCGGATACGGTCTCCGGAGAAAAAAGCGATCGCTCCTAAGGACCGGCCAGGCCGTCGGAGGTACGGATCCATAGACATAGCCTGGATGGCTTGTTTTGCCTGCGCCAGTTCCATGCGTCCACACACAACCAGCAGGCGGGCCCCGTCCATTGGCGGCCATTTGTTGCGGTCCCGGCCTTCTCTGTTTCGAGATATTTACGCAACCATGATGTGTTTCATCTTTTTACAAAATTGGATTTTTTTCATCTTCCGCTCATTTTCACATGGGCAAGCGCCGATATGAGATACAGCATACATCCGAATTGCGGAAGGGAGGCGGAATATGGAAGAAAAAAAGGTCAAAGGAAGCATGCTGTTGGAGTTCGTGCGCATGATTCGGGCGCACAAGAACCTGGATTGGAACAAATTCCTGCAACCCGAAGATTGGGACATCATCAACTCCCTGGTTCTGCCGGCCAAATGGTACCCCCTTGATTTCTATAGAAGATGTTCGATGGCCGCGTTTGTGCTGTTGGCCAAAAACAATCTCGAGGGGGCACGCGCCAATGGACAGGTCATGGCCAAGCACCTGTTCGAGTCCACTTATAAGTCGATGATTCAGAACAAGGAGCCGATGCGGGGTCTAAATCAGTTTGTCCTCACTTACGCTTCCTTTTACAACTTCAGCATGCTGAAATTGGAAAAAGCCGGACCCAAGCACGCCAAAGTACACCACAATCATGATGGCCGCGACAAAAGCAACGTTCCTTATTGCCATCAATTGCAGGGGATGTTTGAAACACTGGTGCAGATGAACGGCGGAACCAACTTAAAAGTGGTTCTCAGCGCCAAACAGTGGGAAGGCGCGCCTGAAACCATCTTTGACATCACTTGGGAATAGCCGGCCGGCGCCATACCGCCGATCCTCCATGGGGGCACTCCCCTCAAAAAAAACCTCGCTTCGGAGCAGAACGAGGGTTGCGGGTCTTTTGATCGAAGCGGGTCGCGGCCGGTTACAAATGATCTCGTTCATACCTGTTCTACTTGAAAAGCTCCGCGGCGGCTTGATCGGAGGCCTGCAGCCATCCGTTCAGATCTGCGGCCGGAGCAATGCCCGAACCTGTTTGCATAATTTTCCCACTGGCGACATCCACAAGCCGGAGATCCACGCGCGCCATAGGACCGACCGCTTGGAAGGCGCCGAAAATCATCTGCTTGGCCCCGATGATGCGCCCCAGCCGCAAACGGGTCTGCGCATCGGCCAAGTCGGAACTCCCCAGGCGCAGCTCCTCCAGGACCTTCAGCAGATCTTGGCGATCCACCACCTGGTATTCCCGGCTGGCATCCAGCCGCGCCATGATCTGGCCGGCCAGAATACCCCCCACGTCGGTTAGGCGGCGGTCAGGGGAGCTGAGATCTTCGAGATCAAAAACCGCCACCGCCACCGGTCCCCTCGAGTCCCCGGTGGAACAGGCGGCCAGTACCAGCATGAGGACCACGGCCGCCCCAGAGAACCAGGCTGATCTTTGATCGCGCCGGGTCGCCTTAATCACTTTTGGTCACCGCCTCGGCAACCACTTCCCTGATCTGATCGTCCCGCGCCGGCGCCCTTTGCGCTTGAACAATGCGTGCAAAGCTCAGATCAGGAGCCACGCGCACAACCTCCAGACGCCCCACACGCTTGGCCTGACCCCGCAAGGCCCGGCCTTTGTAGATGACGGCTTCGCCGGGCTCAATCACCTCGAACGCGGTGCCGGTCGTAACACCCTGGTTTTGGCCCAAGTTGATCATGGCCTCCTTGCCGTCGGCCTGGACCACATAGCCCTGCAGGGGATATTGCTCCGTCACCATTTTGAGAAGGGCGCGATTCACATCGAACAATTCGCGTTCCAGATCGGCGGCCGCGGTCATGCGGTGCGTGATGGTTTTGGCCACGGCCGAGGTTTCCGTATCGATCACACGCAGATTCATCAGGGTGCTGTCGGGCAGATAAAGCAGGCTGCCGGTGCCGATCAATTTGGCGGCCAGCAATCTACCCAGTTTCAAGGCGGTTTGCGGATCGGCCAATTCCGAAGCGCCCAGATTCAATTCGGAAAGCAAGCGCTCCAGGACGACCCGTTCGACCACCTGGACCCGCCCCGAGGCGCTGAGCAGTTCACCCAGCCGGGTGGCCAGGGCAACGGCCAGACCGTCCCGGGAGGACAATCCACCTCTTTCCTGGATATCCACGAAGGTCAATACCAGGGGCCGGGAGGTCCATTCATCTTCGGCCCGGCCGGCGGCTTGAGTCTTTTGGCTTTTATAGCGCTCCACCAGCGTGCCGATCAATTGATCCATGCGCTGCTTGCCGGCGGTGTCCTGCTGCAAGGCCAGCATCTGTTCGGCTTTGCGGGCCAGAACCGCGGCTACGCTGTCGGCCTGGTTCAATGCCAGGGCCTGGCGGTACTCAGTCAGCGCCTTGCTCCACAAGCCCTCTTTTTCATAAGTGACGCCTTTATTGGAGGTGGGTTCAAGATAGTAGGGATCCAGGCTGACGGCCTGGTCGAAAAGGGCTCTGGCCTCGCTGTATTTACCGTCCTGAGCATACATCCGCCCCAACTGGTTGCGCGCTTCGGCCTTCAGAAAAAGGGGCGCCTCCGTCTGTTGGACGGCTTTTTCATAGGCTTGCGCGGCCCCCTGGCGGTCTCCCTTGCCGATCAGCAGATCGCCCCTGATCTTGTGAGCCTGTGACCTGCGGGGCGCTTTCAGAATCGTCTTGTCCGCCAGCGCCAGGGCCTGATCGGTTTTCCCCTGTTTGGCCAGAACGGCGGCCTGCCCCTCCTGTCCGATCACGGCAGATTGATCCGGCCCGGCAGCGATCTGATCGAACACCTGCCTGGCCTCGTCGGTCCTTCCTTCGGCCAGCGCGGCATAGCCCTGAACGGATTTGGCTTCGATGTTGGCGGGGTCTTTTTGCGCCACGGAGGCCGCGATGGCACGCGCCAGGCCCGGCTGATCGCGATGGATCTGGCGTTCGGCCAGGCGCACCAACATCACCTCGGCCGTTTTGCCGCCGCCTTGAAAGTAATCCAGGACCTCCAATCCGGGGCCGATCGTGCAGACCACCGGAAGAATCAGTTTGGCCTCATACCGGCTGCTGACGTCGGCATTGTCCAAAAGAATGGGAAACTTTACCTGGGCTTTTCGATTGAACTGCAGGACAGCCTCTTTTGGCGAACGCGTAATGCCCCACACCGAAAGCTGTTTGTCGCCGTATTGGCCCAACAGCGCATCGAGCATCAGCAGCCCTTCCTGACTGGCTGAAGAGGCGGTGTCAAAGAAAAACAGCACGGTCATCTGCCTGCCCTGGATTTGGGACAGGGTGTGTTGCCGGCCTTGAATATCCGGCAGACTGAACGCAGGCGCGGAGTGGCCGGGGGTCACCCCGCCCGCTGCCGTACCCGCTGCGATCAGGCTGACGGCAATCGCCAGCAGCCCGAAGGTGGTGTGCCAGTTTTTCTTCATCTCAGCCTCCCTTCAGCGGTCACAATATCGGCATATCCACACGCATGTATAAGCGCAAATCCAAATGATGGCGGCAAGGATGGTGCTGCGATGAGATATATTCGGTTGTCAGCAGGTTGTAAAGATGCAACTGCCCGGGCGGCAACTCCCGGACAGGTGATGAAATCGACTTGCGATTCAGGCCGGGCGCGCAGGCGCCCACGCAATCCGAATCATGCGCTGCGGTCCGCAAGCGAAGTTACAACCTAGACCTGTAACGTCACGCCCGCCCGTAAGTGACGGCCATTTCCAGCAGGCGCGCGGCCGTATCGGCGCTGAAGTCCTTGGCCTGCGCGCGCCAACGCCAGTTGCCGCGGCGGCTGGCCGGCCGGTTCATGCGCGCGCCGCCCCCCAGGGCCAGCACATCCTGAAGCGGGATAATGACCGTCCGGGCGACCGATTGCATGGCCAGGCGAATCAGCTCCCAGGGTATCTCGCCGGCGGGCACCTGGCGGCCCAGGTAGCTGAACAGGCGGCGGCGTTCGGATGCGCCGGCTTCTTCTTCGAACCAGCCCAGGGCGGTATTGTTGTCGTGGGTGCCGGTGTAAGCCAGGCAATTGGGAACATGGTTGTGGGGTAAAAAACTGCCTTTGGGAAAGTCGCCTCCAAAAGCAAAAAGCAACACGCGCATGCCGGGCAGATCGAAACGCTGCATGGTTTCGCGCACATCGGCGTCGATGGTGCCCAAATCCTCGGCGATCAAGGGCAGTTGGGTCATCCTGAACGACAGGCGGGTCAGCAAGTCCGCCGCGGGACCCGGGACCCAGTGTCCGTTGATGGCTGTTCTGGCGCCCGCCGGCACTTCCCAGTAGGCCACCAATCCCCGGAAATGATCGACGCGGATGCGGTCGAACAACTTGAGATGGTGCAGCACGCGCTCGATCCACCAGGCGTATCCGTCACGGCGCAGCACATCCCACCGGTACAGCGGATGGCCCCATAGTTGTCCGCTGCGGCTGAAGTAATCGGGCGGCACCCCGGAAACGGCGGACGGCTTGCCCGCGGCCGTCAGATTGAACAACTCCTGATGACTCCAGACATCCGCACTGTGCAGGGGCATGTAAATCGGCATGTCGCCGATCAGCTGCACGGCCTTGCGACGGCCGTAGTCCCGCAACCCATCCCACTGCCGGAAGAAAAAAAACTGCGCCATCTTAAAATACAGAATACGCTGCGCAAAGGTCCGCGCGGCCTCTTTCAGCGCCTCGGGCTTTCGATCGCGCAGGGCGATCGGCCAATCGTTCCACTGCCGCCCGCGGTAGTGGTCGTTAAGCGCAGCAAACAAGGCGTAATCCTCAAGCCATGCATGGGTGTTTTCAAAAGCGCGCAGTTCGTCCGCAGGGGGATTGATTTGAAAGCGCGCGAAAGCCCTCTGCAGCAGGCGCAGCTTGAGCCGGTGCGCGGCGGCGTAGTCGACGGTCTCAGGCGCGAAGGTGGGAGCACGCTTGAGGTCCTGGGATTGCAGCCACCCCTGCTCCTGTAGCAGCAGGGGGCTGATCAGCAAAGGGTTGCCGGCAAAGGTGGAGGTGCTGTGATAAGGAGAATGGCCGGCGCCCGCTTCGGTGGGCGTCACCGGCAGCAGTTGCCACAGATGCTGCCCGCCCTGGGAAAGAAAGTCAATGAAGCGATATGCATCCGGTCCCAGGTCGCCGATGCCGAAGGGGCCGGGAAGACTGCTGGGGTGCAGCAGGATGCCGCTGCTGCGCACCATCATGGCCGGCCCTCGCCGATCAGCAAAGCCACGGGCAGATGTTTGAGTATCTGCCCCAGCGGGAGGCGTTCGACCGCCTGCACCGGCTCGCCGGTCATCAGGTTGCGCCACTGCTTGGGGGCCGGCTGGGGCAGGATGACGGCCGTATCCGCCCAGACCGCCGGTCCCAAGGGCTCCTGCGCTTTTCCGATCAGACTGGCGGGAAATCGCGGCACGATCGTCACACTCCAATGCGGTTGGCCCACGCGCGCGAAGGCCATTGCATGGCGCTCCTTGGGGCCGCTGGCCGAAAGGGGCAAATAGCCGCCGTTTCTAAAAAGCGCGACATAGCGCCGCCGGGCCTGCAAGGCGATCCAGGTGGTGAACAGCTTGATGCGGCCGTCGAAGCGTTGAGCCATCAACTGCTGCACCAGGGTCAAAGGAGCGATGCGAAAGCCCTTCTCGATCTCACTCAGAAACCGCCGCCGCCGGGCGAAATCCACCGGCCGTCGGTTGTCCGGATCGACCAGGCTGTCGTCAAACAGCTCGGTTCCCTGGTAAATGTCAGGAATGCCGGGGGCGGTCAGGTGGATCAGGTTTTGGGACAGCGCGTTGAACAAGCCCATATGGGCGATGCGGGCGGCAAACGGTTGGATGAGGTCCAGGAAGGGATTGTCCGCCGGCCGCAGTATCTTTTCCAGGAATCCGAGCAGGGCCTGTTCGTATTCCCGGTCCGGGGCGATCCATGAGGTGCGCTGTTTGGCTTCCCTGGCGGATTTGAGCAAGAAAGAAGCGATCCGACGCCCGTATTCCGGCAGGTGGGAGTGATCCGGCGGCAGGGTGGCGGCCAGCGTTTGATACAGCAGATACTCCATTTCCGGGTCCGGCACCGCACCGCCGTCGCTTGACACCATGTGAGCTGCATTGCACTTGCGCCATTGTTCGAACTGATCCGCCCATTCCCGGGGCAGTTCTGCGATCACCAGCATACGGGCGCGCACGTCGGCCGAGCGCTTGGTGTCGTGGGTGGACAGGGCATTGAGGGAATGCGGCCATTTTTCCTGCCGCAGGGCGGCAAAGCGGTGAAAACTGCGCCGTGATCCGCCGAACCTTTCCGGGTCGGCGCCCACCTCGTTGAGAGCGGCCAGCCGGTTGTACCGGTACAAGGCGGTATCCTCGATGCCCTTGGCGGTCAGGGGGGCGGCCAACTGTTCGAAGGCGGCCAGAGCGCTTTGACGCTTGTTGATGGTGATCCATTTGCCCGTCAAAGAGGCCTGCGGTTCGGACGGCTCATTGATCCAGCTTCCGATTGCCGCAAATGTGGGGGCCCATTCGGGACGCAGCGCCTCGGCCTGGGCCAGTACGCGCTGGATCACGGCCCGATCGTCTCCCGCACGCTCGGAAGAAGCCAGATAGGTCCGGTAGACCGGCAGGCCGATGAGCATTTCGACCAGCGCGGCCTGCAGCTCTTCACGCGGCGGCGGCAGTTGTTCGGACCCGATCTGCATGGCCGCCTCCCATTTAAGGACCAGGTTGTGCAGGTCGCCGCCGAACTGGTCGAACAGCACTTTCCTTTTGCAGCGGCGGCTGATCCGGGCGAAATCATCCCCGCTTGCGGTGATGCGTGCATACAGGCGTGTCAGTTCCGCTGCATGGTCCGGGCAGCACAACAGGGCATTCATGTGTGCGCCGAACTCGTAGCCGGTCGTGCCCTGAACGGCCCAGTTCTCCGCGAGCGGTTCGTCCGGGCCGAGGATTTTCTCCGCGACGATGTAGATGTCGCCGCAGTTGCGGCGCAGCCGGTCCAGATACCCGGCCGGATCGGCCAGGCCGTCGATGTGGTCGACGCGCAGTCCGCTGATCAGGCCTTCGCGCACCAGTTGCTTGATCAATTGGTGGGTAAAATCGAATACGACCGGCAGTTCCTGGCGCAACGTGATCAGTTCATTGATGTCGAAAAAACGCCGGTAGTTGATCTGCCGTCCGGCCGTCGTCCAATGCCGCAGGCGAAAATTCTGGTGCCCCAGCAGATCGTCCAGTCCCACTTCGAAGGGTGTCTCCCTGAACCGGCGCAATCGGGCTTCGACCATCGTCTTGATCCTTGCATGGCCGTTGTACAGATCCCAAAGGTCGCGCTTGGCCCCGGTCAAAGCCAGTCGCCGGGTTTGCGCATCATAGAGGCGTGCCGATTGCACGATGCGCTCGACCTTGCGGCGCAGTTCCTCTTCATCGGCTGCGACCGCAATGTCTGCAAGCGCGCACGATCCGCCCGGGCACAGCACCAATGGATAGGCATCCAGGGACAAGGGGAAGCGCTGGTCGTAATAGCCGACCTGCAGCCCGTCGGCGGTCAGGACAAGCTCGATCTCGCCTTTTTCCAGGCAGGCCTCCAGGCTTTGGCCAAGAAAGGGCGCGCTGACGGCCCCGTGCAATTCGGGTGCTGGGTGATCCCATTGGATATCGAAGAACTCGTAGAAAGGTGAGCGCGACCCGTTTTCAAGCACATCGGAAAGCAGCGGGTTAGCGCCGCTGTAAACCATGTGGTTGGGAACGATATCCTGTATCCAGCCCATCCCCAAGGCTTTGAGGCGCTCAAAGAGATGATCGCGATCGGCAGAGTCGCCCAGTTCCGGGTTGAGCTGGTTGGGATCTTCGATATCATAGCCGTGGGCGCTGCCTTTGCGCGCTTTGAACACGGGCGAGGCGTACAGGTGGGATATGCCCAGGGCCTGCAGATAGTCGAGCACATCGGCGCTCGCCCGGAAGCCGAATCCCGCATGCAGCTGGATCCGGTAGGTGGCGGTGGGCAGGTTCATAGCATGTTCCCTTTCTTCCCTTGGGGCCGGTGTTTCCGTTGCCCGCTGGTCCGTCAGCCCGTCAGCCGGCTCCGGCGGGCGACACTGCGCGAACGAGCGTCGGTAAGTATGAGAGCAACATTTGCTCTGCCGAGGCACCCGCAACTGCCATGTTTTCTTTCACGGGCAACGGGAAACGGGCAAACCGGCTGGCGGACCTCACTCCAGCCGTATCAACAGCTTTTCGCCCAACTGCTCGAATTTACGAAACCAGCGGGCCGCCTGTCCGTCGCCGGCGGACGCCTTTTGCCGGTAGGGTGAAAGGTTCTGCTGGGCCACGGCAAAAAAGATGTCCTGCACTTTGCGCAGGTGCACATCGAAGGGCATCCGGTAAACCAGCTCAACACCGGCCAGCAGGCGCCCCAGCATATCGAGGTCTCCCGGCTGTTCCCGGTAGAGTCCGGCCAAATCCTCCATATGAACGCGCATGGCAAATTCAAGGGCGGGCACATTCAGGGGAATTCGCGCCTGGTGGGCTTCATCCAGCAGAGCGCCGACCCGGTCATGGTCTGTTTCGGGTCGCTGAAGCTCTTGCTCCAAATCATGGTTGATCACCAACTCGCCGGCGGCCACCAGCGCCTGGGGTGTCTTGCTGTTGGCATCATTGAGAAAGCGCATCAGCGGCACATTGGGCTCGTACATCGCGCGGTACACCGAAATGGCGCTGTCGATGGCGGGTTGCAGGATGATGTTCACGATGCGGCGCTGTTCGTCCTTGAACAGAGACTTGATGGAGTAAAGCGCTCCCGGAAAATTGCGGTTTAACTGATGCAGCACCGCGGGGAAATCAGCGCGCTCGAAAGCATCGAAGAGATCTTTCTGTATGGTCCGGTATGAGACTCCGCCGGTGTGGATGCGCACGCCGCTGATGATGTTGTGGTCGCCCATGTGCAACACGCCGAAAACGAAGTCGGCTGTTTCAAGGGTGACATTGGAGGTGATGGTCACACGGCCCGTGGCGATCTTGGCCCGACCGGCCTCGAGGCTCCGGTAAGATTCCTGCTCCGCGGTAAAACAAAAAAGCGAACTCTTTTCCGGATAAGTGCTGAACAGGGAACTGATCGCGTAGTGGCCCGCCACCAGATGCAGGGAAAGCATGGCGGGCCGGACCCATTTTTCGTAAATGCGCCGGCCGTCCCCGTGTTCCGGCAGATTGCTTTTGGCATAGGCCAACCGCTCCATAAAGGACCCTTCCAGTTCTTCTTCGAACAAATCGCCGGCCAATTGGAGCGCACGGCCGGCATACTGAATCACCTGGACCGTCTCGATGCCCGACAATTCATCGAAAAACCAGCCGCAGCTGGTGAACATCAACAGGCAGTGGCGCTGCATCTCCAACAGCTTCAGCACGCTGACGCGGTCGGCCGGCGCCAGGGAACTGACTTGCCAGCGTTGGAAAAACCGTTCGATGGTCTCCGGATTGCGCTCCAGGATCACCTCGATATAGTCGTTGCGCGCCTGCCATGGATCGCTGAAGTAGCGCTCCAGCTTGTGTTCATACAGCGGCGCCAGCTTATCGCGCAGCTCGTCGAGCGCCTGGCGCAACGGAGCCCGCCAGCCCTGCTTCCAGCCCGGGTGCCCGCCCGAATTGCAGCCGCAGTCTGCCTGCCAGCGCCCCACGCCATGAATGCAGCTCCAGGAGGAATTTTCGACGATGCGCACTTCCTTTTTGGGCGGCAACTTCGCAAGAAATTCGGCGTAGTTGGTCAGTTCGACGGTGGGATCGTCTTCAAGAATCCGCAACGCATAGCCCAGGGCCATGTCGCCGTTTTTCTTGTGATGGCCGTAGGTCTCACCGTCGGTGCTGATATGCACCAGTTGCGGTTCGTCGCCATCCTTGCGGAAGGCCCCCATCAGGCGCGCGGCCAAAGCTTCACCGCTTCTGAGCAGATTTTCAAACGCCAGCGCGCGCGATACCGGTCCATCGTAAAAAAACAGGGCCATGTGCTTGCCGCCGGGCAACTCGATGCGGTACGGCATGCGCGGATCGATGCCGCTGTTGGCAAGATCCTGCCAATCCTCGGAGGGCGATGCCCGGAAGCTGCCGGCCTGGTGCGGGGCGAGCACGGTGAAGCGCAATCCCAGGTCGGCCATGATCTGAAGCGATTCCAGATCAACCGCTGTTTCCGGGAGCCACATGCCTTCAGGCACCCTTTTGAAGCGATGCTCAAAATCGCGCATGCCCCAATACACCTGCGTGTACTTATCGCGGGAATTGGCCAGGGGCATGATGATATGACCGAAACCCTGGGCTATCGCGGAACCATGGCCGCTGAAGCGCTTCTGACTTTCCCTGTCGGCGGCCAGGATGGCCGCATACACCTCGGGCGTAAAATATTCCATCCAGGCCAGCAGGGTCGGACCGAAATTGAAGCTGATTCTGCTGTAGTTGTTGACCAGTTCGATAATGCGGTGCCGCTCGTCCAGAATGCGCGAATTGGCATTGGCGGCATAGCATTCAGCGGTGATGCGTTCGTTCCAATCATGGTAGGGATAGGCGGAATCCTGAATCTCAATCGCTTCCAGCCAGGCGTTCTCACGCGGCGGCTGGTAAAAGTGGCCATGAATACACACGAACCGATGTGTCATGAAAATGTCCTTTCCGTCGGAGCTTCCGGACCGTGTTGGCCGGAACGCTGCCAGAGCAAAACCGCATAGGGCGGCAGATCCATCGTCAGCGGTCCTTGGGCGACGATCAGTTCCGGCACCGCGCTGCCCTCGCCCATCCAAGTTTCCTGGGCCGCATCGAGCCGTTTGTGCCAGGTGCCGGGCGTAAAAGCCACGGACGCCGTGACTTTCTCGGAATTGAAGCCGAGCAGCAGGACCACTTTGTCCCGGCCGTGCCAGCGCCGGATGCAGATCAGCTTGTTTTCGACATCCTCCAGGACATACAAGCGCTTCTTGCTCAACATGGCCAGGGAGGGCACGCTTTTGCGCAGGCGGATCAGTTCCTGGTAAAAGGCGGACATGCAGGCATGCGGTTGCGATCGGCGGCGCAGATCCCAATCCAGCCTGGCGCTGGCAAAGGTCGCTTCATCCTGGGGATCGGGCGGTTCGCCCTGCCATAAGAATTCCTGAAACTCCTTGCGGCGGCCCTCCCGAACGGCCGCAACCAGATCGGGATCGAGAAGGCTGACAAAATAGGGAAACGGGGCCGGTTCGGCATACTCTTCGCCCATGAAAAGCAAGGGGATGAACGGCGAAAGCAAAACCGATGCAGCCGCCACTTTGAGCTGGGCCAAAGAGACCAATTGGCTCAGCCGCTCTCCGCGCATGCGGTTGCCGATCTGATCGTGATTCTGGGCAAAGACCACCATTTGGCGCGCGGGTATGGAGCGCGAAGAGTTGCCGTGGGGCCGGCGGCGGAATCGGGAATATTGCCCGCTATAAACATAGCCTTCGCGCCAGGCTTCGGCGAAATGGCTCAGTTCTCCGAAATCGGCATAGTAGCCGGTCCGTTCCCCGGTCAGCAGCCCATGCAGGGCATGATGGAAGTCATCGTTCCATTGGCCCTCCATGTTAAAGCCGCCCAAGGCGCGCGGGCGAATGATGCGCGTGTCGTTCAGGGCGCTTTCCGCGATACAGAAGATCCTGCGGTTAAGGTGCTCGGCCTGGGTTTCAACGGCCAGAGCCAGTTCTTCCAGAAAAGGGCGCGCGGAAAAATCGTAAATCGCATGCACGGCGTCGAGGCGCAGCGCGTCGATATGGCACTCGGTGATCCAGTAAAGCGCGTTTTCGATGAAGTAGCGGCGCACCGGCGCGCTGTCCGGACCGTCGAAATTGATTGCGGCGCCCCAAGGCGTCTTGTAGGCATCGGTGAAATAGGGACCGAAGTCGGCCAGATAATTGCCTTCAGGACCAAGATGGTTGTAAACCACATCCAGGATCACGGCCAGACCTGCCCGGTGGCAGGCGTCCACCAGGCGCTTGAGCCCCTCTGCCCCGCCGTAGCCGCTGTGGGCTGCAAACGGATAGACCCCGTCATAGCCCCAATTGCGGTTGCCCGGAAACTGGGCCACCGGCATCAGTTCCAGGGCCGTTATCCCCAGCTGCTTCAAATCCTCCAGGCGGGCGATCATGGACTCGAAGGTGCCCTCCTCCGCCATGGTTCCCACATGGGCTTCATAGATGATATAGCGACTCAGCGGCAGGCCGTGCCAGTGGCCGTCCTGCCATGGGAAATCGCCTGGAATCACTTGCGATGGCCCGTGAATCCCATCCGGCTGGCTGCGTGACGCCGGATCGGGACGGACCAGCGCGTCGGCATCATCCGGTGCACTGCGTGCAAAGAGCCGGTACTGATAGCGGCTGCCCGTGGGCAAACCGTTCAGTTCGCCGTAAAAGTAGCCCTCCTGCGCCGGGGTCATGATCAACTCAAGCGGAACGGGTGCGGTTACGGACAGCACCACCTTTCGGGCAAAAGGCGCCCATACCAGAAACTCGCATGTCCCATGGGCTGTCCGGTGTGCGCCCAAATGTATGTCTGCCTGCAGATTCGTCATGGTTTATCACCGTTCACGAAGCCAATCTTCTTTTCTTGTTTTCGTATCGCGGCCCCTGACGAGCCGAGGCAACCAGGCCGCAAACAAGCGTAATCAGTAACCGCTGTCGTGTGCCCAAAGGAATAGGGTTCATCATTGATAATGAAAGGGCGCGCTTTGTATTCACGGCAGCCCTCAGGTCAAGGCGCGTGCGGGCAGGCCGGCGTGAAGGCAACGAAATTGGCATCTTTAGACTACCTGGCGGGGCAAGAAAGCCATTAAGGGGCGCTTTCGAATCGAATTGAAGCACGTCATGAAAATGCACGGTCTTATTCCCGCTGTTGTTTGCAGATGACAGCCAAAGATCGTCCGGCTCAATAGGTAGAAAAATTCGGGGATACCCCGGGATGGTTTACCGCATAGACCTTATATCCAAGCGCGTGAATTCAGGATAGAGTACTCAACTCCTGCAATGTGATTCCACCAAACTTTCCGAGCGGAGAGGTTACCTTGTCCCGACCCCATATCCTTCATGTCGCAGCGGAGAATGATCGCCTGCCGGGATGCAAAATCGGCGGCATCGGGGATGTCATCCGTTACATCGCACCGGCCCTGGCCGATTTGGGCTGCCGGGTGACGATAGTAACGCCCTCCTACGGCTACCTGCACCGGCTGCCCGGCGCCCGGCGCATCGCTGGCATCGGCTTCATTTTCCGCGGGGGGCCCCATTGGGCGGATATTTTCGAGGTGCCCGACAAATCATCCCATACCAACGTACGCAACTGCGTCATCCAGCATCCCTGGATGGAAGCGTATGATCATTGGGCCGGCCGGCACCGCATTTACGTGGATGATCTTTTCAACGAACCCTTTTACACAGACAGCTCCCGTTTTGCCTGCTTCGGGGCCGCGGTCAGCGCCGCCATCGTCCAGGGGCGCTTCGGCCCGCTGGATCTCTTGCACCTGCATGACTGGCACGCCGCATTCGTCGCCTTGCTGCGTCGTTTTTCCCCTACGCCGGCCCTGCGCACGGTATTTACCATCCACAATCTGTCGATTCAGGGATTGCGGCCGCTGCGACACAATGAATCTTCACTGGAAGCCTGGTTCCCCGGATTACCTTACGATTGGATCGATGTCGGCGATCCCCAATGGTCGGATTGCATCAATCCCATGGCCATGGGCATTCGATTGGCCGATGTGGTGCATACCGTCTCACCCACCTATGCCGAGGAGATCTGTCACCCGAGCGACAAGCCGCACTTTTACGGCGCCGAGCGGCTGGAGTCGGTGATCCGTTATCAAAACGACGCCGGCCGTTTGAAAGGCATCCTCAACGGCTGCGATTACCCGGCCCGCCGCAAACCGGCGCGGATCGATATGCCCGCCCTGGCGCAGCAGCTGCAGGAGGACGTGGTGCATTGGTGCGCCCATCACGACCTGCTGCCGGCCGCAAATTTTGTGGCCTACCAGCGGTTGGCGGACCTGGGCCGCAGCCCGGAGCGGCCGCATCTGCTGCTGATCAGTGTGAGCCGGGTGGTGGACCAGAAGTTTATGCTGATGCGCATCACCGATCCATCCGGCCGTACCGCCCTGCAACACATTCTGGAAGCGCTGGGCGAGCGTGGATTTTATCTGCTGCTGGGAAACGGCAACAGCGATTATGAGCGCTTTTTCACCTATATGAGCACGCAACACCGCAATTTTATTTTTCTCAACGGTTATTCCGAACGCAGCGCCGACATGCTTTACGGCAACGGCGATCTTTTTCTGATGCCCAGTTCGTTCGAGCCGTGCGGCATCGGCCAGATGCTGGCCATGCGGGACGGACAGCCGTGCGTGGTACACGCCGCAGGCGGCCTCAAGGACACGGTCCAGGACCAGGTCAACGGCTTTTCCTTCAGCGGAAGCACGGTGTGGGAGCAGGCCGATCACTTTGTGCGGACCACCTGCCGGGCCATGGACCTGAGGAGTGAAAACCCCCGCCAATGGCGCCGGATCGTCCAGAAAGCCGCAGCCACGCGCTTCTTATGGAAAGAAACGGCCCGGCAGTACATGCAACAACTGTATGGCCTGCAGGTACAAAAGCCGGCTGCATCTGCACCGCACAAGCCGCCCGCAAGAAAGGCACCGGCAGCCTCAAAGGCCCGCAGGAAGATATAGGAGCGCTTGCCCGTTAGCCGGCCAGCCCGGCGGCTGTTTTAAGGTTTACCGCGCAAAACATGGGCCAACACGGCCGGCGGGCTGGAGTACTTTAACCGTAAATTCCGAATGGGGGCTTAACCGTATGGACGAATTTGTATTTTTATGATTGGATGAGGTCAGGGGGAATTGCGAATGCAGTCATTGATCAATGTTTCAAACCGATTGCCGGTCATTGTAGCAGACACCATCACGCCCTCGGCCGGCGGACTGGTTTCCGCGCTGGAGGGATTTCACGCAGATTACGATTTTCAATGGATCGGCTGGGCAGGCGCCACCGAAGATGACCCGGAGATGCGCAAACGCATTTCGCGGGAATTACAGGAACGCTTCGGGTACACGCCGCTGTTTTTGTCGCAAGAAGATGTGTCCGACTTCTATACCGGCTTTTCCAATTCCAGCCTCTGGCCTTTGCTGCACTACCTGCCCAGTTACGCCCGCTTCAACCGCCGCTGGTTCGATGCCTATATCAATGTCAACGGCGCGTTCGCCCAAACCGTGGCCGGTCGCGTCAGAACCGGCAATGTGATATGGATTCATGACTATCATCTGATGCTGCTGCCGGGTCTGCTCCGCGAGCAAAGGCCCGATCTGAAGATCGGGTTCTTTTTTCATACACCCTTTCCATCCTATGAGATTTTTCGCTGCCACCCCAATCGCAGGGAGCTGCTCGAAGGGCTTTTGGGCGCCGACCTGATCGGCTTTCATACTTCCGACTACGTGCGTCATTTCCGCAGTACGGTCCAGCGCGTCCTCGGGCTGACTTCTGAAATCAATACCATCATTGCTGAAAGCCATACCGTCTCCATCGGCGTCTACCCCATCTCCATCCCTTCGGAGAAATTTGAAGCCGAAATGGAATCCGAGGCCTATCGGTCCCATTTGAACGACTACCGCCGCATATACGAAGGCAAAAAGATCGTCCTCAATGTGGAAAGGCTCGATTACACCAAGGGAGTGCCGCGCCGGCTGGATGCGATTGAGCGCTTCCTGATCGATTCGGGGCGGCGCGACGTGGTTTTTATTTTCATCAGCGTGCCTTCCCGGGAGAGCGTTGCGGCATACCGTGATCTGCGGCGCGATATAGAATCGAAGGTGAGCAAAATCAACGGAGAGCTGTCCACGATCGAAAATGCGCCCATCCACTTCATCCATCAGGCGGTCGAATTCAGCCAGTTGTGCGCGCTTTACAGTTTGGCCGATGCAGCCATGGTCACTCCGTTGATCGACGGCATGAACCTGGTCGCCAAGGAGTATGTGATCTGCCGGCAGAACAACGACGGCGTGTTGATCCTGAGTGAATTCGCCGGCGCGGCGCAGGAGCTGCCCCAGGCCATCATTGTTAATCCCTACAACATCGAACAGATGGCCCACGCCATCCGTCAGGCGCTGGAAATGCCCGCCCAGGAACGCGAAAAACGGATGGCCTCCATGCGCCGGCGCGTGCAGCGCTATAACGCGCAGCGATGGGCACGATCCTTCATTGAGGACCTCACCTCCATCCCGGAAGCGCAGCGCAGACCCGCCATTGCCCTTTCTTTATCCCCTGAAATGCTTGCACCGCTTCTGTCGCAAGAGCGCTGGGCCCTTTTCTTGGACTATGACGGCACATTGGCCGAGTTGCGCCGGGATCCGGATGAGGCGTATCCGGACCCGGCTCTGGCCGATCTTTTCGAGGCCCTGCAAAAACGCCCCAATTTGGAAGTTTATGTGATCAGCGGACGGACGCGCCAGGACATGGGCCGCTGGCTCGGAGATTTCGATTTTCACCTGGTTGCCGAACATGGCTTTTACTTCAAACACCGCAACGCTCGCGAATGGGTCCAGTTCGAAAGCCATGTCGATCTGAGCTGGAAAGAACGGGTCGCCGACATCCTGGTTCATTATGCCGATCAGACCCCCGGCTCTTTCGTGGAGGAGAAAACCGCCTCCGTGGCCTGGCACTATCGCAGCGCAGACCCGGAATTCGGTGCCTGGAAAGCCCACCAACTGGTGATCGAACTTCAGGAGATGCTTTCCAACCTGCCCGTCGAGATCAACCACGGCAGCAAAATCGTGGAGATCAATTCCATCCTGATCAACAAGGGGGTCCTCATGCAGCATATGAAGACCCTCAATCGATACGACCGTGTGCTGTGCGCCGGGGATGATGTCACCGATGAATCCATGTTCCGGGCAGCCGGCGAAAGGGACATCAGCATCAAAGTCGGCGGCGGCGAAACCGCCGCCAGTTACCGCGTCGCTTCACCGGGTGCGTTGCGCAGGTTATTGTCAAACTCTCTGGAAATCTGAGCAAGCGTTGCCCTTTGGAGACTTTTTACCTTCATCAATCTATCAGGAAAGGAGCCGAACATGCCGCAAATTGCTTCCACCCCGCAACACTGTCCCGGATTCGACCAGTTCAAAAATCTGAAATCCTTCGTCTGCCGGTGCAGCCACTGCGGACAGGCGAAGGAGATTTTCTCGGACGAATTCAATCGGCCGCATACCTGCGGTCAGTGCGGCCAAACCATGGATTTTTCGCAATGCACGCTCGAAGGCTGGGCCGGTTCCTCGGATCCTCGGTAAAGCTAAAGTTCCCGGCTCAGCAACATAACCTTTTTAACTTTATCGTTTTGCGATACGAAAGGAGAGAAAAAAATGCCGATCAGAACCGCAGAAGCAAAATGGGAAGGAAAGATCAGGGAGGGCCGCGGCACCATGAAGCTGGGCAGCGGCGCGTTCGAAGGGACCTACTCGTTTAAAACCCGTTTTGAAGAGGAGCCCGGAACGAATCCCGATGAACTGCTTGGAGCGGCGCACGCCGGCTGCTTTTCAATGGCGTTTTCCCTGTTGCTTGAAAAGGCCGGATTTACGCCCAGAACGATTCGCACCCGCGCCAGGGTCAAAATCGAACAAACCGGGCCGGGTTTTTCCATCACAGGGATCGAATTGGACACCGAAGCCGATGTGCCCGAAATAGACGAAAATACCTTCATGGCGCAGGCCGAGGCGGCCAAAAACAACTGCCCGGTATCCAGGGCTCTGGCCGGTACGCCCATCTCATTGAAAGCGCGCCTGCTGAGATAAAGGGAAGCGACATCGCTCAAATCTCTTCTTCGCAGTCGTCGGCAACCGCTGATATGGCAACGGCATGAAGCGGGACGACAGTCTGCCGAATGTCGGGCACGACCAATGACAACCGGCTGCCCTTTCCCGGAGCGCTGTCGATGTCAAGCCGGCCTCCGATCAGCGCGAGCCGTTCCCGGATACTGAACAAACCCAATCCTCCGCCAAGGTCTTCCGTCGCAGCCAGCCGGCAGGGATCAAATCCCGTCCCTTCATCACTGACGGTGATCCGCATGCCGGTTCCATCCGACCACTGCAGACTCACCTTTGCGGAGGGCACCTTGGCATGCTTGACGGCGTTGAACAGCAATTCGCGCACCGACTCGAACAGCAAAATCTTTACGTCCTCGGCCAGGTCGATTCTCTGTTCGATGGCCAGATCGATGTTCAAATTGTGCTTCTCCCGCATCCAGCGGGCCAACCACTCCAGGCCGGTACAAAGGCTGCTTTGGTAAAGGGCCGGCGGGCTCAACTCCGCACTTAACGAACGCGAGATCCGGATCGATTCACCCAGCATCTCTTCGACCTCACTGGCCCCGTGTTGGAGATCGTTTTCGCCGGGCTGTCCGGCGGCGATGGATGCCACCCGCATCTTGGCTGCCGCCAGATGCTGCTGCAGGCCGTCGTGCAGGATCATCGACAAACGTTTGCGTTCCCGCTGCTCGGCCTGAATCAAGTCGCCGGCCAGTGCTCTGAGCTGGATCGTCCGCATGCTGAGCTGCTCATTAGCCAACTTGAGCGCCTTTTCGACCTGTTCGCGCTGTTTGATTTCGTCCCGCAGCGAATCCACTGTACGGGCCAGGTCGGCCGTGCGCTGCCGGACCCTTTCCTCCAGTTGTTCATTGGCCTGCCGCAGAGCTTCCTCAGCGCGTCTTTTTTCACTCAGTTGTCTGGCCTCCTGCAGGGCCCGCCGAATCACGGGTCCCAGCCGCTGCAAGCGCTGTTTGAGGACATAGTCGGTCGCTCCGGCCTTGAGCGCGTCAATGGCCGCTTCCTCGCCGATGGCCCCGGAAACAAGAATCAGCGGGATATCCGCAAAGCGGCTGCGTGAAAGCGCCAATGCGGTCAAGCCGTCGAAACCGGGCAGGGCGTAATCAAGCAGAATGAGATCGGGGAGATCGGGAAAGCCTTTATCCAGGGCCTCAAGGAAGGCCGTCTTGTTCTGAGCCCACTGGGCCGTGAAATCAAAGCCTGCTTTGCGCAGCTCGCGTTGAATCAGTTCAGCATCCGAAACATTGTCCTCGAGAATCAGTATGCGCAGTTGCTTGCCCATGAATATCTTCTCCCTGCCGATCACCGATACGGCGATTTGTTCAGGATCAACCAGTACATCCCCAATTCCGCTACGACTTTGGAAAATTCCGCGAACTTGATCGGCTTGGTCACATAGCTGTTGGCGCCCAGTTCGTAGGCCGCCTTGAGATCCCGCTGCTCGGTGGAGGAGGTCAGGATGACCACCGGAATGTTCCTGGTGCGCTCATCCGACTTGATCCGGCGCAGGACCTCGATGCCATCGACCTTGGGAAGCTTCAAATCCAGCAAGATCACTTTGGGGGTTGGGGCGATCCTGTCGATGTGGCCGCCTTGACCGGACAGGAACTCCAGCGCCTCCACGCCGTTTTTCAATACGACCATCGTGTTGGCCAGGTTGTGCTTCCGGAAAACCCGTGTAATCAGCTCTACGTCGTTGGAATTGTCTTCTATCAGCAGGATATCGACACCGCTCTCAGCCATCATTTTTCTATCCCCGGTAGTGAAAAGTAGAATGTGGCGCCATGGCCCTCCTGGCCTTCCGCCCATACCTTGCCGCCATGGCGTGTAATAATCCGGTACACCAGCGCAAGGCCTACGCCCGTACCTTCAAACTCAGTATCCGAGTGCAGCCGCTGAAACACCCCGAAGAGCTTGCCGACATAAAGCATGTCAAAGCCCACGCCGTTATCCCTGACATAGTAAGCGCCCCTATCCGCATCGCGCCGATAGCCGACCTCGATGCAAGCCTTTTCACGGGTTTTCGTGAATTTGACGGCGTTCGAGATCAGGTTCACCAGGACTTGCTGGATCAGCGCCTTATCGGCATGCAGCGCCGGAACCGGACCGACAATGAACTCTATATGGCGCTGCGACCTATGGGCGGCGAGCTCCTCGAACACCGCTTCAGCCAGGGTCCCCACATCGAAGTCCGTCTTTGTCATCGGTTGGCGGCCGAGCCGTGAGAAAGCCAGGAGATCGTCGATGAGCTGGCCCATTTTATGCGCATTGTCCTGGACGAGTCCAAGATAGCGCTTGCCCTCATCATCGAGCTGCGCCGCCCAATCTTCCATGAGCGCCTCGGCGAAGCCGCTGATGGCGCGCAAAGGTGCCCGCAGATCGTGGGAAACGGAATAGGAGAAGGCTTCGAGCTCCCGGTTGACGGACTCCAGGAGCGCTTTGGACTGTTCGGATTTGGCCCGTTCCACCTCCACATCATCCAGTATGTTGATCAGGGCGCGCTGGGTCTGATCTGCTTTTTCCCGCTCCGTATTCATATCTTCCAGAAGATTCAGGGTCGCCTTTTGAATCAACTGAAAATTGCGGCGCTCCTCATCGACGTCTTCCAGCAGGTTCATCGTGGCCTGCTGCAGGTTGCGCAGCTTGCCCTTTTCCTGGTCGAAATCCTCCAGGATATTCAACGTCGCCCGCTGGGTCTGATCCAGCCGGTTGCGCTCGTCGTGCATGTCCTCCAGAAGATTGAGGGTCGCCTTTTGAAGAAGCTGGACATTTTGGCGCTCCTCATCGAAGTCCGCCAGGATGTTCAAGGTGGCCCGGTAGGTCTCTTCGGCTTCCTTGCCCTCTCCAATATCGATGGCGTGCTCCACGAATCCGCGCACCTCTCCGGACTCGTCATGATGGGGTGTAAACGTTCCGCGCACCCAGCTTGGCCCGTTCTGCAGGGGCAACTGCTGCTCATGGGCGACCACCTCCCCGTTCAGAGCGCGTCGCGCGTACGGCTGGACGAGCCGCCAGGCGGCCTCGCCAATCACTTCCCGGAAGTGCCGGCCGCGGACCTCTTCAGAAGCAAGACCCACCCATCGGGCGTAAGTCTTGTTCACCCAACGGTATCTGCAATCCGAATCGACATAGGCGATCAGGGTCGGCCCCGCATCCGTGATCAGCCGCAACTCTTTTTCACGGTCGCGCAGCGTCTTTTCCAGCCGCCGGCGCTCCGTGATATCCATGAAAACCACGACCGCGCCGATGGTCCTGCCGTTCTCGATGATCGGCGATGAAGAGTACTCGGCGGGAAAGGGAGTGCCGTCGCGCCGCCAGTAAACATCGCCGTCCCTGTGCACCCCCTTGCCGGTGCGCAGCACGCCCAGCACCGAACACTCCTCGGGTGGATGCGGCGATCCGCCGGGCCGGGTGTGATGGATGAGCTCATGGATGTTCCTGCCCAGGCCCTCCTCGGGCAGCCAGCCCGTCATGGCGGCGGCGGCCCGATTGAAAAGCGTGCAGCGTCCCAGCGCATCCAGCACATAAATCCCCTGATCCGTGGCCTCCAGAATCAGTTCCAGATGGGCGCTCCCTGGCGCGGCGCTGGGATCGGGCTTGGCTTTACGGCCGGGCCTGGGGTCACGCCCGCTGGCCGATTTTACGCTGATATTCATCGTTTTCTCTGCGCAGATCTTCGATTTCCTTTTTCAATTCCACCATCTTGAGCTCGCGTCCCACGGTCAGTTTCTGGAATTTTTCAAGTTCGGCCAGGCGCTCCAATTCCCTGCGGCGCTGTTCGGCCAATTCCTCTTCAACCCGGTTGCGTGCCGTCACGTCGCGGGCGGCGGCAAAGACGCCGATCACATTGCCGCGGGCGTCTTTGTAAACGCTGGCGTTGTAAAGAACGTCGGTGAGCTGGCCGTTCCTGTGGCGGATGGTCAGGGCGTAGTCGGTGACAAAGCCCTTGGCAAAGACCTGCTGGTAGCCTTCGCGGGCCTTTTCCGGTTCCTTGAAGTAGTTGGAAAAGTCGGTGCCGATCAGTTGGTCGCGGCCCACGCCGGTGACCCGGATCGTGGCCTCGTTGACGTCGGTGATCTTGCCGTCGCCGCTGATGGTGACCAGCGGATCGAGGGAGGATTCGATCAGGCTGCGGGCGTATTGTGAGGATCGCTGTTGCATGGTCACGTCGCGGGCGGCGGCAAAGACTCCCAGCACATTGTCGCGCGTATCTTTGTAAACGCTGGCATTGTAAAGAACGTCGGTGAGATGGCCGTGCTTGTGGCGGATGGTCAACGCGTAGTCGGTGACAAAGCCCTTGGCAAAGACCTGCTGATAGCCTTCGCGGGCCTTTTCCGGTTCGGTGAAATAGTTGGAAAAGTCAGTGCCGATCAGTTGATCGCGGTCGACGCCGGTGACCTTGATGGTGGCCTCGTTGACGTCGGTGATCTTGCCGTCGCCGCTGATGGTGACCAGCGGGTCGAGCGAAGCTTCGATCAGGCTGCGGGCGTATTGCGAGGCCTGCTTCTGGACCGTCACGTCGCGGGCCGCGGCAAATACGCCGATCACATTGTCGTGGGCGTCCTTGTAAACGCTGGCGTTGTAAAGAACGTCGGTGAGCTGGCCGTTTTCGTGGCGGATGGTCAGGGCGTAATCGGTGACAAAGCCCTTGGCAAAGACCTGCTGATAGCCTTCGCGGGCCTTTTCCGGTTCCGTGAAATAGTTGGAAAAGTCGGTGCCGATCAGTTGATCGCGATCGATGCCGGTGACTTTGATGGTGGCCTCGTTGACGTCGGTGATCTTGCCGTCGGGGCTGATGGTGACCAGGGGATCGAGGGAGGATTCGATCAGGCTGCGGGCGTACTGGGAGGCGGCCGCCAGCTTTTCCTCGGCCTGCTTGCGCGCCGCGACCTCGGCCGTGACGTCGCGCGCGATGGTGGAGGCGCCGATGATCCGGCCTTCCTGGTCCTTGATGGGTGAAATGCTCTGCGAGACATGGATGAGTTTTCCGTCTTTTCTTTTGCGCACGGTCTCGTAATGGTGAATGCTCTCGCCGCGCGCGATGCGTTCCAGCAAGGCCGGCACCTCATCGGTCTGGCCGGGAGGGATCAAAATGGAAATCGGCTCGCCAATGACTTCCTGGGCCGAAAATCCGTAAATCTGCTCGGCGCCGCTGTTCCAGGAGGTAATGACGCCTTTGGAGGTCTTGGTGATAATGGCATCGTCCGAATATTCCACAATCGATGCCAGAAGAAACAACCTGTCGGCGGAGGTGCGCAGTTGCTCCTCGGCCTTATTGCGCGACTCAACTTCCGCCGTTATGTCGCGCGCGATGGTGGAAGCGCCGTTGATGTTCCCTTTTTTATCTTTGACGGGCGAGATGCTCACCGACACGTGAATGATGCGCCCGTCTTTGCGCCTGCGCATGGTCTCGTAGTGGTGAATGCTTTCTCCCTGTTTGATCCGTTCCAGGATCCCGGGCACCTCATCGACATGGCCCGGCGGGATCAGAATGGAGATGGGCTTGCCAAGGACCTCACCGGCGGCATAGCCGTAAATCTGCTCGGCGCCGCTGTTCCAGGAGGTGATGATCCCCTGGGAGGTCTTGGTGATGATGGCGTCATCCGAAGATTCCACGATGGACGCCAGCAGAAACATCTGATCCCCGACATCCGGGGAAAAATGAGGCGCTTTTCCAGCCTTCTTTTTTGAGGTCTTTTTCTGTTTCCTGTTGCTTGACTCATCCAACATTGTCGATCTCCTTAAGTGCGCCTTGACACAAAGCCGCATTGATTTTAGCAACCAAGTCATTTTTCAAGTATTTTCAATTGCTTGTTCAAAGGCAACAGATTCCAGCGGGGGACTTTCCGGATGCACAATCTATCTGTGTATAGCTGCATTTGTCGCTAAAATCTATAACTTATTCTGGGGTTTGTTTAGCCGGTGAATTGGTCGGCCTCGGTGGTCGGGGTCGGCATCGGTATCGGCATCGGTATCGAATTCGATTGCGACCCCGAGGCCCCATAATTAGTGTCCATCCATTTATTCCCCGTTCGTTCGAGGAAGGAGGGTTTTCGTTTTTTTCCGAAGCCGACGGCTTATCGTTGTCGCATTCGTATTCGTAATCGTATTCGAACTTTAGATAATCGAGGGCGATTACGAATACGATTACGACAACGAATACGACTCAGAAAAAGCGTAGCCTTGGATG
>QZKV01000110.1 GCA_003599575.1 Desulfobacteraceae bacterium | reverse complement strand
GCGGCAGGGTCATCAACGCGGCCAAAGCCTGCGGCATGGTCTTGTGGGCCGAGTAGACGCAAAAATTGGACAGCCCGAGTTTCTCGGCGGCCACTATGGCCGCCGCAATGGTAGGGGCTGTGGTCTCAAAGCCGACGCCCAGAAAGACCACAGTTTTATCGGCTTGCCGCTGGGCCAGATGCACCGCGTCCATGGCCGAATAGACCATGCGCACGTCGGCCCCCTCGGCCGCCTCCCGCTGCAGGCTGGTATAGGTCCCCGGAACGCGCAGCAGATCGCCGAATGTGGCCACGATCACATCCTCGCGCTGGGCCAGGGCGATAAAGGCATCCACTTCGAGCTGATCGGTGACGCATACCGGGCACCCCGGTCCCGACAGCAGCGTGATGGCAGGAGGCAGCAGTGCGCGAATGCCGTGCCGGAAAATGGCCATCGTATGGGTTCCGCACACCTCCATCAGCCGCATCGGGCGGCGGGCGGCGGCATCGATCCGGCGCACAAGATTTTGAGCGATCCGCGAATCGCGGAAAGCTTCGGAGTACAAAGCGCTATCTTCGGTCATCGGGTGATCCTTCTCTCATTTTATCCTTGCTCCTTCATCCTTATCATCTTTGTCCCCGCTATCACGGCCTGCCCCAGCGACAGACCGCCGTCGTTGGTGGGCACCTTTTGATGGCTGTAAACCGCAAAGCCTTCTCTTTCCAATACATCCGTCAGCCCCTCCAGCAGCAGCACGTTTTGGAAGCATCCGCCGCTGAGGGCGACACAATCGATCCCGGTTTGCCCGCGCAACATCACGCACAAGGAAGCCCACATCACAATGAGGGTGTCATGGAACTTGCGGCTGATGATGTAAGCCGGCGTGCCATAGCGTATCTCTTCCACTATGGCCGTGAGCATGGGGGCAACATCCGCCTGCCGCACCGCGGCAGCGCTCCATTGAAACGGATAGGTTCCCTGGGCCTGGGTGTCGGCGATCGTCTCGAGTTCCATGGCCGCCTGGCCTTCGAACGCCGCCTCCCCGCGCAGGCCGATGATCGCGGCCACGGCATCGAAAAGGCGGCCCAGGGAGCTGGTCAGCGGCGCATTGACGCGACGTACGGCCATCTGCACGATGATCCGGGCCTGATCGGGGGGCAAACCCTTCAGAAAGGGCAATTTCAAGTCCCACAGGCTCTCCCCGAAGGTCCTGTGCAACCAGGCCAGGCCCATGCGCCAGGGCGCCTTGATGGCGGCCGCACCGCCGGGCATCGGCACGTAAGCCAAATGGCCGACGCGCTCATAACCGGCCAGGTCGGCCAGCAGCGCCTCGCCTCCCCATATCGTTCCGTCCGGCCCCAGCCCGGTGCCGTCGAAGGACAGACCGATCAGCCGGTTTTCCAGCTGGTTTTCGGCCATGCAGGCGGCGATATGGGCGTGATGGTGCTGGACCTGGATCAAAGGCAGGTCGGTACGGGCGGTCGCCCAGCGTGTACTCAGATAATCGGGATGCAGATCGCAGGCGATGACCTGCGGGGAGATATCCAGAATGCGCTGAAGGTGATCGATGGTCAGTCGAAAGAAATCTTCGCAGGCCGGGTTTTCCAGATCGCCGATATGCTGGCTGACAAAGGCCTGATTGCCTCTGGTCAGGCAGATGGTGTTTTTCAGTTCGGCGCCGCAGGCCAGCACGGCGGGAATTTGCCCCTTCAGGAAAATGGGCACCGGCACAAAGCCGCGCGAGCGGCGTTGCGGGCGTGTGCGGCCACCCGCCCGGCGCACGATGCTGTCGTCACTGCGCAGGTAAATCGGCCGGTCGTGAACCAGAAAGTAATCGGCAATCCCGTCCAGACGCGCAAATGCGTCCGCATTGTCAATGGCCAGCGGCTCTTCACTCAAATTGCCGCTGGTCATCACGATGGCTTTAAACCCGGCGCGCAGCAACAGATGATGCACCGGGGTATACGGCAGCATGACGCCATAATAGCGGTTGCGCGGCGCCACGGAAAAGGCGAGCCTTTCGGGCAACCGCTTGGGCAGCAGCACGATGGGTCTCTGGAAGGAGATCAGCAGTTCGGCATCCTCGGGCGATACCCGGGCAAAGGATGAAACGGTGTTCAGGTCGGCGGCCATGACCGCCAGGGGTTTTTCTTCGCGGTGCTTGCGCCCGCGCAACCGCGCAACCGCCTCATCATTGCCTGCATCGACAGACAGGTGAAAGCCGCCCAAACCTTTGACGGCCACGATTTGCCCGTCACGGATCAATTTGGCCGCCGCAGGGATGGGCTCTTGGCCCAACACCGGTTGGCGGCGATGGTCCAACAGCGCGACCCGCGGGCCGCACGCGGCGCAGGCGTTCGGCTGGGCATGGTAGCGGCGGTCATGGGGATCATCGTACTCGGACTGGCATTGCGCGCACATGGTAAAAGCGCGCATGGCCGTTTTGGGCCGGTCGTAGGGGATATCTTCGATGATGGTGTAGCGCGGGCCGCAGTTGGTACAATTGATAAACGGATATCCGTAACGCCGGTCGGTCGGATCGCACAGCTCAGCGAGACAGTCATCACACACCGCCACGTCGGGCGCGATCAGTGCGCTGCGCAAATCGGCCGACCGGCTGTGGGCAATGACAAAGGCTGTATGACCGGCCACGGCCTGTGGGGTGATCTGGATCGAAACAATCTGCGCCAGGGGCGGTTTCAGGCGCGGAAGATCGTGGAAAAAGGCGTTGACTCGATCCGCCCCGCCCTCCACCCAAACGGTCACGCCGTCCGCCGTATTGATGACCTGACCGAACAGACCATGCTGGCAAGCCAGACGGAATACATAGGGCCTGAATCCGACGCCTTGCACAATGCCGCCGATGCAGGCTTGCCTGGCGATGACTGGCGTGTTTTGCGAACGCATGAAATATCCAAGGAACAGGTCAGGACGATGGGTCCTGCCCGCAACCGGCTACGGCTTGTCGAAGCAGTTCCAGCGTCTCGTGCGCGGCGGCGGCGTCGAGACGGGCGATGGCAAAGCCGGCATGGACGATCACATAGTCTCCCACCTGAACATCTTCCAGCAGCATCAGGCTGGCCTGCCGCTGGACGCCGGTCACGTCGATAACGGCGGTCTGGCCGTCGATCCGGGTGATCTTTGAAGGAATGGCTAGGCACATGGGCGGACTCTCCAACGGCCGGATTGTATCTTGATTGTATCCGGATCGCGTACCGCTTTGAAATAGCACCAAACAGCTCTTGATGCAAGCCGGCAGCAATTCCATCTGAAGCCGACCGGTCGTCCGCTCGCGCACCATCTGCGTTCCGGACGGCCCCGCCCCGTGGACCTTGGCTCAATCCTGTTCGGCGGGATGCTGCAATTCATGCCGGTGATTTTCAGCCTCAGTGACTTGCGCTACGGATTAACTCTTGCGCAAAACGGCTCAGGAGCTATCATTGGAGGAAGTTTCGCCTGGTCGCCGGCGAATCCCGGATTCCACCTGTTTCGCACACCCATGAGGAGGCGCAGATCACGCATGAGGGTAAAAGCTCGCTATGGAATGGTGTGGTTCAGCATCCTGCCGCTCATCGCTTTGGCCTGGCTGGGCTGCGGGGGCCCGGTCCAGGAAACCACCAACACGGTTCAACGCATGGACGTGGCCCAATTCGATCACATGATATCAACACAGGATTTCAGCGGACTGGTGGTGGTGTTTGCATCCTGGTGTCCTCCTTGCCGCGAGGAGTTGCCCGCCATCGCCCGCTTATATCGCAACGATCTTCCGCAAGGCACCCAGATCGTCGCGATCAGCCTGGACGAAGGCGATACCAAGACCGTTCAACGCCTGGTCAATGAACTGAAGCTGCCTTTCCCGACATACCATGTGGGCATGCCGGCGGCCGCCCACTATAAGATCGTTGGGGTTCCAACGCTGATGCTGGTCGACCGGGGGCGCATCCTGGAAAAAACACCCGGTCAGCAATCACCTTCCCAGCTGGCCGCCAAGATGAAAAAACTGAAGCGGCCGGTGTCTTGAAATCACAGCGCAGCTTCAAACAAAAAGCCCATCCAACCGGATGGGCTCAGCTAAACGCGTTTACGAGCTGATCTTTTTTTAAATTCTTGAGCTGGTCAAAAGGTTCTCATCGATCAGTGCTTTAAACGACATCATCCAGATCGCTGCTTTCATCATCCGCGACCTGGATGGATGACTTGAGATCCGTTAGCACTTTATCGTCTTCAAAATCGTCCTCAAGGGAATCATCCAATAGCGTATCCACATCCACATCTTCATCCAGTTCTTCTTCCGTCTCCTCGTGAGGCAGAATGATTTCCTGATTGAAAAGATCCTTATCGTCAAAAAAGAGCTCGGCCGATGGATTGCCGCCTTCGGCCAGAAGTGCGCCGATCGCGTCGGCTATGGCTTGAGCGAACATGATCGGCGGATACATGTTGTTGGTGCGAATGGTGTTGATCACCGCTTGATGTCCTTCTTTCAGGGCGGCGTTGATTTTGTCCTGGGAATAGCTCTCTTCGCACAAGAGAGACATCATCTCTTTGTCCAGCTCGGCATACTCGCGTATGACCAAGGTTTTTTGATCATCATCCCGAAGTATGGCATATTTTTGTTTCATGGCGGATCTCCTTGAATACCCTTTGGGCGAAAATTCCGGGGGCCACCTAATCACCAAAGCAACGTGATGTCAACTCCAAATGATTGCCCTAAAAAGCCGCGCCGTCGGACCTCCGACGGCCGCCGGAACGTCTATAATTTTGAATGTTTGGGCGCTTGTCAAATGCCTTGGAATGGCGTCCATTCCGGCACAAACCGCGCTATAAAGGTATTGACCCTTCCAGTCCCATGGTGTTAAAAGCGAATCTGCTTTGCAGGAGGGATGGCCGAGTGGCTTAAGGCGGCGGTCTTGAAAACCGCTGAGCGAAAGCTCCGTGGGTTCGAATCCTACTCCCTCCGCCATTTTCGTTAATTCGTTAAATGGTCGATTCGTTCATTCGGAAAAGCAGCCGCGGCTCCGTCGCACCGATGAACCATCGACGATTTAACCATTTAACGAATCCGGAGAGATGGCCGAGTCGGCTGAAGGCGCTCGCCTGCTAAGCGAGTGTGGGGGGAAACCTCCACCGAGGGTTCGAATCCCTCTCTCTCCGCCACTCAGCGGATCGGCCCAACCGGAAAGCCGGTTGGGCTTTTTTTTACAGCCCTGATCCTTGTTTGCTGGATCTTGACTTTTCCGCAGCCGGAAGGCGGAAATCCAGAGGAGAATGGTTTTGAAGGAATATAAAGTAAAGGAGTTGATGGTCCCTCTTTCCGAATATGCCACCGTTCACGAGGGGGTCACTTTGTTTGAAGCGATCCTGGCACTGGAAAAGGCCCAAGAGGAGTTCGATCACGCCAAATACCGCCACCGCGCCATACTGGTATTGGACAAGCACGGCCGGGTGATCGGCAAGGTAAGCCATTTGGATGCCATCCGCGCACTGGAGCCCAAACCGCCGGAATCGGACGAACTGGATGAACTCGCCAGGTTCAGCTTCAGTCCTGCTTTCATCATGGACCTGAAAAAACAAAGACGCTTGAAATCAGCGCCCTTGAAAGATCTTTGCCTTAATGCCATGACCTTGAAAGTGGAAGATGTGATGCAGGCACCCGGTCAGGGAGAATATATCGATCAGGAGGCATCTTTGGTGATCGCCATGCACCAACTGGTCATGGGCGATCATCTCTCCCTGCTGGTTACCCGGGATAAGGACATTGCCGGCATTTTACGCCTGACGGATGTCTTTGCGGCCGTATTTCACGCCATGAAAGAATATGAAACCACACTGGCTTAGGATTTTCGATGAAAGAATTATTGAGCCTGTTCGACCGAATCATCCAAAAAGTGAATATCAATCTTCGCGAAATCGGGTTCGATGTCAGCCCTTATGTCAGCGAAATCATTCGCCTGGAGCATATGCTCAGATTCTATGCCTTTTACGGCATCACACCGAACCATCCATTAAACTTCGAATTCCGTCATTCCAGCCTGGCCGGCAGCTATTTTCTAGGCAGATGCCAGGCGATCAACTCAATTCTCTACAAAAGCGACATCCGCGGAGATGAACTCAAAAAGAAGGGCGACGTGGTTCGTTACAAAGATTTTGAGATTCACGTCAACAGGGATGAAGGCATCCATATCCAAGACACCATTCTGATCAAAACCCTGGTGCATAACTACTCTCACGACCCTGAAACGCTTGAAAGCTTCTTTATCAACAATACCGTTTCCACCCCATTTGCCAATATCCACGGCTCGCCGACCGACGGCTGTTTTATCGGTCCCTTCGCAACCGTGGACCTGACCACGATGATCGATTGCGTCATCGGGGCCTACTCCTACATTCAGGCCGGTGAAATCGGCCACCTGAGCATCAATCCGGGTACGGTATGGGTCCGCAATCCGGATCAATTCAATTTTCTTTACTGCTATCCGCCCGACCGCTTGAGCCATTACATCCATTTTGCTGCCGGAAGCCCCCCCCAGGGCGTGTTCATGGATTTTGTAGAAGATCACAAAGAAGCATTCCAGCGCGTGTTCGAGGTGGTCAATATCGAACGTCCGGCCAATATCCCCAATACGGCATCATTGGACCGTTTCGCCGTCATCAAACCCAAAATACGCATCGGCGAAAATGTTCTCGTCTCCCAGCGGGCCTATCTCGACAACAGCCATTTGGGAAAAGGCGCCAATGCCCAGGAAAACTGCCATATCATCAACTCACGTCTGCAGGGATACAACGTAACCGCGCATGGCGCCAAAATCATTGAAGCCGACCTGGGGCGATATGTCTTTGTGGGCTTCAATAGTTTTTTAAGGGGATGCCCGGAATGCCGGCTGAGTGTGGGCGAGGAGACCGTTATCATGCCGCACACCATCATCGACGTTCAAGAACCCATCCGGATTCCAGCCGGTCAGCTGGTCTGGGGCCTGATCAACAAGCAGGCCGACCTTGAAAGCAACAGCATTGCGCTCGATGATCTTTCTAAAATTGAAGGGAGATTTTCCAAAGACCGGCTGTTTTTCGAGGGGCGGGGAGCACTTTTTGTATCGGCCTTCCGGGATCGCATCCAGCATATTCTGCAAGCCAACGGCGCCTTTTTCGATGGAACCCGCAATAAAGGGCATGCTCAAACAAACCAGAACATCTCATTCAATACCATCCAACCGTATCCGGAAGGAAAACTGGAGGGGCTGTATCCCACCATCCTCATCCAACCCTGACCGCACCCGCTTTGGGGGATTTGTTTAATCGGTGAATTGGTCGGCCTCGGGGTCGGAATCGGAATCGATATCGAATTCGATTGCGATCCCGATACCGACCGACCCCGAATAATTACGTCACAATGTTTAGGAATATGTGTACCAAACTCCACGGGGCAGTCGTCCGGGGCGAGAGGGTTGCGCACCATTGGTCCGTCCCGGACGACCGGTCGACTTCAGCAAGGATTGCCGGGCTAGCGCGGTTCGGACTTCAGCCGCTCGATCTCTTCCTTGGCGCGCAGGTATTTTTCAGTGGTGATCCGCAAGCGCTTGGCCAGCACCTCGGCGAAACCGCGGAATATCAGATACCGGAAAACAAAACGGTTTTCACTGGGCAAACCATCCACGTTGGAAATGTCGATTTTAAGACAGGTCGCCTCTTCCAGGGCATAGACCGATACGGAAAGTTCGCTGCTGCCCATATTGCCCATTTCGCCAAAGACGTCCCCGGTCCGCTGCAATACGGCCAGTTCATTGCCCTTTTTGATGATGCGCACGCGTCCGGAAATCAAGTAGTAAATCCAACCATCATAGGAACCCTCCTTGACGATCAGATCTCCCGGTTTGTAGCGCACGATTTTGCTGATCCGCAGCAGCTCTTTCAGATCGTTTTCGGTGAAAGATTCCAATGCCGGAAGCGTTTTGATCTTTTCAATGATATCGATGTTGTTGTTCAATTTTTTCGCGGTGCGCATTGCGCCGGTCTCCTTTGCAAGATATCCAACAACCGCAATGGTCTATAGCATGCGATTCCGCGCCTGATCAACGGGTTAATTGGAAACCATGCCGGCGAGCAGCCCACAGGGTCCGGAAGGCGGCCCGGCCTGCCTGGTTATGCCATGCAATCCCTTTACCGGGCCGATCGATCCGGTGTGCGCCGCCTCGGGCCGGAGTTGTGACCGCGCGCCCTTCCCAGCGTAACCGCATTTGGAAATCAGTCTTGCGCTGGTCCCCAAGCGCCACCTTCCCGCTGGTTCCCAGGCTCCGGCTTGGGAACCCAGTCTGGGAGCTCCAGCTTCCCATGCGGGATAGAAAGCCACCATCCGTTATGGTGCTCCCAAAAAACGCACACAGACGTTCCACATAACTTTTCGGCCCGATGAAAATGCGGTTGCTCCCAGCTGTTCACCGGCAACCTGTGGGAAGGAAGGGAAGCAGAGCTTCCCGAAACGGGTTCCCAAGCCGGAGCTTGGGAACCAGCGAAAAAGCAATCCCTTTTGTGCGCCGCCTCGGGTCGGAGTTGTGACCGCGCGCCCTTCCCGCCCTTCCCAATTCAGCTTGACAAAACAGCGGTTCCTCTATAGGTATACGCCCTTGATCACGCGGCACGCATGTCCAAAAGGCGGTTAAGCCTATTGTGAGCAATATAAATCGAAAGGAGATCAACTGATGGCAAAACTTATTCCTCCCCATGGCGGCAAAGGATTGACCGTTTGCCTGCTGGAAGGCGCCCAGCTTGAAGCGGAAAAGAAAAAAGCGGCTGGATTGAAGAAAATCACCATTTCACCGCGTGTCAAAGGCGACCTGATCATGATCGGCATCGGCGGTTTCAGCCCCCTGACCGGGTTCATGACCAAAGCCGACTGGAAGAGCGTTTGTGAACAATTTCTCCTGTCCGATGGCACCTTCTGGCCGGTCCCCGTGACCCTGGATGCCAGCAAGGCGGATGCCGACGCCATAAAGGTCGGCGAAGAAATCGCCCTGTTCGATCCCGAGGGCAACGAGATCATGGCCACCATGAAGGTCACCGAGAAATTCGCCATGACTGAGGCCGACAAGAAGTGGGAATGCGAAAAGATTTTCATGGGCGAAGGCACCAAGACCCCCGAGGATTTCTGGAAGATCGCCAAGGACGACCATCCGGGTGTGCAGATGGTCATGAATCAGAATGAATTCAACCTGGCCGGCGCGGTGAAAGTGCTCAGCGAAGGCGAGTATCCTAAAAAGTATGCCGGCGTTTACCATCGCCCGGCCGAATCCCGCAAGATCTTCGAGGACAGGGGCTGGAGTGAAATTGCGGCCCTGCAGCTGCGCAATCCCATGCACCGCTCCCATGAATATCTGTGCAAGATCGCCGTGGAAGTATGCGACGGCGTGTACATCCATTCCCTGGTCGGCAACCTGAAACCCGGCGACATTCCAGCCGAGGTGCGCGTGCGTTGTATCGATGCCCTGGTGAAGCACTATTTCGTCGAAAAGAACGTTGTGCAGGGCGGCTATCCGCTGGATATGCGCTATGCCGGTCCACGTGAAGGCTTGCTGCATGCCACCTTCCGCCAGAACTACGGCTGCTCCCGCATGATCATCGGCCGCGACCATGCCGGCGTGGGAGATTTCTACGGCATGTTCGAAGCCCAGACCATCTTCGACAAGATTCCCAAGCCCAAAGAAGCCGGCAAGGCCCTGCTTTGCTCGCCGCTGAAGATCGATTGGACCTTCTACTGCCACAAGTGTGATGGTATGGCTTCTTTGAGAACCTGCCCGCACGGCAAGGAAGACCGCGTCCTGCTCTCCGGCACCATGCTGCGCAAGATTCTAAGTGAAGCCGGCCAGATGCCCGATCATTTCGGCCGTGATGAAGTTGTCGCGATTTTGCGTGAATACTATGAAGGATTGACCGAAAAGGTCAAAATCAAGACCCACAAAGCCGCCACCGGCGAGTAATCTCCGGCAGGAGCTGTAGAAATCACCAGCGGAGAAGGGTTTTTACCCTTCTCCGTTGTTTATTTCAGGCCGCCTATTGGTATGCGTCCAGGCTGGCGCTATTTATTTTCCCGCCGTACTACCTGGGATATTTTTTCCACCAGTTCCTGTAGATCATATGGCTTTGTGAGATAATCACAGGCGCCGGCTTTTATTCCGAGGCGCGCCGTTTCTTCGGAGGCATGTCCCGACAGCATGATCACGGGCAGATCGGGCGCCATGATCTTGATAATCTTCAACACTTCCATTCCGTCGATGTCTTCCATTTTCAAATCAAGCAAAACGACATCGAAATCGGACTTGCGCAACAGCTGAATGCCTTCCCGCCCGCTGAACGCTTGCGCGGTTTGAATATTGCGCTTGGCCAGTCGCTTGGCCAGGGTGGTGACAAAGCCGCGTTCGTCGTCGATCAACAGCAGACGAAGCGGTGGGGGATGGCCCTGGGATGGCTCCATGAACACTCCTTTTTATTCGCGGCGGGAAGTGATTTCCTTGATGCGTGCCTGGACGATCTTTTCTTCATGCTCCCGCTTTTTACGCGCTGCCATCTGCACTTTGGCGACCAGTTCGGCGATGTCGCACGGCTTCATCAGGTAATCGAATGCGCCCAATTTCATGCCTTGAATGCCCGATTCCACGGTTGCATGGCCGGTGAGCATGATTACTTCGACCAATGGAAAACGGCGCTTGATCTCCCTGAGGGTTTCGACACCGTCCATCCCCGGCATTTTGATGTCGAGAATAACCACCTCGATGGTATCCAGCCGGGTCAACTTTTCCAAGGCCTCTTCGCCGCTGTAAGCGGGCTGGATCTCCACATCTCTCCTGGTGAGCCGCCGGGTCATTGCCTCCACAAAAGGAACTTCGTCATCCACCAGTAAAATATTTGCGATCGACATGTTTTCTCTCCTTCTGCTTAAAGCAAGTTTCACTCAAATGATGGTGATCTCGGAGGCAAGCAGGATCGGCCGCCGGCCGATACTTCCCTTAAGATTTTTCCCCGGATGACCGGCCGTGAAACCTTATTGCACACTAAAAAAAATACTGAACTGGGTCCCTTTGCCCACGGTGCTTTTGACCTGGATATCACCGTTCATCTTCCGAATGATCCCATAACATATCGAAAGGCCTAACCCGGTTCCCTGGCCAACCGGCTTGGTCGTGAAAAAGGGATCGAAAATACGATCGATGATCGCTTCCGGTATGCCCGGTCCGGTATCGGCCACTTCGACCACGATCTTTTGTTCCTGCTCTCGATAGTAACTCTTAAAGTTAATCGTCCCGCCGGTTTTTTCCATGGCCTGGATGGCATTGTTGACCAGGTTCAAGAAAACCTGGTGCATCTCGGTTTCGGAAGCCTTGATTTCGGGCAAATCGGGTTGCAGCGAGCTGCGCATTTCAATGTTGGCATATTTGGCGCGCTGCGCAGAGATCGTTACCACCTCCTCGATGATCTCATTGATCTGCAAATCGCGGATAGCCGAGCCGCTGCCGCGTGCGAAGCTCAACAGTTTGGTGGTAATGTCCTTGCAGCGTTTACCCTGGGTGTTGATCTGCTTTAGGGCGCGCTGCAGCTCCTGCATCTGCGGGTTGTTCACAAACTCCGGCTCACTGAGAATATCATCGATCCACCCCGCTTCCTCAACCATGATTGCCACGGGATTGTTGATTTCATGCGCGACGCCGGTCGCCAATTCTCCCAGCGAGGCCAGTTTGCCGCTTTCGATGACCTGCTTGTTCATCATCTCTTTTTCACGGTCGGAATCCGCGATACGACTGACCATACGCCACGACAATAGGAAGGACATGGCAACGATGCACAAGCCTCCCAGGGCGAAGATCAATAGCGAGATGCGCTGAGCCCGGCGCTGATCGGCCAGGGCATCGCTGCGCTTTTGCTGATAAACCAGCAGCCAGTCGCGATTTTTCAGCAAGGCGGTCACGTAGATGCTGGTATTGCCTTGTTCATCCGGACGCTCATCGATGCTGATATCGTTTACGATCGGGCCGCTGCAATCCAGAAATTGGCCGTAGCATCCTTCGGCGGGATTGAAGTTGAAACGCGGCTTGGTCTGGAGTTCTCCATTTTTATTGAGTATGAAGGCGAAACCGGTTTCGCCGATGCGGATGTTTTCCACCAGGTTGTTGAACGCGATGAAATCGATCGTAGCCCTCAAAATCCAGGGCTGCTCGCCTTCAAAGCGTCGCACAGCCACGATGAAATGGGGAAAACCGCGATATCCCAGGAAGACGTCGCTGACGACCACCTGCTGCGTCATCACCTTTTGGAACCAGGGGGCACCGGCGTAGTTGACATTGCTCAATTTGAACGGACCGGCATAGGAGACCTGGTGCCCCTCGGCAGTGACCACTCCCATATCGACATATATGCCGCCGTAACTGTTGCGAAGCAAAAACAATTTGCTTTGCAAAAAATCCTGCCGGCTCAATTGCTCGTAAGAAAAACTTTCCGATAAGAACAAAATATCAGCCAACCGGCTGCTTAAAAACGAATCGATCTGTTTCTTGTGATTTTCCACAAGCGCCATAAGGTGGGCGTTGATCTTCCCCTGGTAGGCCGTCACGAAAGTATAATAAATGGTAAAACTCACCAAAAAGACCGGAATGAACGATACACCGATGATCGTAAAGATCATGTTCCGAACCAGCTGCTTGTAGTAGGTGGCGCGTATGGATTTATGCCAGGGCATGTGTCCTGCTCCTCAACAATGATGGATGCCGCAACAGCATGCAGTGCCTTCGAACATGCGCAAGCAACTTTAGCATTGAATGTCCCGCCTGTCGACATGGACCGATTTTGCCCGAGGATTCCCACTGAACGTTATTCATTTGGACCCGGTCGGGACAGGCGGGCGCAGCGCCACGCGCAGCACGTTCAAGGCCCCTATGACTGCCCCAACGGCCCGGAACTCCGCGAAAAATTTTTCCAACCCGATTTTAAGGAGCTTTACAGACGCGGTGAATTGGTTTCAATTTTCAATGGCCGGATTTTGCCGGCGCCCCTTGGATTTACTTAACGATGGTCACCGGCATTCCCATCAACGGCCATAAAACGTACACCGCGAATGCCACCACCACCATAAGCATGGCGCTGGCCGGAATGCCGAACAGGAAGAACTCGCCCGGAGTGAATTGTTTGGAATCATAGGCGATGGCATTGGGCGCCGCGCCCACCAGCAGCAGGAAGGGCATGCCGGCAGCCACCAGCGAAGCAAACAGGATCACCTCACCGGCCACTCCCAGATAAGGTGCGATGACCAGGGCCACCGGCAGCGAAATGGCGATAGCCGCCACGTTCATGATGAAATTGGTCATGATCATGACGAAAAAGGTGATGCCCAGGACGAATACGAACCAATTGGCTTTTTGAAACAGAACCAGCCAGTTGACCGCCAGCCAGTTGGCCGCCCCGGTTTCCCACAGGCAGTTGCCGATGCTCATGGCGCCGCCGAACAGCAAAATGATGTTCCAGGGAATATCTTCCAGATCTTCGATCGACAAAATGCCCGTAATGAAAAAAAGAATGGAGGAGATCAGAATGATGCCGGTTTTGTCCAGGGGTTTGAGCGCAGGAACGAAGGACTGCAGGGACATGACCACGATGCATCCGAACACGATCACGGCCGCCTTGATTTCCTTGGGTGTCAGCGGCCCCAGATCCGCATTGAGCTGGCGCGCTTTTGCACGCAACCCTGGAATACTCTTTTTTTCCGGTTTACAGAACACCATGAAAAACCCCCATAGGGCAAAGGTCATCAGCCACCCGATAGGAGCCATATAATAGGTCAATTGAAAAAAGGAGATCTCCGCGCCCGCGATGTCCTTGTAAAAACCCAACGCCACTGCCCCGCGCGCCGCTCCCAGCAAGGTAACGATGCTGCCGGCGCCCGCCACATAGGCCATGCCCATGAAAAGGGACTTGCCGAACCTGGTGCGTTGGCTGCCTTGGCCGTACAGCCCATAAATTGAAATCAGCAATGGATAGATCGTGGCGGCCACGGCTGTATGCGCCATGATATGGGTAAGGGCCGCTGTGACCACAAAAGCACCAAGCATGATCATGCTTGTTTTTTCGCCCACGATCATCAGCATCTTGTAGGCCAAACGCTTGGTCAGGCCGGTTTTGGTAAAAACCAGGCCGATCATCACCGAGGCGAAAATAAACAGCACCGAAGGCAACATGAAATCGGTAAAGGCCGTTTTGGAAGGCCGTATCAGGAACAGCGCCTGCATGACGCCGATGGCCAGACTGGTGATCCCGATGGGCACCACCTCGAAAACCCACCAGGTGCCGGCCAACAGAAAAACCGCCAGAGCGCCCTTGGCCTCGCGACTCAATTCAAAATGTTTGCCCATGGGATCCACGGCATCCGGCCAGGGCGGCGACCAGTAGACCACCGCAAACAATATCAAGCCCAACGACAAAAACCCCATTTTACTCCAGTTGACAGGTGTGCGAGACGCAATTGCTTCAGTCGACATTCATCCCCCTTATGAGGCCGATTGTGCTCGGTGATTGGCCAATCCGTTTGATGCGTGTGTTTTCAGAGACCGCATTCTTTCATGGCATGGAACACGGCCGCAAAGACATCGGTCAATCTCAAGAGGCCCACGATCTCGTCTTTCCGGGTGACCAGCAACGACTGGTGATGCCCGATGATCAACAAATGGATGGCTTTGTCCAGGGATTCATCCTCCTCGATGTATTCGCCCTCCGTGGGTCGGTGCATGTATTTGGAAACCTTCTCATGGCCGGCCTTTTTACAGATATCGTCCATGGGCTTGTTGAACAGCTCGTAGGTCTCCAGCAAGGAAAGCAAAAACCGTTTGCTGAACCCATAACGCATCATTCCGGGGGCATCCGATTTCATCTCCTCATACTTGGGTTCCATCGCCCGCAACACATCCAGCTGCCCGAGCTTGCCCACAATCTTGTGGTGCTTGTCCTCCACAAGGATGGCTCTGTGATGATAGCGGGACTGATCGAAGGCCTGCTGGGCTTTCTCCAGGGAAAGAACCGCCTCATAGATGCTTGCATCTTGTGAAATAACGGCATACTCCGAACGGGGCACCATCAAATCCTTGATTTTGTGACGTTTCATTTTTCACCTCCTGTATAACTTGCATGGAACCTGTACTTCGGCACGGACCTGCCGGAACGCACCTTATCGGTCCAAGCAGTTGATGTCGGGTTGCGCGTTGCGGATACGCGCCATCAGTCCCTCCAGATCGAAGGGAATCAGAAAATCATCCAAAACGCCCAGCCGCATGGCCTCGATGGACAGATCCAACCGGTCGCCCGAGTTGATCGTGATCACGTTGACATGCGGGAAGCGCTCGCGGATCATGCGCAGGATGGCGATACCGCTGCGTTTCAGCTCTTCCAGTCCCAGCAGCGCCAGGTGCACCGGCGCGGCGCTCAATATCGCAAAGACCTCTTGGCTCTGATCGGTTTCGGAAACGCGAAAGCCTTCCTGCCGCAGATGCTGCGCCAGCGTGGCGCGCAAGCTGTTCTCCTTTTCGACCAGTAAGATATGGGCTGCCTTTTTCTCCATCAATCCATGCTCCGGTTCTTTCGCAAGATCGAGGGAGTTATGCGCAGCAAAGGGTGTGCCACTGAAAAAGACAAAGGAAATGCGGGTACTTATACGGATCTCGCGGCCTCTGTGGCCACAAAGCGATTCATTTTCAAACATAATGAATCAACAATGAAACAATTTGCAACACTCAAATGAAATCCCCGGAAGGACAGGAACGCAGCACCGCGCAAGGATTGGCGCCGGAGGTTGATCCGGGGAAGGCAGCAGGACGGTCGTCCGATCCGGAATCAGTCCTGAACGATCTCTCCCGCACGCAAATCGTTGGCGAGATAGCGCCTCAGAACCGCAGCCCCGGAACCGATGACGTTGTCGATCACTTCAATACGCTTCCAGGTCAGATAATCGTACACCTCCTGTTCGATGCCGCCGCAGATCACGGTCTGCACATGTTCGGTCATAACGGTATGACACAAGCGCTCCGCCGACGGGCCGGGCAGGATCAGCACTTTCTCCTGCAGAATGCGGCCGTCGGCATCGCATTCGGCCATCAGCACCGCGGTGGCCAGATCGAAGCGCGGAGCCACCTCTTCTTCATGCAGCGGAATGAAAATTTTGCGGATCATGAAGCGTCCATTCCATAATATTTCATTTTGCGCCAAAGCGTACTGCGCGCCCAGCCCAGCAGGTCGGCCGCACGCGTGCGATGGCCCTTGGCTTTGATCAGGGCCTCCATGATGATCTGCTTCTCCACACCGGGCCAAACGCCTTCCGATCTTTGCGGTTTGCCGGGCGGCGGGTCGACGACGGCATCGGGGGGGGTGATACTGTCGCAGGCGGGCAGGGGGCGCTCCTCGGTAAGATAAGCGGGCAGATGCCTGGGGCTTATTCTGCCTTCCCGGCAGATGTTGACGGCATACTCCAGGATATTGCGCAATTCGCGCACATTGCCCGGATAGCCGTAGGAGAGCAACAGCGCAAGGGCCTTGGCGGTATAACCGGATATGTTGCGGTTCAGCTTCTGGGTAAAGAAGCTTAAAAAATAGTCCAGCAGCAGGCGCACATCGCCTTCCCTCTCACGCACAGGGGGTATATGCAGCCGCAGGACATTGAGCCGGAAGAACAGGTCCTGGCGGAAATGCCCCACGCGCACCATCTGTTCCAAATTGCGGTGCGTGGCGGCGATAATACGCACATCGGCGGCAAACCCTTTGGTGCCGCCCAAGGGATAAACTATTTTATCATCCAGGAAGGTGAGCAGTTTGACTTGCAGCGGCAGGGGCAGATCCCCGATTTCAGTCAGGTAAAGCGTGCCTTTGTGGGCCAGGTGAAATCGGCCTTGCTTGTTTTCCACCGCACCCGTGAAGGCTCCCTTGGTGTGGCCGAAAAGTTCCGATTCCAGCAAGGTTTCAGGCAGCGCCCCGCAATTGATCTTGATGAAGGGGCCCTTGGCGCGCTCGGATTCCTGGTGCACGGAATCGGCCAGCATATCCTTGCCGGTCCCGGTTTCACCGGTAATCAGGACCGAGGCATCGCTTTGGGCGATCACCGGCAAAATCCGAAACAATTTTTGCATCTGGGCGCTTTGACCCACGATATGGCTGAATCCGTAGGAGGATCCTGCACCCTGGCCCAATGCTTTGAGCGGACGCAGATCCTCCACCGTTTCCACATAGCCGATAGGCCGCTGCGCCATATCGAAAATGGGAGCCAGGGTCACGCGGATGGGTATGCGCTTGCGATCCCGATTGATCAGATCGGTTTCGAAGGAAACGGAGGCCGTCGCCGCCTGCGCCGCGGGACAACCGGTCAAACAAGCCTTGCAGCGCATAACGTTGAAGCAGCTCAATCCATGTACCGCAGAGGCCGAAAAACCGGTCAGGGTGGAAAGCGCCTGATTGCAGAACAGCGCCCGCCGTTGCGCATCCATGACCAGAACGCTCATCGGCAGGGCATCGAGCATCTTGTAAAAGTCGATCGCCGGGCGATCGCCCGCTTGAGCTTTCGCCGCTTCTTTTGATTTGGAGGACATGGGTCCTTTACAGGCCGCCTGATAAAAAAGGGGGGCCGGACCCATTCAGGCCACAGCCCCCAGCATCATTTCCGAATCCGCCGCCGTCTATTTGCGCCCGGAGTACTCCATATAGGCCATGGCCACCGTGCGGTAGACCAGGTGCGCCAATTTGGAAAAAGGCGTATAGGCGAACAGCGCCCAAACGAAGATCAGATGCAGCACGTAGACGACGGCCATCAGGCCGTACATGCCGCCCAGGCGCAGCATCTCGGTGAGCAAACCGGTGCCGCCCAGCATCAGGACCAGGCCGAGCAGGTACCAGTCTTTGTAGCTGGTGGCCTGATCCTTCTGGCCCAGCCGGCTGGCGATCATCAATCCGCCGCCGATCAAAAGGGCGATGCCGCCCAGGTTGCCCAGCCATTTGAACGGGTTGATCTGGCTGTAGGGGCCTTCGATGTGAAACACCCATTCGGCCGCAAAAAAGGCGCCGGTCACGACGAACAGGCCGATGAACCCGAAAAGCACCATCATGTGCGCCGTCGCACGGCTTTTGTTGGTGCTGCATTCGTTGAAGCGATTGTGCTTGATGATGTTGGGAACGGTCTTGATCAGCGCCTGTATAAATCCGACCGGATCGATGGTCTTCCTGTCGGTTTTACCTTCCAATAACGCATTGGCATGCATATCGCCCAAAAATCGCGTGAGGCCCAGGGCGAACACAGCGATCGCGGCGAAGAAGGTCGGGACCATAATGATATCGACCAGGTAGTTGCTGATATAATCGGCCTGCCACAGCTCAGTGCCCGTGGGAGCGAAATTGAGCCAGTTGATTCCCACCATCTTCAGCAAAAGACCGACCACGAGAAAAATCACCGCCGGAACGGCCAGCAGGATGAGCAGCTTGGAGGGATCGTTGACCGCCTTTCCCAGGGCGCGCGGGGTGGCGTATTCGGCCACGGCATAGGCGCGCACGGCGGATAACACATCGCCCGGTTTGGCGCCGCGCGGACAGCGGGTGCTGCAATCGCCGCAGTTATGGCACAGCCAGATATCGCCGTTGCCCACCAGACGGTCTTTCAATCCCCAGGAAGCCGCCAGCATCTCCTTGCGCGGAAACGGCTTGGTGTCCGGCGAAATGGGGCAGGCCACCGAGCAGGTGGCGCATTGATAGCATTTTTTGAGATCCTGCCCGCCGAGTTTGGCCACTTCCTTTATAAAGCCGACATCCGGTTCGACTAAATAGGTTTCGGACATACACTTTCCTCCTCAGATAGACACAGCTACAATTCCTTTGGCTGTTTCAAATTTCATGGGCCGCACCCATCAGAAGCCTTTGAAGGGGTTCGGACCAAGGGCTTCCACGGATGCCACGAAATCGTCGATCATCTGGGGCGCCTTGTCATACTCGTCAATGGCGATTTCAAACTGGGCCACACGCTCGACTTCCAGGGCCAGGCTGGTCAGGGCCTCGCCGATCTTCTTCATGCGGATGCTGGCCAGTTCGCTGCCTTTGACGAAATGGCACTGATAATCGTCGCCATGTTTGCAGCCCAGCAGGAAGACGCCGTCCATGCCTTGGGACAGGGCGTCCTTGATCCAGATCACGTTGACCGATCCCAGACAACGCACCGGTATCAGGCGCACATCGGCCGAATAGGAAAGCCGGTTCAGCGCGGCGATGTCCAGGGCGGGCAGGGCGTCGTTTTCACACACCAGGCCCAGGATGCGCAGCGGCGGCTCGGTATAGTCGTCGGCCGAAGGCACCTTCACCGATTTGACCATGGAGCCGATGCTGTCGACGTTGTAGTCGGCGAACCCGATGATGCGCTCGGGGCAGGCACCCATGCAGGTGCCGCAGCGCCGGCAGCGCGTCGGATTGGGTTTGGGCGTTCCCTTGGCATCGTCGTCCAGGGCGCCGAAGGGGCACTCCTGGGTGCAGCGCTTGCACTGGGTGCAGCGTTGAAAGAAGAAATCCGGGAAGCTCATGTCCCCCGAGCGGGGATGCACGGCCACACCGCGGTTGGATGATTCGATGCACTGGATGGCCTTGAGGGCCGCTCCGGTCGCATCTTCCATGGCCTCTTCGCTGGTCATGCTGCGGCGCACCGCACCGGCCGCATAGATGCCGGTGCGCTGGGTTTCATAGGGAAAGCAGATGAAGTTGGAGTCGCAGTAGCCGTTGAACAGGCTGATGTCGCGGAAAGCCGGACCCTGACGGTAAGCCATATTGACGATCGGATCGTCCTTGGTGGCCGGCACCATACCGGCGGCCAGCACCACCATGTCGGCTTTGACCTTGAGCTGTTTGCCCAGCAGCGTATCGCTGGCTTCGACGATGAAGCCCGCGCCGTTTTTGGAAACCTTCAGCACATTGCCCTTGGTCAGGAAAATGCCCGGATCCTGCTGGATGCTCTTGTAGAAGTTCTCGTTCAACCCGGGCGTGCGCATGTGCTGGTAGAAGACAAAGGCCTTGCCGTCTTCGTAATCGTTGCGCACATACTTGGCCTGCTTGAGCGCCACCAGGCTGGTCACCGCACCGGCAAAATCGAAATCGCTGTCGTCGGCATCCTTGCCGGGGCTCTGCACGAAAACCACCGACTTGGCCGGTTTGCCGTCCGAGGGGCGCACGATCTTGCCCTTTTTGGCAATGGCTTCGAACTGCGCGTTGGTCACCACATCGGGACTTTGGCCCACGCCCAGGTGGGCGTATGCGTCGCCCTCGAGTGGGTCCGGCCGAAAGCCGGCCGCCAGCACCACGGCGCCGTACAGTTCGCCCTTGGGATCGAGGGTCAGAATGTCGGCCCGGCCTTCGTTATACTCCAAATACTTCTTGTGCAGGGTTTCGGCATCCAGCTCCTTGCCGCTGCCGTCCACCCGCATTTCCGGGGGCAGCGGATAAGGCACATCGAATTCGATCTTTTCACCGGGCTTCTTTAAGGTCGCCGTGAACTCGCCGGGTTGGCCGGCCAGGCGCGCCACCACGGTGGATGTCTTGACGGTGATATTTGGATTGGCCGTAACGGCCTTGATTTTCTCTTCCACCACGGGCGGAATCAGCCGGTCGTATGGATCGGCCGTAGGCAGCTGGCTGCGCCAGTTCAGCGCGGCGCCGCCCAGACGGTCCTCTTTTTCGACGATGGTCACCGCGTAGCCGGCCTTGGCGGCATCCAGGGCCGCGCTCAGACCGGTGATGCCGCCGCCGATCACCAGGATCTTGTTGGAAAACTTCTCCAGTTTATAGGGCTCGGGCAGCTTGACCTTTTGCACCCGCGCGATTCCCATGCGGATATAATCTTCGGCCATCATCTGCACGCGGTCGAAGTAGTCGGCATCGGCCTTCTGCTCTTCGGTGAGCGCGGGAAACTTATCGCGCGGATGGGACCAGACCACGCCTTCACGCAGGTTGACGCGGTCCACGATGCAGCCGTCGAATCGGAAGGTATCGAAATTGACCCGCCGCGAACAGGCGCACAGCACCAGCGTGTTGACGCCGCCCTCGATCTCTTTTTTCAGGAATCCCACACCCTCGGCACTGCACAGGATGGGATGGGTCTGAGACTTGAGTCCTTCATCTTGGGGAACGGCTTTGAGCGCTTCCATGTCCAGGGACTCGGCGATCCCGCAACCCTCACATATATACACACCATATTTCTTATCCATGGATGACCTCCTACTTCCTTGCCAAGGTATGGATGGCCTTCAGGGCCATGCCGGTCGCATTCTGATTGGATGACACCACATCAGCGGGCTTGTGGGCGCATCCAGCAGCAAACATGCCGCCCTTTTCATAATCGTTGAGGATGAATCCGTCGGCGTTGTACTTCAGGTCCGCCGGCAGCTTGGCATTGGCGGCCGTGGGCTGCATGCCGGTGGCAAGGACCACCATTTCCACGGTCTGTCGGGTTTTTTCGCCGGTCACGGCATTTTCAGCCACAACGGTGATATTCTTGGTGGCCGGATCTTCGCTCACCTCGGCGACTTTGCCTTTGATGAAAAAGACCTTCTTGTCCGCCTTGATGGCCTTGTAGAACTTTTCATAGCGCTGTCCGGGTGCGCGCAGATCGATGTAAAAGATGTAAATGTCGGCTTCGGGATAGCGCGCGCGCACATAGGTGGCCTGCTTGAGCGAGGCCATGCAGCAGATATAGGAGCAATAGGGCAGGTGATTTTCGTCGCGCGAGCCGGCGCACTGAACGAAAGCCACGCTTTTGGGCGCCTTGTCGTCGGACGGACGCACGATGATTCCCTTGGTCGGGCCGTTGGGCGCGGCCATACGCTCCATCATCATATTGGTGATGATGTTTTCATGCCGGCCAAAGCCCAGGTTGTCGATGCGCGAGGCATCGTAGGGCTCCCAGCCGGTCGCCCAGACCACTGCGCCGGCCTGCAGGTTCATAGTCTTGGGCTGCATCGAAAGATCGATGGCGCCGTACTTGCAAGCGGCTTGGGCCTTTTGGGCCTCCTCGGTGCCGATGATCTGCTGTGAAATCACATAGCGCGCCGGAAAGGCCATCTCGAACGGCAGGTAGGCGCCCTTGCGGGTGCTCATACCGAAATTGAATTCATCGTTGATTTCGGTGCTGCAGACCTTGCTGCATTCGCCGCAGCAAGTGCATTTTTCATTCACAAAGCGCGGGTTGAGGCGGATGGCCACAGTGTAGTTGCCCGGGGTACCGTCCACTTTTTCCACCTGCGCCATAGTAAGCACTTTGATGCGCGGATTGTCCTTGATGCGGCGGAAGTTGATCTCCAAACCGCAGGTGGGCGGGCACAGTTTGGGGAAGTATTGGTTCAACTGGGAAACCCGTCCGCCCAAATAGGGATTCTTCTCTACCAGGTAGACTTCATACCCCACTTCGGCAGCTTCGATGGCCGTGGTCAGGCCACTGATACCACCGCCCACCACCACAATGCTTCCACTTGCAGGGGCTTTATTTTCGTTTGTCATGCTATCCCTCCACAAATTTGCAGAAACAGTTTCCTTCTCGTCTGCTTTTGAAGATCAGATCTGGAAGCCGCTTCGAGACATAAAGTATTTTTTTCTCCAGCCGCTATTTCGGCTTTCAGGCGATACCCTTTGGATATTGAATCGCGCAGCTGAAACCTGGACTACTGCACCATCGGTGTTCCAGGGCTCGGCTTCGCGCTTCACTGCCGTTGACCGGCGATCTTCGCTCATCACTGGGGCTATCGCCTGAACCGGATGCGGCCCTATGGTTAAATAAGCAATCGAATAAAAACCTCCAGGCGCGCTACGGCGCCTGGAGGTGGCATGTATCAACACTCAGTGCACAACCAACACCGTCCCATTACGGAATGATCTTGATGTAGTCTTTCTTGAAGATCGACCATTCTTTCTTCGCCGGATCGAATTTCGAGTTGACGAAGCAGAACCAGTTGGCATCATCCTGGCCTGGGTAATCGGCCTGATAATAGAAGCCCGGATAGCGGGTTTCTTTGCGGAACTGGATATGACGCAGGTGGGCTTCCACCGTCCAGATGCGGTGTTCGATTTCCCATGCTCTCATCAGTTCGTGCAGGTCGCCGGCGGCCATCTTGGTGCAGTCTTCGCGCATGGTCGCAAGCAGATCCATGACGATTTCCAGGTTTTTGCTGCTGGTCATGTAGTAGGTGGCTGTGCCGGCACCGTACTCATGGGTGGCCTTCATCAACCGATACATCATTCCATTCGGTTTGATGTAGTTGGGGTTGATGTTTTCGGCCGTGGTGTAGGCAACATGGTCCAGGTAGGTACGGACCGGTTTGTACACCAGATCCACCAGCTCGGCCTTGGACTGCTTCAGGGTCGGTTTGAAATCCGCGAAATCCTTGGCATAGCGGACCATCTGCTTGGCAGCCATACGACCCTCGGCATGAGAACCGGAGGAGAACTTGTGACCGGAGCAACCCACGCCGTCGCCGGAGGTGAACAGGCCGTTGACCGTGGTCATGCGGTTGTACACCTTGCCGTTGGGGGCTTTAATTTTATACGCATCGGGCACCCAGTCGAAATCAGGACCGGAGGTCCACAGACCGCAGCAGCCGGAGTGCGAACCCAGCAGGTACGGCTCGGTCGGCATAACTTCGGAGTTTTTCTTCTCCGGTTCGCAGTTCTGGGCACACCACAGGTTGGCCTGGCCACAGGTCATGTCCAGGAAGTCTTCCCAAGCTTCGGACTCCAGGTGCTTGAGCTCTTTCTTGTCCATGGTTTTGCCCAGGGCGGCCAGTGCGCTGACGGTGTCCATGATGATCGGGCCGCGACCGGCTTTCATCTCGAACAGCATCAAGTGGTTGCGCAGACAGGTCGGGGTGATGGCAGCTGTGCCGTAAGGCGCGTAGTTGGCCAATTCCTGCTTGGCTGCATCGCTGGCGGCAAAGTTTTCGCCCAGACCGTTGAGGGTCTTGGCTTTGAACAGCAGGAACCAGGCACCGACCGGTCCGTAGCCGTCTTTGAAACGAGCCGGCGTGAAACGGTTTTCCATCATGGACAGTTCGGCGCCGACCTTCATGCACATGGTGTAGGTGGAACCGGCGTTCCACACTGGGTACCAGGCGCGGCCTTTGCCTTCGCCAACCGAACGCGGCTGATAGATATTGACCGCGCCGCCGCAGGCGACCATCATGGTTTTGCATTTGATGATGTAGACTTTGTTCTCCCGCACCGAGAAACCCACGGCGCCGGCGATCGTGTTGGGCTTGTTGGCATCCAGAAGCAGCTCGACGATGAAGCAGCGCTCGATAATGTTGTCGGTGCCCAGGGCTTTTTTGGCCGCTTCGGCCACGACGCGCTTGTAGGATTCGCCGTTGATCATGATTTGCCATTTGCCCGTGCGAACCGGTTTGGCGCCGCTTTTCAGCGTGCCCACGGCCTGGCCTTTTTTGCCGTCGAGGTTTTTGCCTTCGGCGGATTTTTTCCAGATCGGAAGGCCCCATTCCTCGAACAGATGCACGGAGTCGTCCACGTGACAACCCAGGTCGAAGATCAGATCTTCGCGCACCAGACCCATCAGGTCGTTGCGCACCATGCGAACATAGTCATCCGGGCTGTTTTCACCCACATAGGTGTTGATGGCGGACAAGCCCTGGGCCACGGCGCCGGAGCGCTCCATGGCGGCTTTGTCGCACAGCAACACGGTCTGACCCGGCTGCATCCACTTCTTGACTTCAAAGGCGGTGCCGCAGGCAGCCATACCACCGCCGACGATGAGAATGTCGACTTCTTTTTCAACGACTTCAGGATCCCGCACGGCTTTGAGTTCACCCAAAGGTTTGTTCGGAATTGCCATAATCTGACCTCCTAAAAATTAATCGAAGTGAAAGGTTCAAATGGATTCTTGTGGCCGCCTTACACGCCCTGAGGTCTGGGCATCTTGTAGCCGTCTGCTTCTTCGGTGGACAGCAGCTGGCTTTCCAGGTCTTTGCCCTGAAGGCTCTCATAGGCATTGGCAGCACCTTCGGGAGTGGTGCGGATGGGGAACTTGAAGCGTTTGATGAGGCCGTTGCGGAATTTGCAGGTCCACATCACATCTTCCGTGCCCATCATGGGCATGATCGAGCTTCCCAGGGGCACGAAGTCGGCATAGCCGCGCACTTCGATGGCCTGGGTGGGGCAGATCTTCACGCAGGAAAAGCATTCCCAGCACTGATCGGGCTCTTGGTTATAAGCCTTCATCGCGGTGGGGTCGAGGACCATCAGGTCGTTGGGGCAAATGTACATGCAAGCGGTTTTGTCACCACCCTTGCAACCGTCACATTTTTCCTGAATAACAAAACTTGGCATTTACTATACCTCCTGAATTTGGTTTCTGAATTCAACCAATGGACGCCTTATTAGAAAAAACCGGCATTGCCTACCTTCCAGTTGCACCCCCCTTCGTTTTGATTGTCCGATGATGGACTCCTCGGACTTATATAAATAAGGAAAAACCCTCACTTGCCAATCCTGTGAACCCTACTTCGTTGAAGTGCCAGAGCGCGAAAGACCACCAAATGCAAATTTCCTTTAAAAATCAAATAGTTATAAATAACAACAAGATAAAATGAATAGCATCCTGGGTTTGCCTTGTCAATAACAATCGGCAGGCCCGCTTTCAAAAAAGACTCGCCCGGCGTTTGAAATAGGTCTTGCTATATATGGGATTCAGTGGATTGTGAAACCGCAATATGTAGTATTCAAGGCCCGGCAGCGCGCCCAGCCCCAAAACCCGCGCCGGCCGGTCTTTTCGGAACGCGCAAACCTCTTTAACACCAATACCGGTCCCCTGCAACTCCTCCGGTGCGCGGGTTGTTGCTGGTGGGGTTTCCACTACCTTTTAGACGCTTTGGACAAGCCAAGCAAAATGGATCCTTCGCTCGATACATCCAGGCCATGCAGGCTACGAGAGAGCGCCGCCCGGGGATGCAGCGGTCCGAACCGACGCTCTTCCCGGTCAGGGGGTATTTTCGATCATGCGCAGGGCGGCGGCCAGGGCTGCAGCGTCGCGGCTGCAGGCGCGCTGGTGGGTGGGAAGGTTGACGAGATGCCGGGCGGCCTCTTCGGCCCGCGGGCAAGAACCGGCAACGTAGCCGCCATACTCCGGCGATTCGGCTTCTTCAAGCACGGAGGTGAACCACGTTCCCGGTACGGCCAGTGATTTCAAGGCGGCGACCGCCTTTTGCCGGTCGGGCACGAACACCGGGTAGCGGACGTAGGCGGGCGTGCTTTGCTCGGGTGGCCGGGGCAGCCCCAGCGAGGTGTTGCCCAGATCGCGGCGGTAGAGATCCGCGATCATTCGCCGGTGAGCGAGGTTGGCCGCAAGGGTTCGCAGTTGACGCAGTCCCAGGACGGCCTGGGCGTTGCTGAGGCGCTGTTCGTACACCTTGGGTCTTAGCCCCATCAATTCGTCCTTCACGGTCGGGCGCGGCAGCGGCATGCGGTTGCCCAGGCCTTCGTATATCGCGCGGGCGTAACGGTGCACGCGCGGTTCGGTGAGGAAATAATACATGACAAGCTTGAGCAGATAGCGAAACACCCGGTGACGGGGCGGCCAGGGGCACGTCGATTGAAAGCGCAGCATCTGCGCCGCCAGGGCTGCGTCATCGGTGACGGCCATCCCGCCCATGGTCGTTGAGATGATTTTGGTTTCTTCGGTGCTGAAGAATGCCGCCCGCCCGAAACTGCCGACCGGGCGCCCCTTGTACTCTGCGCCCAGGGCATGCACGCAATCTTCCAATACGATCAGTCCATGCTTGCGGGACAAGGCCAGCACCTCGTCCATGTCGTTGGGAATCCCGAAGGTATGTTGAACGAGCAGGACTTTCGTCTTCGGCGTAATGAGGCGCCGCGCCTGTTGCAGGTCCATGTTCCATGTGTCCGGGCGGCAATCGACATACACCGGAATCGCGCCGGTGTAGCGGATGGCATTGGCCACCACGATGTGGGTCGGCACCTGCAGAAGTACTTCATCCCCCGGGCCCACGCCCAGCTGGTTCAAAAGTCCGAATAGCGCCACCCGGCCGCTGGCGAAGCTCTGCGCGAAGGCGACGCCCACCTGGCGGGCAAAGGCGCGCTCGTATTCCGCAATGGCCGCTCCCCGGATCATCGCGCCCGGTCGGACAAGGTAGGTCAGCGCCGTGAGACAATCGCGGCCCTGAACCGTTCCTCCCAGCATGGCGATCAGCCGCCCGTTCTTCCAGGTGTGATGCATGCGCGTGTCCATCAGTCCCGGTGGGGATAAATGAGCCGCCCTTCCCATTCCAACAAGCGTCCGGGCATACGGCGGTTCAGAAACTCCATGGATCTCTTCAAAAGGCCGCTGCCGTTTCTCTCATTTGCCACAACGGACGGCGCGGGCAAGGTGCAGTACGAAAGATGCAGCCGCTTGCCCTGCCAACGTTCTTTATACTCGATCAAGGACACATTGCTCATCTCCGACCGGCCCAGGTCCATGTAACGGGCGCCATCCGCATGCGCGGTCTTGATGATTTCCCAAAGCAGCTTCTGGTTCGAGCACAGCTTCCACGATGCCTCCTCCGAGGCGGAGTATTCATGATGGTACGTATGGCCGGACTTCAACACAATCGATCCGGCCACCAATTTGCCCTCATGTTCCACCACGCCAAGGTTCAGCAGTCCGGCGGCACCCAGGATGATCCACATGTTCTTGAAAAACGCATACGGTTGCGGCGGCAATCCATGTCTTTGGCGCACGCCCTTGTGCAAGCGGTAAAAGCCGCGCAGATCCGCTTCGCTTTGTCCCCACCGAAAGGTGATCCCGTTGCGTTCAGCGCGTCTGATCCGCTGGCGCACACTCGAAACATGGAAGGCGTTGAACAATTCGTCCAGGCCTGGACGCAGATCGATGAAGTGGGTGACATAGGAAGACGAGACCAGGACCTCGGACGGCGCGTCCAACTTGAAATCCAGCAATTTCATCTTGATGTGGCGGGCCGTAGGGACGCGGTCGAATATGAACGCCGCCATATCGGCCGTCCCGGACGGGGGTACCAGTGGATCGCAGAACGTCGCAAAGGGCGGTGAAACGACCCGTTCGCCGGTCAGCGGGCTTTTGACGATGAAGAACGGCGCTGCGCCGGCCAGTTCTCCGGTGCGGGTCTCCTCCAGGGCGATGTAGAGGGGTGTATGGCCATAGGTGGCTGCAATCACCTGCGCCCAGGCCGAACGGTGATAGATCACCCCCGAGGGATGCCGGGACACAAAGTCGTCCCAACGCCGGTCAAACACAGCATCGATGGTTCTTAGGGTGAGCATTGTGGTTTTCCTCATACAACCCTGTCGGCAATACCATTCGAGGCGGTGTGAGGGATGACTCTTTGCGAACAGGGCTTGATGGGACCGACCGCGCAGATGCTGCCATGGGATTCCCGTTCCCCGGTGATACTTGCAGGGGGTCAGGGCCGGCCGGTCACCGGTCATGTTTTATTGAGTACCGCCTGCGACCTGTGAAGATCGCTACGTACCTTGCAGCGCTGCCGGGAAGAAAAAATGCGGCGTCTCTTTTCCAGCACCAATAATAAAGCACCTGAACGAACGCGCCGCTCAGGTGTATGCTGGATACGAATGAATAAATGGGTGTATTTTTCGCTGGTTCCCAAGCCTGGAGCTTGGGAACCAGCGGGAATGGCGGCTGATTCCCTGTGCAACTGGCTGCCTGCTGAATCAATTAATTGTGACACAGTCTCCGGAGCTTGGGAACCA
>QZKV01000170.1 GCA_003599575.1 Desulfobacteraceae bacterium | reverse complement strand
GCGTACTCGTTCTCGTACTCGCAAAACATGGCTTCGAGTACGAGAACGAGTACCGCTGCGCTGAGTACGAGTACGATATGCAATTTCCTAACCGGAAATCACTGCAAAGCGGTACGTTATTGAAGACAATATTATACATCACTGACTTTATGCCTTCGAGCACTTGGTTGGCCGGCTTAGTTTAGAATAAGTTTATGCGCCCTCTGGCGCGATTCGTTTTCAGCCGTGACGCGGATGGCCCGGAGCCCCTGCACGGGACATTCGTGCTCGCATACGCCGCAGCCGATGCACAGGCGCGGGTCCACGTGGGGCTGCTGCAGCCGGACGAGAATTTCGACCGTTCGGCCGCTCAACTCTTCCAATCGGGGCCACGCGGAGGCGGGGCCGAAGGTCAGCGAATTTTCCGTATTGGTCACAATCGGCCGGGGGGCATGCCCGCCGATCCGGCCGAAGAAGTCGCCGGTGCCATATTGTCCCGGAACAAAGCCCGCATTTTCCAGCACCACACTGTCCGCTGCGGCCGACCGGACCTTGGACACGCCGTTGCGCACCGGTTGCAGTACGTCGCGGGTGAAAATGGCTTTCGGGCTTAGCGGACAGTTCTCCTGGCATACGATGCAAGGAGTGTCCATGGCCCAGGGCAGACAGCGCCCGCGATCCACAAAAGCCGTGCCGAGGCGCAACGGCCCGGCGGCGACAAACCGGTTGCGCCCCAGGCGTTCGTCCACACTCAAGGGGCGCAGGGCCGCGGTCGGGCAAACCCGGCTGCAGGCCACGCAGTTGGACTGGCATCCGCTGGTGCCGGTGCGGAAATTGAGCAGGGGTGTCCACAGCCCCTCCCATCCGCTTTGCAGGCCGGCCGGTTGGATTGTGTTGGTCGGGCAGATGCGCATGCATTGACCGCATTTGATGCAGCGGGCCAGAAAGAGCGATTCACCCAAGGCCCCGGGCGGGCGGATCACGGCCGGGTTCCAATCGGCGGACAGGCCGCCGCCGACCCGCAACATCGGCACGGCCGCCAATCCGGCTGCCACGGCCGTAACCACCTGCCGGCGCGACAGATCGGGGCTCGCCTGTTGGCCGCCGGCCGAGGGAGAAAGGGTATAGCCCATAACGCCGTCCCCGCAGTCCGTAAGGCAATTGAGGCAGAGTACGCATTCAGGCGTGCGGATCGTTTCGGCGGGCGCACAGGCCCCCTCACAATCCGTTTCGCATTGAAGACAGCCGGTACAGCGCCGCTCGTATTGGCCGATACGCCAAATGCTCCAACGGCTGAGCCACCCGAACAAAGCGCCCAGCGGGCAGACAAAGCGGCAGTAAAAACGCGGCACCCTCAGGGAGAGCAGCAAAAATAGAAGAAAAAGAATACCGATCAGGCCTGCCGCCGGGTAGACCCGTGGAACGGCGGAGACCACTCCCAGGGGGGCGTCCGCAATCGGCAGCAGAACCAGGTTGAACGTACGGTAGATCATGGCGATCGGGTCCAGCAGGCCGGTTTGCAGGGATGCGCTCAGCCACTGGTGTTGATCGTAGTAAAGATTGACGGCGCCCAGGCCGCCCGCCGCCACGATCCATAAAAGCGCTTTGCGGGGCATCGCAACCCATTGGAAAGCGACCGCCGCGAGGGTCACGACCGCGGCCAAGCCGGTAATCCCCATCACGATCGGCTCTGCTTGGAATAAGTCCAGCAGGCCATCGAACAGGTCGCCTGCCGCGGCCGCCAGTACCAACAGCAGAATCCAATATTTGACGGCCTGGGCTTTGTGCGGCCGGTTGCGCGCGATCCCGGCCTTCATGGTCCGGCCGCGTTTGCCCAGGTGCCCCATGAAATGCTGGGCGCTGCCGAAGGGGCACATCCAGCCGCAGAAAAAACGGCCCAGCACGAGGGTCAAGGCGATGGTCACAACGCCCCACAGCAATCCGGCATAGACCGTGCGGGTGGAGAGCCAGACACTGAGCCCGATCAAAGGATCGAGCTGCAAAAACCAGTTGACCGGCCAGCCGCGCAGTTGCCACCAGCGTTCGCCCAAGGTCGTCACGATGCACAGCCATACAAAGAGCAAAAAAAAGAATGACTGGCTGATGCGCCGGGTGGTGATGATTCGCATGGGTTCTGGTATCCGTTCTTAAACCTCGGGGTCGCGGTCGGTATCGGAATCGGTATTGAGACCGTTCGACGCGCTTTCGTACAGGCTCCGACGATTTCACCGGAGGTCATGCAACGCCTCGATCTCGACCCGATCGTGCCTCTTAAAGCCTTCCAGACAAAGCCTGATCGCTGAAAGCCGGCTAACGAACCATCAGTTTCTCATAATCGGTCGTCCCGGCCCCCGCCCTTTCAGCCATGCGCAGGAAAGGCAAATCCTCCAGCGTCTTGCCCAGCAACTTGGCTCCCAGAGTATCCACGGCCACCGGGTCGGTGCCGGCGATCAAGGTATGGGTCGGTTTTAAGTCGTCCATGGAGCCGCCCGTCGGGCCGTTGTGCATCATGCTCATGGTACCGTCCAGGATCACCAGGGTCGGTTTGATCAGCATCCCCAGCTCGGCGATAATTGTATGGACCTGCTGATGGAATATGTTGCGGCGGCCGCCCAATAAGCCATACCAGTTCTTAAGGGTCAGGGAAGCCCCGCTGCGGAGGTGGTTCTTGACCGGCGCTAGGCCGATGACCTTATCGACCCGCCGCAGGGGTGCGGTCAGGACCGGCCAGCGGCGGATGAGGCGCGCGCCCGGCACGGAATAGGTTTCGAACCGGTCCCTGGCTGGCAGGATCACTTCGACGCCCTCTGCGCGGGCCGCCGGACCGATGCCGCTCAGCTCAAAACAGCTGGCCGGATCGTTGATCGGGTTGTCGGTCACGATCACCCGGGCGGCCCCGGCTTCCCTGCACAATCGGATGACATGCCTTACCAGGTCCGGGTGGGTCGTGGCGCCGAGCATCGCGGGAGCCGCAAAAGCCGCATTCACCTTGAGCAATACGCGTTCCCCGGGCCGCACGAATCGGGCCATGCCGCCCAGGGCCTGCAACGCCGCGGTCACACTGCGGCCGCGATCTTGCCCGTGCGCCACGGCCAGCACGTCGGCCTGGTCCGGCACCGAAAAGTCCGGCAACCCGCCGGTTTCTGCGTGCTGTTCGATTCCAGAGGGCCCCTGCCGGTCCCAAAAGGAAAATCCCCAGGTCGCGACCCCCGCAATCCCCAAGAGCGTACCGGCCAGCCGGCGCAGAAAGGACCGGCGATCGAAAGAGTGCTTTTGCCGGTCATGGTTCACGGCGCGCCTCGCTTATGTTGCGGTACAATTGTTCGGCCAGCGCAAGCGCATAGGGCAGATCGTCGGCTTCGTGGATGCCGGCCAGAAGATCGCCCTGATGGAAAACAATCTCCACCATCTCCATTATCTCAATGACCACCACCGGCGGAGCTCCGGCCGGGGGATCGATGCGCCTTCCGCCGTATTCAAGCAAGTAGGCCGTATACGCATCGGCCAACTCAGCCGCCTGCGCGGCCGAGGCGCGGCGCGACAGAAAAGCGGCCGCCGTTTGATCATTGTTTCGATACCGGGCGGAAAAAATCCGGTCCAGACGTTCGAAACCAAATGCGTTTTCAGGTGTGAGCGCAATGGAGTCGCTCACCAGCCCATTTTCCGGAAAAAGCGTGCGTTCGTCGGCGCTTGCCGGGGCGACCGGATGATGTTTTATAAAGGCGCGCGCCAGATCGGTCATTTTTTGCATGAGCGCAGCGGAACTGTCCGAGCCGATGATTTCAACATAGTAGCGGCCCTGAACCAGAAAAATACCGTTGTCCGAGCGATAGGCATCCGCTGCCAAGTCCAGGGGTTGCGCCCGGTCGCGGCGCTGCTGGCTGTAAACAGCGAAAGCGCCGCTGGTCTGGGTCATGGCATAGATGAACAATTCCATCCAACGGGAGGAGTGCGCGGAAAGGGCGAAACGCCTGCTCTCCAGACGTTCGAATCCTGCGGACAAGTAAAGCTCGGCCTTGCCATTGATTTTATCGGAGAGGGTCTGTTCGTCATAATATTCGGGCGCCGACAGGACGGCCAGTCCGGGCACCTCACCGGTGCTTGGCCCGGTCGCTTGCACCGAAACCGGCGACTGCAGCGCCGCCTGCGACGGCTGGGCGCGCCACTCGGCCGGATCATAGCGGAAGTGGATGGCAAAAATCGCCAGGGCAATGCTGATCAGGATTCCTAGCAGGACAAAACTCAGGCGGCGCTCGCGGACGGAGGGAACAGGTCGGACAGGGGATTGGGCCTTGTTACGCATGTTTGTTATAAAGTCACGCGTTGAAATCGTTCAATCGGTATCGCCTGCTGAATCAGCATGGTACAAAAACGCATCGGTGCATCGAACGAATCGACGAACTACGCTTTACCGCTGAAAAGGCAGGAGACCCTGTTACGCCCGGCCTGTTTGGACTGGTACATGGCTTTGTCGGCCCGCTGCACCAGAACGGCGACATCCTCGTTTAAGATGAATTCGGTCACCCCGATGCTGATGGAAATGGAAACCGCCGGGCTGTTTTTCTGGGGGTAGAAGCGATCCGTTTCAACGGCCGCCCGGATGCGTTCGGCCACCTTGGCAGCCTCATCGCCTTCCGTTTCGGGCAGGATGACGGTGAATTCCTCGCCGCCGTACCGGTATGCGGAATCCATTTTGCGCAGGCAGCTTCTGATCACTTGCCCCAGCCGGATCAGCACCTTGTCTCCTTCCAGATGGCCGTACCGGTCATTGTATTGCTTAAAACTATCGATATCCAGCAACAGCAGGCTCAAGGGGCGCTGATAACGGGTGGTGCGGTCGATTTCGATTTTGAGCTGATTGTAGAAATAGCGCGAGTTGTAGAGCTGCGTGAGGCCGTCGGTGATCGAGAGCCGCTTGAGCTTTTCGAGCATCTGGATGCGTTCCTGGGTCAGGCGCCTTTCCTTGAGCACCCGTCGCAAACGCAGCAACAGCTCTTCAAAGCGCACCGGCTTGAAAACAAAGTCGCTGGCCCCCTTGCTGATGGCCTCTTCATAGGAGTAATCGCCGCTGTAGCCGGTCATCACGATCACATCGATTTCATGGTTTTTTTTGATGTGATCGGTCAGCTCAAGCCCATCCATGCCAGGCAGCAGAATATCGGTAATCACCACATCGACAGTGTTGTTTTCAAGTATGCTGAGGGCCTCTTCGGCACTGGTCGCAGTACAGGAACAATAGCCGGCCAGTTCTACGAATTCGTTCATCGAATCACGGATGGCGGCATCATCGTCCACAATCAGGATGTGGGCATCTGCCAAGGGGTGAGATTCTTCGCCCATGTGCTCTCTTTATCGGTTGACACTCTTCGAAACAATCTGATACTAAAACAAATTTTATCAGCCAGCAGAATATACCGGCTCGGATGGGTGAAGTCAACCGGGTTTTCGAAGCCCACGGCCATCCAGCCGTCGGACCGGCGTGACAATCGATTCTTCATTTTCTTGATCAAAATCCAATGAAAAAAATTCGCAACTTCAGCATCATCGCCCATATCGACCATGGCAAATCCACCCTGTCGGACCGCCTCATCCAGGCCACGCATATCGTGGCCGATCGCGACTTCAAGGATCAGATCCTGGACAGCATGGATATCGAACGCGAGAGGGGCATCACCATCAAAAGCAATACGGTCTGCCTGCCTTACCAGAGCGCCGATGGGCAGGCGTATATTCTGAACCTCATCGACACCCCGGGGCATGTCGATTTTTCCTACGAAGTGTCCCGCGCCCTGGCCTCCTGTGAGGGGGCTTTGCTGCTCATCGATGCCAGCCAGGGCGTGGAAGCCCAGACTCTGGCCAACCTGTTGCTGGCCATGGAACACAATCTGGAAATCATTCCGGTCATCAATAAAATCGATCTGCCGTCCGCCGATATCGAACGCGTTAAAGAGCAGATCCATGAGGATCTCGGGCTCGACCCGGACAAGGCCATTCTGGTGTCGGCCAAGGAGGGCACCGGCATCCCCGAATTGATGGATGCGATTGTGGCCAAGTTGCCGCCGCCCAAGGGTGCTGCTGATGCACCTTTGCAGGCCTTGATCTTCGATTCGCATTATGATGCCTACCGGGGCACCATCGTCCATTTCCGCATCTTTGAGGGCCGCATCAAAGCGGGTGACCGCATCCGTTTCATGTCCAATAATTTCACCTACAAGGTGGAAGAAGTGGGCTTGTTTCAAATCGAGCGCAAGCCCCAAAAGGAACTCGCCGCCGGCGAAGTGGGTTATTTGATTGCCGGCATCAAGACGGTCAGCGATACCCGCAGCGGCGACACCATCACTTTGGACGAGCGTCCCTGCGCGGGGCCGTTGCCCGGCTTCCGCGAGGCCAAGCCGGTCGTGTTTGCATCCGTTTACCCCGTGGCGGCCGATGAATACGAAGATCTATCGGTTGCCCTGGAAAAGCTCAAGCTCAACGACGCCTCCCTGATATATGAGAAGGACACCTCGGCCGCCCTGGGGTTTGGTTTTCGATGCGGTTTTCTGGGACTGCTCCATCTGGAGGTGGTCCAGGAGCGACTTGAGCGCGAATACGACCAGTCCATCATTTTGACCGTGCCCTCGGTACGCTACAAATTGATCCTCAATGACGACACGGAGATGTTCATCGACAATCCGGCGCTCTATCCGGACCCGACCACCATCAAAGATGCCTTGGAACCTTATATCCGCGCCAGCATCATCGTTCCGGACCGCTATATGGGCGCAGTCATGAAGCTGTGCCTGGACCGCCGCGGCATCAACAAGAATTATCAGTACCTGACCAGCAACCGGCTGGAAATGATTTTCGAACTGCCGCTTTCCGAGGTGATTTACGATTTTTACGACCGCCTGAAAAGCGTGACCCAGGGATACGGCTCCTTTGATTACGAAATCACCGATTACCGGCTCGGCAAACTGGTCAAGCTGGACATACTGATCAACGGCGAGCGCGTGGACGCCTTGTCGCAACTGGTCCACGAGGAACGCGCCTACTCGCGCGCCCGCGTGGCCTGCGACAAACTCAGCGAGGAGATCCCCCGCCAGCAGTTCAAAATTGCCATTCAGGGGGCCGTGGGCGGCAAGATCATTTCCCGTTCGACGGTCAATGCCTTTCGCAAGGACGTCACGGCCAAGTGCTACGGCGGCGACATCACGCGGAAGCGAAAGCTTTTGGAAAAACAGAAAAAAGGTAAAAAACGCATGAAGATGGTGGGCAAGGTCATGCTGCCGCAGAGCGCGTTTTTGGCAGTGCTGAAAACAGATTCCGACTAGGCCTGCTTTAAATATGGCATGCCGACAGTGCCTGTTCTCGACCTCTGTTTTCGACCCGTGCATGCAGGTCTTGCCCCAATGCCTCGAATTTCAAATTAATACTATAAATTCCAATTGAAGCGAGGAGCCGATCAATGGGTCAAACCATTGCAGAAAAAATATTCGCAAGTCATCTCGTGGATCGTCCCACCCCGGACACCTTTGTGCTGCGGCTGGATGCGGTTTTTTGCCATGAGATTACCACGCCGGTGGCCATCAACGATCTGGTGGCGCGCGGCAAGGACCGTGTTTTCGATCGTGACAGAATCAAGGCGGTGATCGATCATGTCACCCCGGCCAAAGACGGCCAAACAGCGCTGCAGGGCAAGATTTTGCGGGATTGGGCGCACCGCCACAACATAAAGGATTTTTTCGATATCGGCCGCAATGGGGTCTGCCACGCCCTTTTCCCGGAAAAAGGTTTTGTGCGCCCCGGCTATACGATCATCATGGGCGACTCGCATACCTGCACCCACGGGGCCTTCGGCGCTTTTGCGGCCGGGATGGGCACCACCGATCTTGAAGTGGGAATACTCAAGGGCGTGGCCGCCTTTCGCTTTCCGGCCACCTTCAAGATCACGGTCACCGGCACGCTGCCGCAAGGTGTGTATGCCAAGGACGTGATTCTATCCATCATCGGACGCATCGGCGTCAATGGGGCCACCGATAAGGTGATCGAATTCGACGGACCGGTAATCGCCGCCATGACCATGGAAGAACGCATGACCTTGTGCAACATGGCCGTCGAGGCGGGCGCCACCTGCGGCATCTGCCCGCCCGATCGGAACACGGTGGATTATCTGTGGCCGTTCATTCAGGATGACTTCACATCACCCGAGGCCGCCCTGGCCGACTACAGCCGCTTTGCTTCGGACGTCGATGCTGTTTACGACCGGACCATGGTGCATGACGTGTCGGCGTTATTCCCGCTTACGACCTTCGGATTCAAGCCGGACAATGTCAAAGCGGTGGCCGCAATGGCCGGAACACCGGTCGATCAGGTCTATATCGGCTCGTGCACCAACGGACGCATCGAGGACCTGCGTATCGCCGCCCGGGTGCTCAAAGGCCGCACGATTCACCCGCGCGTGCGCGGCATCGTTTCTCCGGCCACGCCGCAGATTTTTTCCCAAGCCCTGGGGGAGGGACTGATCGCCACCTTCATGGAAGCCGGTTTCTGCGTGACCAATCCCACCTGCGGGGCGTGCCTGGGCATGAGCAACGGCGTGCTGGCCGAGGGCGAGGTGTGTGCCGCCACCACCAACCGCAATTTCAACGGCCGCATGGGCAAAGGCGGCATGGTGCACCTGATGAGCCCGGCCACGGCTGCGGCCACGGCGATAGCCGGGGAGATTGTCAACTCGGATCTATATAAACCCTGATAAGGAATCCTTTATGAAGTCTTTTGATGGCCCGGTGCTCTTCCTGGACCGCTCTGATATCAATACCGATGAAATCATTCCGGCCCGCTACCTGACCGAAATCACCAAGGAGGCGCTCAAGCCCCATCTGCTGGAAGATCTGAAGCTGGAGGAGTTCGATCCCAAGACCGATATCTCCGGCAAACGCGCGGTCGTCACGCGCAGCAATTTCGGCTGCGGCTCATCCCGCGAACACGCCCCCTGGGCGCTGGAAGTCAACGGCATCACGGTGGTGATCGCCTGCAGTTTCGCGCGCATTTTTCGCCAGAACATGTTCAATTGCGGCATGCTCGCGGTCGAACTGCCCGCCGAAGAGATCGATCGGTTGTTCAGCCGCTTTGCCGGCCGCCCATGTTCACTGCAAGTGGATTTTGAAAACAGCCGCCTGACCATCCGCGCCGGGCAAGAGCAAGCGGTCCTGCCGTTCGTGATTTCCGATTTTGATCGCCAACTGGTCGAGGCCGGCGGGTGGGTCGATTTTGCCGATACCCATTATTGATGGGACGGAAATAGCCGCTGTATCATTGCGGCCGAAGGGAGAAATTTTTTACACTCAGCTGCTTAGAATTCTTCCTTCTTCTCCTTATAGCGTTTTTTCTTTTGTTCCTCGCGAATGTCCAGAAGCTTGATGAAACGGTTATGCCCAGTGATTTTGCGCACTTGCAGCAAAAATCCGAAACGGGCATCGGCCAGTTGCGTGCGCGCGGCTTCCTGCCGGCGATGTTGCTCCCAGACGGCGGCTTCATTAAAATCGGTTTGCTCCATCAGGGCTCGCAGCTTGCCTTGTTCGACTTCAACTTGGCCCTTCAATTCGATCATGCGGATGCGGGCAGCCTCGAAAGCGTTGTCCAACTGACGGATTTCGGCTTCGCTGAGTTGCATCTGCTCGGCAACAGCCGGTGTGCGCCACCACCTTCCTCTGTAATCACCATCTGCATGGGTCGCTGTGGCGGCCAGTCCAGCGAGTATTGCCAATGCCATGAGTCGCAGCGAATTGAACATGGTATGAGCCTTTCCTTTCAAATTAGCGATTCATTGGTTCGTTCGTATTGTACAGGCGGTACAATCCAATCCAGGAAATCGTCACTCTCGGTATCATCCGAACCGAACGGCACATCCACGAAAGCCAGCCGCTGATAATTCGCCGGCAGCGCATCTTCCACCAGGGCATCAACGGATTGCACCAGTTGGCGGTCCCGCGCCAGCAGCGCGGCGGTCATTTGCGGCGGATTGGAATCGATACGCCCCTGGGGATGCCAGAGAACAATCGCCAACAGCATGGCCGCCGCGAAGGCGGCTGCCCATAAAGACTTCCGGAACAGGCGCCGGGAAGACGTGCGCCTTTCGGGCAGTCGAAAGGGGCGCGCCGGTTGAGGCGCCAGATTTCTGGCCGTGCGTCCGATCTGTTCAAGCGTGCCCAGCAGTTGATGGTACGATTGGCGGCAGTTCGGACAGGTGTGCAGATGCGCTTGGCGCGCGCCGGCGAGATCTTGCAGATCCACCACCGCGCCGAGCAGTTCATCGCGGTTCAAATGTCGGCCGGCGTTCGGCCTCATATTTCCTCCCCCGGACCTTGCGCCATGACGGCCGTTTTGACCTTGTGCAATGCGCGGTACAAATGGGTTTTGATGGTGTTTTCATTTTTTTGCATGGCCGCGCTGATTTCTTTGAGGCTGAGCTGATCGAAAAAGCGCATTAAAAAAACTTCCCGTTCCATGCGCGACAGCAGGGTGAGCAGTTGTTGCACCCGATTCCAGAAATCCTTCCGGGCAAGGATTTCCGCAGCCTGGGGCGGTACGGCCATTTCCTGGGTCTCCTGGAAGTTGTCCTCGTCCAGGGAAACCATGCCGATCATGGACTTGATGCGGCTGCGCCGATTGTGGTCGCGCACCCGGTTGAGCGCGATGCGGAAGAGCCAGCTGCGGAACAGGGGTGGAGATTCGAGACGACGGATGTGCTTGAAAGCCTTAAGGAATACATCCTGGGTCAAATCCTCGGCATCCATTCTGGATCGCGTGCGATAGAAAATCATGCGATAAATCTCCGCTTGAAAGTGATCCGCCAGGCGGTGGAAGGCCGTTTTATCTCCAGCCTGGGCTTTTTTGACCCATTCGGTGATCTGCTCGGCAGCCCCGCCACTATCAGCTAAACACATGTCGCTCATTGTGTTGCGCACATTGTCTCTGCAAGGCCGCCAGGCGCATCGGCACACTTAACTCGTTAGACGACGGCGGTCCTGTATTGGTTTACCCGGTCGCTTTTTTTATTGGAGGCACTCATCAATTTCCAAAAAAGCGGCGCAATGCGTTAACCGGATGCCGGCAGGTCGTCCGCTTTTATTTATCCCAGCAGATTGTCCAGCGCCATCATCACCACGAAGCCCACCATGACGCCGAACGTGGCCAGGCGCGATTTGCCTTTGGAATGGGTCTCGGGGATGATTTCATCACTGATCACAAAGAGCATGGCGCCGGCGGCAAAGGCCAGTCCGAAAGGCAGGATCTGTTGAAAGAGGGTGACCGAACCAACACCCAGCAGGCCGCCGATGGGTTCGACCAAGCCGGTCAAAGTGGCGTATCCGATCGCTTTCCAGCGGTTGTAGCCCAGACCGAGCAGGGGCAGGGCCACGGCCAAGCCCTCGGGCATGTTCTGAATGCCGATGCCGATGGCAAGACTGGTGCCGCCGCCCACGTCGCCCGTTCCGAATCCCACGCCGACCGCCAATCCTTCGGGAAAATTATGAATGGTGATGGCGATGATAAACAGCCATATCCGCTTCAATTGAGATTCCGGACCCTCTTTGCCGGTGCTTGTAGCCCCGCCTTCCCGCCGGATGGCGAAATGTTCATGGGGCAGCCAATTGTCGATCCGGTCCAGAAAGACCGCCCCGATGAGCATACCGGCGATCACGATATAGACCCCCGCGCCCGGCCGGATGGCGTCACCGTACGCGATTCCCGGCACGATCAAGGAAAAAGAGGTGGCCGCCAGCATGACGCCGGCCGCCGCGCCCAACATCGTATTCACCAGCCGCGCGGGAATGTTCTTGAAAAACAAAATCGGCAATGCGCCCACGCCCGTGGCCAAGCCGGCCATCAGACTGGCCGCAAGCCCCAGAACAATCATGTTCATCGATTGACCCCCAGCTGTTTGGGTGGACCTTGAAGTTAGACGTATTTTGAATCAAATATCCTAAATCAACCGGTTCCCGCAAGCAGAGCTTGTTCCATTCAGTTCCATTCAGCGTTGCCCTGTCGCATTCGGCATTCATGGAAAAAGCACCGCCGGCATGCACAGAGGCACGCCGGCGATGTTTGTTGAAACGCAGTAAGGAAGGTTGTTGCGTTTTCGCATTCCTAATGTTCTTCGATGATCCGGCCGCGCGTGCTGACCACCACCTGGTTGAAGGGGATCTTGACGCCCGTTTCCTGCAGCGCTTTTTGCACAATGCGCGGCAGGCCGGCGCAGCAGGGCACTTCCATCACTACCACGGTAATGCTCTTGATGCCCGCGGTCTTGAAAATGGCGCTGAATTTCTCGACATAGGCCGGGGCATCGTCGAACTTGGGGCAGCCCAGCATCACGGCCTTGCCTTTTAGGAGGTCTTGGTGAAACGAGGGAAACGCCACGGGCACGCAGTCGGCGGCCACCAGCAGGTCCGCACCTTTCAGGAAGGGGGCATTGGGGGGTACCAGGCGAATTTGCACCGGCCAATGGGTCAGGGCCGAACCACCCTCATCCGTGCGCTGGGCCGGACGGTTGGCCTGGGCGCAGGGGGTGAAGCTTTGGATCTGTGCGGACGGGCAGCCGCAGGGCAGGGCTTCACGGGACTGCGCGGCGTTCTTGCGGCTGTGCAGATGCTCTTCCACAGCCTCTTCGTCAAAAGCCTCGGCATCTCTTTCGACGATGTGCAGGGCATCCTGGGGACACTCGCCGATGCAAGCCCCCAGGCCGTCACACAGGTTATCGGAAAGAACCTTGGCCTTTCCGTCGACAACGGCCAGGGCGCCCTCGGCGCAGTTGATGACACAGTTGCCGCAGCCGTCGCACTTGTCTTCTTCAATCTGAATGATCTTTCGCTTTATTTTCATGAGTGTACCTTTTTTGTTTGCTTGTTCTGTTTCCAATTTCCGAGATGCAGTCCGCACAATCTATAACCGGCAATTGCACCGGCAGCTCCGGCTGGGGGACTTTTCACGGGGTCGTTGAAAAAAGCTCCCGCGCATAGTCCCTTCCGTCGCGGGAGTGCAGTTGGTTTTGAATGTACTGCTCGACCCGGCCCCCCGATCCAGGGTCCTGCCTGAAACGGTCTTCCAGGTCGGTGATCATGGCCGCATCCGCCACAACCTGGTGTTCGGCCGCAACCTGCTGTTCGGCCGCATCTGCATTGGACGCATTCTTGCGGGCGATGATGGCGCATACTTTTTCAATCAACGCGGCCGGCGCTTTCAGATCGGAGAGGATGGCCTGCGCGGCCGGCAAATCCCCTTGCGCCGCCGCAGGGTCATCCAGTTCCCACAGGTAGGCGGCCATGAGCACGGCGGCCAAATTGCCTTGCCCGGCCCGGATGATCCGCTCGGCATGACGGGCCCGGCGGGCGGCCCGTGCGATGCGTTTGAAATCGCTTTTTAAATGGCGCTTGACCGCCACGGCCACCCGGTCCTTGAGCAGATCCTCCTTTTGGGCCACCAGTTCGGGCGGCAGGTCGCCCAGGCACTGCTCGGCAAACTGGCAATAGGCGGCACAGCCGAAATCCATGCGCGGATTAACGAACCGGTGGCCGCACCGGCACTTGCGCGTGGTGTCATCTTTGAAAAACTCAACCGTCAGACCGCATTTGGGGCAAGGCGCCTCGAAAATGGCGCTGTGATTCCAGAACTGGGTGTCTTGTCCGGGGCATCGCATGGTTTCTTCCTTTTGTGCGTTGATGTGATTCTCTGATCCACATTCACGCTTCACGTTTATCTCGGGGTCGGAATCGGTAGCGGTATCGAACCTTTCGATTGCGATTGCGACCCCGATTCCGATGCCGACCCCGACTATCCCACCAAAAGGTGGGTTCAACAATGCCAAGGGAGAGATGCTACCCCAGAATGGCCTGCAGATCCTGCTCCGGCGTGGTAATGGGCATGATGTTGAAGTTCTTCACCAGCACATCGAGCACGTTGGGGCTGACGAACGCCGGCAGGCTGGGGCCCAGGCGTATGTCTTTGATGCCCAGATGCAGAAGCGAAAGCAGAATCGCACAAGCTTTTTGCTCGTACCATGAAAGGATCATGGACAACGGCAGATCGTTGACTCCGCAATTGAACGCTTCGGCCAGGGCCGTGGCGATCTTTACGGCCGAGTAGGCATCGTTGCACTGGCCGATATCCAACAGGCGCGGAATGCCGCCGATATCGCCCAACTGCTGGTCGAAGAAGCGGAACTTGCCGCAGGCCAGGGTCAGCACCACGCAATCGCCGGGGATCTGCTCCACCAGCTGCGCGTAGTAATTGCGGCCCGGCTTGGCCCCGTCGCATCCGCCCACCAGGAAGAAATGGCGGATCGATTTGTTTTTCACCGCCTCGATGACCTGCCCGGCGACCCCCAGCACGGCATTGCGGCCGAACCCGACCATGACCGTCTTGCCTTCCTCATCTTCGGCAAATCCCGGCAGGGTAAGGGCTTTTTCGATGGCAGGGGCGAAATTCTTGTCGGCGATATGGTGCCGGCCCGGCCAACCCACCAGCCCGGTTGTAAACAGGTTGCCCTTGTAGCTCTCCTGGGGTTTTTGGATGCAATTGGTGGTCATGACGATGGCGCCGGGGAATTGGGCGAACTCCCTGGCCTGATTCTGCCAGGCCGTGCCGTAGTGTCCGTAAAAATGGCTGTACTGCTTGAGTTTGGGATAAGCGTGCGTGGGCAGCATCTCGCCGTGCGTGTAGACATAGATGCCCTTGCCTGCGGTCTGCTTGAGGATCTCTTCAAGATCTTTCAAGTCGTGGCCGGACACCAGCATGGCTTTGCCCTTCTTGTGACCCAGCGGCACCGTCGTGGGCACCGGATGGCCATATGTCCCGGTGTTGCCGAAATCCAGCAGTTCCATGGCGCGCAGGTTGATTTCACCGCACTTGAGCGCCAGCCCCACCAGATCGTTCACACCCAGGCGGTCATCCAGGGTGGCGGCCAGACCTTCATAAATGAATTGATAAACGGCGTCGTCCTCCTGCCCCAGTATGCGGGCATGGTCGGCATAGGCGGCGAGGCCCTTGATGCCGTATACGAGCAGTTCGCGCAGGCTGCGGATATCGGCATCCAGTCTGTCCGTCGAGGGGATACCCGCTTTCTCACCCTGCCCCAGCATCTCCTGCCGCGAGGCGGCCGGAACGAATGCGGCCGGTCCCTCTTCAGGCACCTGGGCGCCGGCGGCTTTCAGCCTGGCCTTGAGGCCGTCGCGCAACCGTGCGCCGTTACGGATCATGGTCTCGAAGCGATCCGGATCGAAATTCACATTGGTCAGGGTGGAAAAGATCGCTTCGCAGGCAAACCGGTCGACATCGGGATCTTTGATGCCGGCCTTGCGGGCGGCCAGCGCCACCTGTGAAAGGCCTTTGACCTCATAGATCAGCAGATCCTGAAGCGCGGCCACCTCGGGTTGTTTGCCGCATACGCCGAGTTTGGTGCATCCCTGGCCTTTGGCCGTTTGTTCGCATTGAAAACAAAACATGCTGTCCTCCTTGTTGTCCGACGTTTATTCAATTTAAGATCTTGTTGCGTCCTTGTGAAACCGTTTTTAGCCGCATGGTTTGAAAAGCGCCTTGACCTAAGTCAAAATCGATTTTTTTTGGCGGCGCTGCTAAAAAGAGCCATGCATTGAAGTCGCCGCGGCCTTCCATGGCACCCGCCGCATGCATGATTGTGGATATACACCCTTTGGAAAGGCCGTGCCTTGACTTAGATCAAGTTCTAGATAAAAGTGCATTCGGGCCACGGCTTGGAGAGACAGCCAACCTGCGCAAAAATCCGGGTCGGCAGCGAGCCCGGACACCTTTGCGCATGCCTCTGGCAAATGCCCTCCGCTTCCAGGACCCGCCCGGGTCCGGTCATGGGCCTGATCGGAAAAAGGAGCTTGCATGAACGCTACCCTTGCATTAATCGCCCGCAGCCCGCTTTTCGGCGGGTTGTCCGAGCAGCAGTTGGATCAGCTCGAACGGATTGGCCGCGAAGTCCATTTCGAGCGCAATGCGCCTGTCTTTTGGGAAGGCGATGAAGGCTCCGGCTTCTACATCGTGGCCGCCGGTCGCGTGAAGGTTTTCAAGGTGTCGGCCGAAGGCAAAGAGCAGATCCTGCATATTTACGGCCCCGGACAACCCATCGGCGAAGTGCCGGTATTCGCCGGGCAGAACTTTCCGGCCAACGCCCAGGCGGTCGAAAAAAGCCACCTGCTGTTTTTCCCGCGTCAGGCCTTCATCGATCTGATCACGGCCAATCCCTCGGTGGCCTTGAATATGCTGGCCATCCTCAGCATGCGCCTGCGGCAATTCACAAAACAGATCGAAAGCCTTTCGCTCAAGGAGGTGCCGGGCAGATTGGCGTCCTACCTGATTTATCTGTCCGAAGAACAGGAGAACCGCATGAGCGTGCGGCTGCCGATTTCCAAGGGACAGCTGGCCAGTTTGCTGGGCACCATTCCGGAAACATTGTCCCGCATTTTCAGCAAAATGTCCGTTTACGGCTATATCGAAGTGCAGGGGAGCGAAGTTCAACTGAAGGACCGTACAGCGCTGGAGGATTTGGCGGAGAACGGACGGCTGAGCGAGTGAGAACGGAATCTGAAGCGAGGACAATGAGATAAAGGATCTGGCTTGCACGTGCCTGCACGTGCAAGCAAAAACTGTATTTACACGTTATTTTAAGGCCATCAGGTATCTTCCGCCATAGGCGGTGGAATTTTATGGCTTCTGCCCGGCCAGCTCTTTGCTCAGCAGGCGGATATGCCCCATCTCTTCCTTGATGATGTCGTCCAGATGCCGGCGTCCCAGCTCCTCGGGGACCGCATCGCGCATGCCCAGATAAAACACGATGGAGTCCTTTTCGGCCGCAATGGCATCCTTTAAGAGCGCCTGCATCGAAGAAGTATCGATGCGTTTCTCGAAAAAGACGCGCGTGTCGGCCAGCGCCTTCAAATAGTCGACGGCCTCCCCCTCGGGATCAAACACCGTCTGCGCTTTTTCCGAAGCGGCCAGCCGTGAACGCATGCGGGCGAAAATCTTCTCGTGCTCGTCTTCCATGTCGGCCAGCTTCACCAGAAGCGCGCCGGCCCCCGGGTCCGAAATCGCATCGGCGGCCGTACGGTAGAATTGAGCGCCGTTGCGCTCCAGTTGTTGGGCCATTTCAAAAACGTCATCGGCATTGAAGTCGTACATCATGGCGGCGTCCTCGGGTTGTTGGGTTTGTTGGGTTTGTTGGGTTGATCAGGTTTTTGGGGCCATTTTGCATTCCTGATCCCATTCGGGACAGGCTTCTTGCATGGCGGTGGTGTAACGGCGCATGCAATCGCCGCATTCCAGTTCGATATTGGGGACACTGCCGTAGCGCTTTTTCATTTCTTCGGTCGACAGATGGGTGGCGAAGCTGCAGCCGCACTGGGGGCAGGCGCTTTCGATGCGATAGCGCTTCTGAGCCATGGCGTCCTCCTGAGTTGGTTGATTTGTGCAGTTATAAGCTTTTTAAGCCCCTCGTCAAGTCCTTTGAACCCAACAAACCCACCAAAACCAACAAACCCAATCACCCAACAAACCCAATCACCCGAGCACCTGCTTGATCTGCTCTTGCGTTAAACTTCCTTCTTCCATGACGACTTGGCGCACGGTCTTGTTTTCGGCATAGGCTTTTTTGGCCAACTCGGCCGCGCGATCATATCCGATCAAGGGAACCAGGCCGGTCACCAGGGCCAGGCTGCGTTCGATGTACTGTTCGCATTTTTCCCGGTCGGCTTGCAGACCCTGAATGCACCTATCGGCCAGCAGGCGGCAGGCGCCCGCCAGCAGGTCCAGCGATTGAAGCAGGTTGTGAGCCAGCAGCGGCAGGGTCACATTGAGTTCGAAATTGCCCGCCTGGCCGGCCAGGGTGATGGCGGTATCATTGCCCATAACCTGGTAGGCCACTTGAACAACGGCCTCGGGAATCACCGGGTTGACTTTGCCGGGCATGATGGAGGAGCCGGGTTGCAGGCCCGGTAATCTGATTTCGCCGATGCCGCAGCGCGGTCCGGAGCCCAGCCATCGGATGTCGTTGGCAATTTTGACCAGGCCGGCGGCCAAGGTTTTCAAAGCGCCGCTGGTTTCGACGGCCGCATCCCTGGCGGCCTGGGCTTCGAAGTGGTTGCGCGCCTCGCTGAAATCGATATGGGTCTGGGCCGAAATTTCGGCGATGACGGCAGTTGCAAATTCGGGATGGGCGTTCAAACCGCTGCCCACGGCCGTCCCGCCCAGGGCCAGCTCGGTCAGACGCGGCAGCACCGCCTGGACCCGTTCACGGCCCAATTCGATCTGCCGGGTGAAACCGGAAAAGGCCTGTCCCAAAGTCATCGGCACCGCATCCTGCAGGTGGGTGCGCCCGATTTTGCGGATATCCCTGAAAGCCTGCGCCTTTTCCGCCAGTGCCTGCTGCAGGTGGGCCAGCGCCGGCACCAGGGAGGTATGGATGGTTCGGGCGGCGGCTATGTGCAGGGCGGTGGGGATCACATCGTTGCTGGACTGCCCCAGATTGACATGATCGTTCGGGTGCACGGGTGACCGGCCGCCCCTGCGGTCGGTCAGGATCTCGTTGGCCCGCGAGGCCAGCACCTCGTTCATGTTCATGTTGGTGGAGGTGCCCGATCCGGTCTGAAAAAGGTCCACGACAAACTGATCGTCCAGGCGGCCGTCCAGCACCTCCCCTGCGGCCGTCACGATGGCGCCGGCAAGGCGTTCTTCGAGCAGCCCAAGCTTGCGGTTGACCTGTGCCGCGCAGCGCTTGATCAGGGCCAAGGCGTAGATGAAGGAAAGGGGCGGTTTCAAGCCGCTGCGCATGAAATTGTCCACGGCGCGCTGGGTCTGCGAACCGTAGTAGGCCGACGCGGGCACCCGGACCGTTCCCATGCTGTCCTGTTCTTCACGATAGGTTTCGGAGGTATGGTGCGAAGGCATGGTTTCCTCTTTTTAAGCTTTGTTCAGACCTTGAAGCGGCTATCGGAATCCAACCAATTGCCCTGCTGGTTTCGCACCCGTACAAACCCGATAACCCAACAAACCCCCAACCAACCCAACCAACCCGATAACCCAATAAACCCAACAAACCCAACCAACCCGATAACCCTTGTATCACGGCATGCGTTCGATCGTGTCCCGCAATTGGGCGATTTCGATGCCCAGCCCGATGCATTGCCGGCCGGTCAGGCACAATTCGGCATCGCCCGGCTCCAGAAAAGTTTTTAAGCGATGATGGTTTTTTTTGAGATGGACCACCCAGCGTTCGTTTTCATCATCGTAAGCCACGTCGATATCGATGCCGCAGGTTCCGATATCCGGATAAATCTCCGCAATTTTAGCGCATAATTCATGTTTGTCGATCATGGCTCTCTCCTCCCGGGTGGACGGGAATCCTCCAATGATCCTCCAAGATGCCGTTGCAGCGTGCCGTTGGCCTTCGAGGCTTGTGTTACCCACTATAACCATTGAAAAGGTGTGGGAAAGGGAACGATTGAAAGTGTTTTCGCAAGCCTGGAACAGAGGTACGCGACCCCACGCGCCTATGAATCCGTCCCCGGGGGGGGGCAGCGCCGGCCGGCCTCGATCGAACGGGCTTGTCCCGGCCCGCGGTTTATTCACCAGAATTGCCGTGATCGCGCCTTATTCTTTGACAACAATGGGTTATGCCTCTATACTGCTCACCATGGCCCATCCCGTGACCGGTAGTGGAAAAGCTTTTTTTGCGCAGATGGTTAAGCGTTGACCCAAAAGTGCTGATATAGAAAACGGGGCATGAATTGATCCGGATGAGGTCACGATGATATCCTTTGTCAGAGCCATTCGTCTCTTGTCGACCCGGGTGCTGAACCGTTTTCGCAAAGGCCAAATCACCCGTGACGATCTTTTTATCGGCGAGGTCCTCAAGCGCAACAACCTCATCACCGAATTTCAGCTGAAAAGCGCTCTGGACACCCAGCGTGAATTGCTCTTGCAAAAGGGACGCGCCGTTCGCCTGGGCCAGGTGGTCGTTGAACTCGGATTCGCCACTGAAGCCGATATCATCCGCACGATCAAGGCGGAATACCAGATCGAGGTGACCTCGCTGACCGATGATATCCGCGAGCTGTTATCCTATAAATACGGAACCTATTTCGAGCGTTTGCCCCAACCGCGCATCCCCATGTGGATGCAACTGGCCGTCGCCATCACCTTTATCATCGTACTGACCATTGCCACGTTGAGCATGGTGGTGCTGGATCAGCAAAAAACCCGTCTTTACGAGCAAAGCGTGCGGCTGGGCATGGTCAGCCTGAACTATTTTGCCAACAACGCGCCCATTCCCCTGCTGGAAGACGATATCTTACGGCTCAACACCCTGATCAAGGAGGCGGCGCGGGTCGAAGGTTTGCGCTACGCCCTGATCGTCGGCTCAAACAACCTGATCAAAGCGCACACCGACATCAACCTGATCGGCGTACCGTTCAAGCATTTCATCGAGGACCCCGACAGCACCCGGGAAGGCGAGGTCATTTACTACAGTTACAACCGGCCGGATGGCGAGCGCCTGCTCGACCTGTACCGCACGATCAGCTTCAAGGACAAGCCGATGGGACAGGTGCATGTGGGTATTTCACTGAATTTCATAGAGGATTTGATCCAGCGCGAGCGTATTTCGGTGATCTTCATCACTGTGGCCATTCTCCTGGTCGGGCTGGGTGTTGCCGTGCTCTACGGGTTCCGGTTCTCGCGTCCCATTTCACATCTGGTCAAGGCCACCGAAGAAATCGCCAGGGGTAATTATCAGTACCGTGTGCCGGTCAAGCGCAATGATGAGCTGGGCAATTTGGGAACGGCGTTCAACCGCATGGGACAAGAATTGTGGAAAAACGCCATGACCCAGAAATCGTTCGGCAAGTACGTGGGCAGCGAAGTGCTCGACATGATCCTGGCCAATCCGGAAACGACCTGGCTCAAGGGCACCCGCAACCAGGCCACCATACTGTTCGGCGACGTGCGCGGTTTCACATCCTTTTCGGCCGACAAACCTCCGGAACAGGTGGTGGAGGCGCTCAACACCTACCTTGAAATGGCCACAGGGGTCATCATCAAATACGGCGGCTACATCGATAAATTCATCGGCGACGCCGTTTTGGGGGTGTTCGGAGTCCCTGTTTTCCGGCAGGATCATGTGCAGCGTGCGGTGCGCGCGGCCATGTACCTGCAGGAAGAATTGCGCAGGGAAGGCCGCCACGGTAATCACCTGTTGTCCGCCGTGGGCATCAGTATCCATACTGGAGACGTGGTGGCCGGCAATGTGGGATCGCAATCCAAAATGGAGTACACCGTCATCGGCGACAGCGTCAACCTGGCCGCGCGGCTCAATTCGTTTGCCGGGCAGGGCGACGTGGTCATCAGCCGCCAGGTCAGGGAACAACTGGGCGCCATGATCGAAGTCCAGGAACTGGGTCCCCAGTTGATCAAGGGCATGGCGATGCCTGTGGATGTTTTCAAAGTCATGCGCATACAAAACCAAGCCCAAGCCAATGAATAAGAATTTGCATTTCCGGCCGGCGATGATCCTTTTCTGGATCTTGGCTGTCATTGGTTGCGGCGGCCGCTGGCTGCCCGGGTCGCCGCCTGATGTGATCCGCAGCGATCACCTGGCCATTGTAACGGTCAAGGCTCAGGACTCTTTGCAGACCCTGGCCCAAACCCATTTGGGTGATCATCGCAAGGCGCACTGGATTGCCGAATACAACGGCGTTCAAAAAATCAAGCCCGGCATGCGCCTGGCCATACCTTTAAAACCTTTTCTGAGCGGCGGCCTGCGGCCCGAGGGCTATCAAACCGTTCCGGTTCTGTTGTACCCCAGGATCGTTGCCGACGGCGGGACCGAGCGTTCGCTGTCCGCCGGGACCTTTGAGAATCATTTGCAGTATCTGAATACAAACGGGTACAGCACGGTCTCCCTGGACAGGCTGGCGGCGTTTTTTAACCTGGAGGATCAGCTGCCCCCGAATGCCTTTGTCATGACGTTCGATTCGGCCGAACGCTGGGTGTACGATCTGGCTTATCCTCTGCTCAAACGATACGGCTATACGGCCGCCGTCTTCATACCCACGGGCTCTGTGGGAAACCCGAAAAACATCACCTGGGCCGAACTGGCCGAAATGGCCGCCGCCGGGTTCGATATCGGCGCCAGCGGGATAGCCGCCCGCAACCTGACCAACGTTGCGCGGGGAACCGACCCGGAAGCCCACCTTAAGGAGCTGGAGGCCCAAATCAGTCAACCGCAAAAAGCCATTGCCCAACACCTGAAAACACAATGCCGCTATTTCGCCTATCCCGAAGGTGAAACCGATGACATGATCATTGCCCTGCTGAAAAAGCACGGCTACCGAGCCGGTTTCACCCAGCAGCGCGGCAGCAATCCTTTCTTCGTAGACACTTACAAGGTACGGCGGTCGCTACTCGCCATGCAGGGGGATGCCATGCAACTGCGCCAGAACCTGACGACCTTTGTTTCCGCGGAATTGCGATGAACAGGAAGCTTTTTCTACTCGTTTACGGCCTGCTGATGGTCTGTGGGTGCTCCGCCGGCCTGCCGTCCTTTTTAAAGAGGCCGCCGGCGCTGTCCGAGGAATCCTTCCGCCGGCAAGCCCTTGCGCACGAAAAAAAAAGCGAATTGCAGCAAGCCCTGCTGGCCTGGCGCGCGGCGGCCTGCCTCGATCCCGCCGATGCACAGATCCCGGGAATCATCCAGTCCCTGGAGCGAGACATTGCGGCCGCTGCCCAAAGCCATTTCAGCAGCGCCCTCGACTATTACCAGGCCGCTGATTTTGTCCAGGCGCGCCGCGAAATCCTGACGGTATTGCGCCTTTTGCCAGGACACCCCAAGGCGCTGCATTTTCTGAAAGTGCGCTTGAACGGTATGGATCAACAGGTCTATAAGGTTCAGCGTGGCGATTCGTTTGTTAAAATCGCCGCCGATCGCTACAAGGATGCCAGCAAAGCGTACGCGGTTGCCTACTTCAACGACCTGGATCCCAACAAACCCCTGCCCGTTGATACCGTTCTGTTGCTGCCGGTGCTCAAACCGGAACATTTGTGCACGCGCAAGGATATGGATGGATGGGTGGAGCGGGCTCAAAAAGCCTTGGAACAGAAACAATACAAAGAGGTGCTGGCACTTTGCGATAAGATCCGCCTGGAAAGTCCCGGCCATCCCAAACTGCGGGCATTGACCGATGAAGGCCGCCTGGGTCTGGGCAGGCAGCTGTTGGAACAAAAAGAAAACCTTGCGGCTTTGGAAGAGTTTAAACAGGTTACTCCGGGGGTTGCCGGCCGTGATCAGGCCATCCGGGAAGCCCGCAAATTTATCCAGCGGCAAGCCGTCCAGGAAAAAATCAGGGCGGCCCAAGCGCGCTACGACAGCGGCGCTTATTCCGGCGCCATTGTGATTTGCGAAGAGATCCTGGCGCAGGAACCCTCCCACGCCAAAGCCAAAGCCCTGCTGCATGCCTCCCATTATCATCAGGGCAAACAGCTGCTGGATCGGGGCGAGGAGGCCTCGGCCATAGAGAAGTTGCGAGATCTGGGCAAAGATTACCAGGATACAGCCCAACTGCTGGTCCTGGCCCATGCGCGCTTGAACGCGCGCGCCGAGGAGTGTTATCGCCAGGGAGTCAAATACTTTCTCAACGAAGAACTGGAACTGGCCATCGAATCCTGGAAAAAAGCCCTGGCGCTAAGCCCCGATCACCCCAAAGCCCGCCAAGACATGGACAATGCCACGCGACTGCTCGATAAATGGCGCGGCTTGGACCAGTGAGACGGGGTTTGGGTTTGTTGGGTTTGTTGGGTTGGTTGGGTGGTTGGTTGGGTTGGGTTTTGCGGACGTTTTTGGTGCGCGGGTGACAAAAAAGGGGCCGGCCCCCACTGAACCATTCCCCTGCGCCGGTCCGGCGCCGATTCCGGAGAAAAGTTTAACTGCTTGTGCGCAATCGAAAATCAGAGCGCCTCTGTGCCCGGGCGAAGTCCGCAACGGTGCTGGCGTCCTTTTTGCTTGTGATGGGCCGAAAGGTACACCCCTCACCCTCCTTCGGGGTGAATAAAGGCATCCAATGAAACCGATACGGATGGGATGGCTGGATTAGGCGTAACATACCGGTTCCTGACCGGACTCCTGCTGAGCGCGCTTTTCATCGCCGCGTGCGACAGCGTGCTGTTGCGCAACGATCTGGAAGCCATCACATCACGCGGCGAACTGGTGCTTATCACCCGCAACAATTTCGCCTGCTACTACGAGGCCGCTCACGGCGCTGCCGGTTTCGAATATGAATTGGCCAAAGCATTCGCCGGTCATTTGGGGGTAAAGCTGCGTCCCGTCGTGATCGAAGACGAAGCGCAGATGGTTGAAGCTCTGCTCCATGGCAAAGCCGACCTGATCGCACCCGGCGTTCCTTTCGGCCGAACGACCGCCCGCCTGGTGGCACTCGGTCCCGGATACCTCGAAGTGCGCGAGCAAGTGGTGGGACGGCGCGGCGGCCCCGCCGTCAGCGGCGTGAAAGACCTCCTGCAAAATCCGTTGTGGATCACCGGCAGCAGCGCCGGCCTGGAACAACTCAAATTGCTCCAAGGGGCCTATGCCGATCTGAGCTGGCGGACCTTGTCCGAGTACAGCAGTGAAGAGATGCTGCAGATGGTCTGGAGCCGATCCGCGCCCCTGACTGTGGTCGAGTCCAATATGGTGACCCTGAACCGGCGCTTTTATCCCGAACTGGTCGTCCACTTCAATCTGGGTGATCCTCTGCAACTGCGCTGGGCGATGAACCCGCAAAGCCGGCATCTTCAGCGCGCGGTGCGGAAATGGTTCGCCGCCAAAGGCACGCAGGAGATCGTCAACAGCCTCATCAGCCATTACTACAGCCATCTGGAGGATTTCGATTATGTGGATCTGGTGCGTTACCGGAGCCGCATATTCGATCGCCTGCCGAAGTACCAGGTCTATTTCGAAGAGGCGGCCCAACGCTACGGCCTGGACTGGCAACTGGTTGCCGCCCAGGCGTATCAGGAGTCTCACTGGAATCCGAATGCCAGAAGTTTTACCGGTGTGAAGGGAATCATGATGCTGACCCAGGACACCGCCAAAACGCTCGGCCTGAAAGATCGTTTGTCCGAAAGAGAAGCCATTTTCGCCGGTACCCGCTATCTGGCGCGTCTGCACCGGTTGATCGGCGAGGAAGTACCCGAACCCGACCGCACGCTCATGGCCTTGGCGGCTTACAACATCGGTTTCGGACATCTGCAGGATGCCCGCGCGCTGGCCCATGAGATCGGCAAATCGTCCCATTCATGGAGCGGCGTGCGTGAAGCATTTCCTTTGCTGCATAAAAAGAAATACTACCAGAAACTGCCCCACGGCTATGCGCGCGGTGCCGAAGCCGTACAATATGTGGACCGCATCCGCACTTACCACAAAGTGTTGAACATGGCCCTGGCCCCCGAGGGTTTGAAGAGCATCGGTGGTTAGGCTTCGCTTGAAGCAGAAATGCGGTCCCGATCAATGCACCGACGGATCGACGACCTGCGCGGATAAAGAATCCAGCAGGTCCCGGCTGACATCCAGCAGGGTGAGTGCTTCGTCCATACTGTAGGTCACGTGCACATCTTTGCGAACCCCTTCGACACCGGCCAGATAGGCCCTGGCCATACCGTAGACGACCGGTTGGGAGACGACGATCACCAGATGTCCGTTCGTCGCCCAGGGCTGCCCTCTTTCCAGCGTGCCGACTTCGACCACCTCATGGACCGTACGGCATCCGGCGCATTCCATTTCCCGGCAATCGACCAATTCCTTGAGGGCGGAAAATCGAGCGGCTTCCGCGTTCCAGGCTCTCAGTTGCCTGCGCAGGATCAGCTCATCGACAGGACCGGTCATCTTGGTCAAAACGAAGTTTTGGGGTGGAAAAAAGTGTCTCGTGATGGGCATGATAGCTTCCAGTTCAGTTCGAGTTGGTGAATTCCGTTATCTGAATCGAATGCTTTTACAGCCTTGCCATATTCATGCTTGTTCACGCCTGCTTGAATTCGACGCTCACGCGTCGCGGTTCTTGAAACGGGGTGCGCGCTTTTCGAAATTGGCCGCTGCCGCCTCGACTTGATTGGGCGATCCGATCAGCGCGCGCTGCAATGAGGCTTCCAGCCCCAGGCCTGTTTCGGCCGTGCCGCGCCAGGCGGTTTCAAAGAGGCGTTTGGCAGCCGCAATGGCATGCGGCGACTTGGCGGCAAACTCGGCCGCCATGCGGTGTGCTTCGGCCAGAGGATCGTCGCAGATCCTTGTGATCAGGCCCAATGCGGCCGCTTCCTGCGCTTCCACGATCCTGCCCGAGAACGTCAGCTCCTTGGCCACATCCAAGCGAACCAGGTCGCGCAAGGTTTGGGTGAGGGACATGTCCGGTATGAGACCCCATTTGATTTCCATCACCGACATGCGCGTGCTCGGAGCGGCCAGACGGATATCGGCACCCAGGGCGATCTGCAGCCCTCCGCCGAAGGCGACCCCGTGCAGCGCGGCGATGACCGGCACGGGAAGTTGCTTCCAGATCAATCCGGGCATCTGGGCGTGATTCCCGGGCTGCCCCTCGATCCGTGCCATTAAATCGCCGACCCCGGTCCGGCCTGCGCCCATCTCCGCAAAGCTCTGGTAATCCAGACCCGCACAAAACCCGCGTCCCTCTCCGGACAGCACCACGACGCGTACGGAGGTGTCGCGGGCAATGGTGTGGCCGGTCTCGACAATGGCCATGAACATATCCGGACTCAAGGCATTGTACTTGTCGGGACGATTGAGGCGCACGTCGGCCACGTGGCCGGTCATCGTCAGTTTAACCAGTTCGGACATGTTTGCTCCTTTCGATGCCATCAATCCATTGACGGCTTTTCTTTAGTTAGGTAGTAATCCATCCGCCCATCCACCGGCCGGCGTTTCCCTGATTCGGACCAGATGGTGAGGCGCCCCATGACGGACGGATGCAAATACATGGATGGAATTTTGATCGTTCCAATCAAATCCGCCTGACTTAAAACCGTTTGCGCTGTTTGTAAGTAGATTTCCGGACCCTGTGAACAAGCGCCCGAATCAGTGAGGTGTTTTTATCTTTAAACCCCGCGCTCCGATTTGTCAACGAGCAGTTGCTCCAGGGGAATTTGCGCCTCGGTCCGTTACCAAAGGGGGCTTTGCGTGAGTCAGATCAAGGACCAAGCGGCTGAAATACCTAACGGGTCTGAGGCAAACCAGCCAACGGATTCGCACATTGCCAAACGGCGACGCGCATAGTACCTTGTCTCAAACCGAAATGGAGGAGTTTTTATGCCGGTACTTTTCGAAAAAACGACGCTCAACGGCCTCGAGCTGAAGAACCGTTTCGTGCGCTCGGCCACCTGGGAAGGCATGGCGGAAGAAGACGGTACCTGTACTGCCCGCCTCATACGGCTGATGGAATCTCTTGCCGAAGGGCAGGTCGGTCTCATCATCAGCAGCCATGCCTATGTCACCCGGGAAGGGCAGGCCACGCCCTGGCAACTGGGCATCTATAAGGATGCATTGATTGCCCCCCTGCGCCGCATGACCGACGCCGTCCACGAACGCGGCGGCAAGATCGTTGCCCAGCTCGCCCATGCCGGCTGTTTTGCCAACCGCCATCTGACCGGAACGGCGCCGCTGGCCATCTCCCTGGTCGATGAGAAGGGCCGCAAGCATTACCGGGAAGCCGGCCCGGAGGATCTGCGCCACCTTTGCAGTGATTTTGGCGCCGCCGCCCGGCGGGCGCAGGACGCCGGTTTCGACGGCGTACAGATCCATGCCGCGCATGGTTACCTGCTCTCCCAAGCGCTGTCTCCCGCCTTCAATCAACGCACCGATTTCTACGGGGGCAGTTTGCCCAACCGCGCGCGGTTGCTGCTGGAAGTGCTTTCGGCGGTGCGCCGAACGGTGGGGCGGGAGTACCCCGTGCTGGTGAAAATCAACAGCGCCGATCACATCGACAACGGGCTGAGCTTCGCTGAGGCCGTGCAGGTCGCCCGCATGCTGCAGGAAGCCGGCATCGACGCCATCGAGGTCAGCGGCGGCACCCTTGTTTCGGGTGCGCTCGGTCCTGTGCGCGCAAAGATCAGCAGCGAAGACGAAGAGGCCTATTTTCGATATGCCGCCGGACACCTCAAAAAGGAACTGCATGTGCCCGTGCTGCTGGTGGGCGGCATCCGCTCGATCGGCCTGGCTGAAAAACTTCTGGCCGAAGGCGTGGCCGACTACTTTTCCATGGCCCGGCCCTTCATCCGCGAACCCCAACTGATCAAACGCTGGCAGGCCGGCGACCGGCGCAAAGCGACCTGCGTGTCGGACAACGCCTGCAACAAGGCGGCGCGGTCGGGAGAGGGGGTTTACTGTGTGGTGGAAAGAGGTTCCACTCATTCACCCGAGCAAACGGATCCCGCCGGCGGATTGACCACCTAACCTTAATACTTCTTGTCGAAAGGAAACCACATGAACGGTGCTCAAAGCCTGATGAAAGCCCTGGCCGATGCCGGCATTCGCCTGTGTCTGACCAACCCCGGCACCACGGAGATCCACCTGGTGGCCGCGCTGGCGGCCGAACCGCGCATCCGCACGGTCCTGGGGCTTTTTGAAGGGGTCTGCTCGGGAGCTGCCGACGGGTTTGCCCGCATGACGGGCCGGCCGGCGGCCACCCTTTTTCATCTGGGGCCCGGGCTGGGCAATGCCCTGGCCAACCTGCACAATGCCCGCCGCGCCCGTTCGCCGATCGTGAACCTGATCGGTGATCATGCGCGCTACCATCGCGAAAATGACCCGCCCCTGGCCTCCGACATCGCCGCCATGGCAGCGCCGGTAACGGGCTGGCTGCGCGACGCGGCCAGCGCCGCAGGTCTGGCCCAAGACGGCGTGGCGGCCGTGCAGGCCGCGATGCAACCACCGGGCCAAATCGCCAGCCTGGTGATTCCCGCCGATTGCGCCTGGGGCGAGGCCTCCCCGCTGAGCGCCGCGATACCCGCCCCCGAGCCGCTTCCGGTTGCGGATCGAGCCGTGGACGAGGCGGCCCGCCTGCTGCGTTCAGGCGTGCCCACCATCCTGCTGCTGGGCGGCGCGGCCCTGCGCGAACCCGGATTGCGCGCGGCCGCACGTATTGCCAGGCAAAGCGGCGCCGTGTTGATGTCACATACCTTCGATGCACGCTTTACGCGCGGCGCAGGGCTGCCGGAAATCAGGCGGCTGCCCTATTTTCCCGAGCGCGCCCGGAAGCGCTTGTCCGGCTACCCGCAACTGATCCTGGCCGGCGCCCTTGCGCCCACGGCCTTTTTCGCCTACCCGGATCGTCCGGTGAATGTCCTGCCCGAAGGCTGCCGGCAGATCACCCTGGCGGCCCCGCATGAGGATATCACCGGGGCCCTGCAGGCGCTGGCCGAGGCCCTGAACGCCGGCCCCGATTTATCAAGACAGAACTCAAAAACATGAACTCTTTTAAGAATGTCCAGAAAGCCCTGGAGTATGAGATCAAGAGACAAACAAATATCCTGGATG
>QZKV01000091.1 GCA_003599575.1 Desulfobacteraceae bacterium | reverse complement strand
TCGTGCTCTTCGTGCCCTTCGTGGTGAAGAAAACGAATGCGAAGAACCGCTTGCACCTGACGGGAACTCCGCTGCGCTCCGTTCCCGCAGGTGAAGCGCACGAACCCCGCGCTTTACCCCAGTAATCCACCCTGTTGCGGCGGTAAATTATTCATGTGCCCAATATGGTGTAATCACTGGAGCCAAGTGCATAACCAGATTAGAGAAAAAAATAGTGAACTCCGACGTCGCCAGGGTCGCAATGCCCTCGGGACCCGATACAGGAATCCTTTATCCGCGTAACCTCCATGCAGACGCAGTTCACTCCGATAGATATGTCCCCCAATTCAGATGTTGTTGATACACCTTTTGTGTATCGGAAAAAGAAAAAAGGGTAAATTATGTTGACTACGAGGGCAAAAAATGTAAAGTTTTCTTTACGTATCTCGATAATTTGTGGGTATAATGTCGAGGTTTAGAAAAGGAGGAACCATGGGCTGGGCCGGGGAAAGAATCAAGACCATCGCAAAGGAAAGGAAGGTCACGCTAACCGAACTGGGTCAATCACTACAAGTGTCAAGACAGACGGTTAATGCCTGGATAAATGGTCAGGTGCCACGGGGTCAACATCTGGTCGGCCTCAGCAAGGTATTCAGTGTGGCACCGGATTATTTCTTTTCAGAAGATCCCAATAAACCGATTTCCATTCCATTGCACAGAACCAGAGGTGTGGCAAAACTGACAAAGGCAATGGAAACCGGAGCCCTCGAACTGGCCTCCAGATACGAGATATTTTTTAAGAATGCACCAGATCCGGGCCTGGTACAGGTATTCCGGGTCAAAAACAAGGACACCCAAAATGCAATTCATCTGGCGCATGCCTTGAGGGAGCTGTGCAGCATTGAAAATGGCAAACCCCTCGATTATCAGAGGACATTTCAGCTTCTGTCCCTGCTCAATATTGTAGTCATATTTTCTGCATTCCCGGACAACATCAAAAGCTACGCCTTTTACTGCAGAATTCATGAGCACAGGGTTGTCTTTATCAATACCCAAACCAATGTACTGGATTTGATTTTTCCAATTCTGCATGAAGCTGTTCATGCCATCTGCGATGAGGATGAGGAGGTGGTCTACCATCCCGATGATGAAGATTTTTGTGATGAAGCGGCAAACTATATTCAGTTTCCCGACGCGTATCTTAATTGGGTCGCCAATTCGATTGCCGGCAGAAAAACCGCCATCCAGGTCAATATGCTCAAAGATTTTGCTCGCACCCACGGCCATGCACTCTATGGCATCTGCAAACAGATAAAGAGAATAAATCCTTCTTTCAACCTCAATGTGGGTGGCGCAGATTCAAATTTAAAAAAGGAATTCCCAACCATCGGCGAGATCTTGTTCAAAGAGCGGGAAGCTCGGGATTATGTCGAATGGCTGAAAGAGCTCTCCCCAAATTTTGTCAATATATTGGTGGCCCAAATCGATTCCGCTTCCCATAGACGGATCACCGAATGGCTGGGCTTGGAAAGCACACTGGATGGTAAACTTGTTATTCACGAACTGAAGCGACTGGAGACGGCAAAGGCCTGACCATGCATATCGTTTGTGACACATGCGCCATTCTGATGCTCCTCAGGATCGCCCCGGAAATGTTTACCGATCAACGGTTCGAGTGTGTCACCCTGCCCGAAGTTCGAGAAGAAATCATCAGAACACAGAAATTTAAAACCAGATATCCCTGGCGCGATCGATACAAAGACCGGCTCAGATGCCTTTCCCAGAATGACCTGCTTAGCTCTGGAAATTTTGAACTATTTTTTGAAACCAGCCGGGTTTTGATCACCAGCGGCGTCGAGAACCAGAAGACCAAACGGCTGTTTAATCTCAGCTCGGTAGATATCAAGGTGATCGCCTATGCACTCAGCGCGGGGTATAAGGTTGCCACGGGCGATGCGGATATTAAAGACTTCGCCGAGCAGGAATTCGCTGATGTCTACAAAGGTTCAATTTCGCCCCTCGGCATGATCAACATGTGGTTGCAGCGCGGCCTGATCGAATGGACAGATCAAATGCACGATTATTTATCCGATTGGACGGCCCTGAATGAAGATCCGCAGCCCAAGCGGCAGAAAGCTCAGTTCAAAAAACTGACCGGAAGGAAATATCCCGGCAGCTGAGCGCAGTCATTCGAGCACACTTAACAAGCAACTAACCCTTCCGAAACCGTTTTATAATTTCAGGCACCTTAATCAGGTGGCCTTTGCAGGCATCGACTTTGGCTAAAAGGCACGCTACTTTTTAGCCGGCGGTGCCGCTCTTGTCGTACGCGTACGCGTTGCCGTACTCGATGGAAATGGTGCATTTGCGAAAGCCGTTTATTTCTATCCGAGTACGAGGACGCGTACGATGAGCACGCTGCTGAGCAGCGCATGAAAAAAGCTCTTCTGAATCTTATTCAGCGAGAATTGCTGGGCCCGACATCACCTGCTGAATCTTTTCCCCGAGTTGTTCCATGCTGTAGGGTTTCTGGATGAAACCGTTGCAGCCGCGTTTCAGGATTTCGGTGGCCTTGCCGTCGATGCTGTAGCCGCTGGACAGGATCACTTTGACCTCGGGCTTGATCTCCCTGAGACGATCGAATGCCTGGCTGCCGCTCATATCCGGCATGATCATGTCCAGAACGATCAAATCGATGCGATCCTTGTGCTCCTTGAAGATCTCGACAGCTTTTAGACCGCTGTCGGCAGTCATCACGGTGTAGCCAAGGATCCCCATCATCTTGGAGACGACCTCCAGCACCAGCATTTCATCGTCGATAAACAGAATGGTCCCCTTGCCGGCAGCCGCGTGTGCGGGTTCGGCCGACATCACTTCAATGGCACCTTTGGTGGCCGGCAGATAGATGCAGAAGGCCGTGCCCTTGCCAGGCTGGGAATCGACATCGATGTAGCCGCCGTGTCCCTTGACAATGCCGTATACCGATGCCAGACCCAAGCCTGTGCCCCGGCCCATCTCTTTGGTCGTGAAGAACGGATCGAAGATGCGCTCCATGGTTTTCGCATCCATACCGGCACCCGTATCTTCGACCTTAAGCATTACATAGTCGCCTGGTTTGGGTGCATAGGCTCCATGGGCCATTTCGGCCGCCGGAATATTGCGCGTGGTGAGATAAAGGTTGCCGCCCTCGGGCATGGCATCGGAAGCATTGATGAAAAGGTTCATCAAAACCTGATCGATCTGGCCAACGTCCGCTTCAACGGCGGCGATGTCGGGGGCCAGATCATAGTGAACGATGATATCCTTGCGCGTCCGATTAAAGGTTTCCGTGCTTTCCATGACGATATCGTTGATAAGGATGGCTTTGACCTCATATTTGCCCTTGCGCGCATAGCCCAGCAACTGGCCGGTCAAGCGGGAGGCGCGCTGCACCTGCTTTTCTATGTTGAGAAAGTCCTTGTAATGGGGGTGCGAAGGCGCCATGCCGAGGCGGATCAGGGAGATGCTGCCCTGGATGGTCATCAATAGATTATTGAAATCGTGGGCGATTCCCCCCGCGAGGGTCCCGATGGCTTCCATGCGCTCGATCTGCTGGAGCTGGGCCTCGAGCCGTTTTTTCTCGGATATGTCCCTGAGAATGAGCAGCATGCCTGCCGGGCGGCCTTCGTGGTCATCGTAGCGCGAGGCGCTGATGCTTACGTCGATCAGGCGGCCGTCCTTGGTGGTGCGCTTGGTTTCAAAGCCGTGGCATGGCGTGCCATTCACCGTAAGGTCATCGATGATGGCCAGGGAAGCATCACGTTCCGACTGGGGCAGGAAAGGAATAGGTTTGCCGAGCAGATCTTCGGCACTCCAGCCGAAGATCTTCGTGAACATGGGGCTGAGATACTTGACGCAGCCGCCGAGATCATAAATGACGATCGCGTCGGCGGAAGAGTGAATCAATGAGCGGTAGACTTCCTCCGCGCGCTTCGATTCTTCATAGAGCGTTTTGAAGCGCTCTTCACTTTGCTTCAAAGCTGCTTCGGCAACTTTTCGGTGCGTTGTGTCTTTGAGGCTGCCTTCGTAGTAGAGTACCTGTCCATGCTCATCTCGAACCGCCCGCGCATGGTCTTCGACCCAGATTTCGGTGCCGTCACGCTTGCGCATCCGCTTTTCAAAAGTGAAGGTGCCGTTGTTCTGCGCAATCTGCGCCTGCCATTGAACGCGGTCGTCCGGATGCGTGTACAGATCGGCCGTGTTGATTTCCTTGAAATCTTCAACACCCGCATAACCCAACATCTCTATCAGGTTGGGGTTTGCCCCCAGGATCCTGCCGTCCACAGAGGAGCGGTACAATCCCACCGGAACGCCGTTAAACAGGCTGCGGTAAAGGCCTTCGCTCTCTTTTAGCGCCGCTTGGGTCTGTTTGAGTTCTGCGACGCGACCCTCCAGGCGCCTGAAGAGTTCTTTGAGCTGCAAGGACATGCGGCTGAAGGCCTGCGCCAGGATTCCGATTTCGTCCGTTCGCCGGCGCACCTGTTCGTGGGCGTCCGCATCCCAGTTGCCCTCTCCGAACTCCCGGGCGGTTGCGGCCAGCTGGATGATGGGATGAATGTAATGAAAAGCAGCCCGGCGGCCCAGGAAATAGGTCCCCGCGGCGGTCATCAGGATGACTGCGCATGCAATAAGGCCGAAGATGAACAGCTGTTGCAGCATATAGGCTTGATATTGGTGTACGATTCTGCTCGCTTTGTACTTCATGTCAAAAAGGGGGGCGGAAAATTCATCGATGTACGTGGTGGCTGCAACCATCATGGTCGTGCCATGCAGGGGCTGTTTTACCGGCGTCACGGTCATGTACTTTCTGCGGGTATCGCCATCAGGTTCTATCCAGTTGTAATATCCCGATACTTCACCTCCGGAAAGGGTAGGCTCGACAATGGTCCACCAGGAAGGCAGCTCGGTTCTAAGAAAGCTCGCATCGCGGTCCAGCAATTTGGCATTGGGGTGGACCCGAAAAATGCACGAGGGCGCTTCATACACAGCCGTGTAGCCGTTTTCCCCCACCACCTGCAGGGAGATCTTTTGAAAAAGAGGATCCGTGCGCATCTCCTGAATGCTCAGATGCGGATTCATTCTGAAATAGATCTCGATCTGTTTGGCCACATCTCTGGCCTTGGTTTGAATGATTTTTTCGCCCAGGTTCTGGAGGCTGAGTTCGGCATCTGAATTCAGCTCATAGGTGGACTTCTTGATGAGGTCCGTCAGATAGCCCCGCGTGATGGTTATTCCCAGGATGACCAAAAGGAGCAGGGTCAGGAGCGGAATTGTGGAGACGATGAGATAATCCCGCCTGAAAAGCCGTGCCATGGATTCGGATTGTTGGTGTTTCGCGCGCATTGGACAGATTTCCTCTGGTTCCGAAGGCATCATCCGCATTGTAGGAGAAAGTCAAATGCTGATTTTCTGCCGGCAGTATCAATTTCCATTTGTGATCATCCAGAAAAGGGATTTGACATCGGAATGGCGAAACCGTCAATGAAAAAATAGTTTGTTTCCTTTCGGTTGCCGGCCGGGCTTCCTCCGCGTGTGGGAAGGCTCTTGAAACAATGCGGGTCTTCTTTGGCCAATATCTTGCATTCGAATGGCTTGCGCACCGTACTGGTATGGGCGGATCGCCGTGCTCCCGCATGCGCTGAAATAGACCGGCAGTGGCTTAAGCGATTCAAGCAGAAGCATTGGACGGTGCAGTATATGCGGCGTCATCTGTCAAATAACTGACGATGGGTGTGAGAAATAGAGTCGAGGTCCGAGTATGCAGCGATCACAGACAGCGCAGCCCGACAGGTAAAAAACATCATGGAAAAGATCCGCATCACCGCTGTTGAAAAAACGCTCAGCAACTGCGTTATCGAAACATTTGAAACCATGCTTTCGATGGGGCTGGCCAAAGTCGGAATGGTGACCGACCCTGGGCTGAACGAATTGCGCTTGGTTGGAGCCGTCCACTTTGCCGGCGAGGTGGTCGGCACGATGAGCCTGCATGTCAGTCAGGAGTTTGCCAGGCTGATTACCACCGCCATGCTGGGGGTCGAGGAAGGTGAAATTGAAGGCGAGGAGGAGATCAAGGATGTCCTGGGCGAACTGGCCAACATCATCAGCGGGAGTCTCAAGAGCGATTTCCTGGACAACGATCTGGCCTGTGTCATTTCAACCCCCTCCATCACGCGCGGCTCGGATTTCAAGATCGAACCCAGCAAAATGGGCGAGCTGCACCGATGGATTTTCAGGCACCAGAAACATGAGATCATCGTTGAAATCACTCTCAAGGAGGATATCGGCGCAAAAGCGGAAATCGCCGGCATCGCCCAGCTGGACAGTGTGGAAGTTCTTGCCAAGATCAACTCGGTGGATATTCCAACCACAGTGATCAACAGCGTTATCGATGTCTTCTACACCATGCTGTCAAAGGAGATCGAAAACATTCCCGAAGTGCCGCCTGGTTTTCGGGAAGGCAAACGCACGGTCGGCACGGTCAGCTTTGCCGGTGATGTTCAAGGGTTGTTCAATATTCAGGTCAACGACGATTTTGCCCGCACCATGACGGCCGCCATGCTGGGAACATCGGAAGATCAGATCGAGAGCGAAGAAGAGGTGTTTGATGTTCTGCGTGAATTGAGCAACATCATCGGCGGCAATCTTAAATCAGCTTTCGTGGATGTCGGCTTGTCATGCGTACTGTCCACCCCGGCGATCACCAATGGCCGGGATTTTCGTGTGGAATCGCTGAATATCATCAAAACCCAGCGATTTCTTTTTGCTTGCGGAGACAGTACCATCATCGTAGATGCCGGCATTAAGAAAGACAGCCCGGAAGAAGACGAAACCGGGCGCGTCGATGCGCAAAAGGCCTCTGCTGTACCGAAAGCGCCGGTCGATGATGAACTGCGCAATCTGCATCTGATCATGGAGATCCCCATCGAGTTGACCGTGGAGATGGGCAGGACTCAAAAGCGCGTCAGCGAGCTGCTCAAGCTCAGCCAGGGATCCGTTGTGGATTTGGATCAGCTGGAAGGTGAACCGGTGGATGTGCTGGTGAATGAAACACTGATCGCCAAAGGCGAAGTGGTGGTGGAAAAAGAAAAGTACGGCATTCGCATCGTCGAGGTCGTGAGCCGCAAAGAGCGGGTTAAAAGCTTAAGGTGAGATCTTCCCGTGACCCGGTTGGCCCGTTTGCCGGTCCGCCGCCTGGTTGTTCTACCCGCTCCCAGATTCTTTCAATGTACTGACAACCACACCGTGGTTCGTTATGCAGACCGGAACGCAATATCCGGCCGATCGCCAATAGCAGTTCAGCTCTTTTTAAGCCTCCGACCCGTTCGGCCGCTGCAGCCGGCCAATACATCCGTATTGCAAAACTTTTCAAATCCATTATTATAAGCCATTCATCAGATTTGACGCCGCCCCTTTCAGGCAGCTGAAATGATGGAACGGCCGGCACGAAAGAGTGCTTCGCAAAGAGAGCTCGGAAGGCACAGCATGTCCAAAGACAAAGTGATTTCGATTGAAGAACTGGGCGGACCGCTTTCCATGATGCTGCGCAATATATTGTTGATGGTGCCGGAGCGCGATCAAAACGATGTGGCCCTGCAGCGCCTGTTGGCCTTTCGGCTGCGGATTGATGGAGAAAATGCCACCCGCGCCTATCTGATGCGCAATATCCGCGATATGATCCAATGCCGCTACAATGGCCGACTTTACGATTTCTTGAAAAATGATCATGGCTCCGTTACATGCGGCAAACCGTCGGACAACGACCCGCCTGAAAGCGCCTAGAAAACCTCATTCTTTTCTCCCTCGCATAAAGGGGTACATTCATATTGACTTTTTGCGGCGCCGGCATTAATTTGATCAACTTTTCAAGATGTTGAAATGACTCCAGTATTCGAGCGGTACGGATAAGGATCGGAAATGCAGCTTAGCGAAGTCAGACAGGGACACTCGGCGGTGATCGAGCGGGTCGGTGGAAGCGGGGCAGTGCGGCGGCGTATTCTTGAAATGGGGATCTTAAAAGGCACCCGCGTCTACGTGGAAAAATATGCGCCCTTGAAAGACCCGATGGAGCTGATTGTCAAAGGCGCCCACATTTCATTGCGTGTCGAGGAAGCGGCCCAGATCACAGTCAGTGATCTGTCAGCGGGAAATTGACCATGGCCGAGCGCACGCTGACCATCGCCCTTGCCGGCAATCCCAATTCCGGAAAAACCACCATCTTCAACGCCATTACCGGCACCCGTCAAAAGGTGGGCAATTGGCCCGGCGTAACGGTTGAAAAAAAAGAAGGGCTGGTGGTAAAAAACGGTTACCACCTGAAGATTGTGGACCTGCCTGGCACCTACAGCCTGACCCCCTTTTCCATCGAAGAGATCGTCGCGCGCAACTACATCCTGGATGAATCCCCTGATGTGGTCATCGACATCATCGATGCGTCCAATCTGGAGCGCAGTCTTTATCTGGCCACCCAGTTCAGGGAGTTGGACTGCAAGGTGGTTTTTGCGCTCAACATGATGGATTTGGCGCAATCAAGGGGTATCAAGATCAATGCCGCCAAACTTTCCGAGCTGCTGGACCTGCCGGTGGTCTTTACCGTGGGCAATAAGCAAAAGGGCATTGACGAGCTGTTGACCGCTGCCATCGAGCTGGCCCTGTCCGGGGCCAAGACGCCCCAGAAGCGCAAAGTACGCTACAGCCAGGAAATAGAAAAAGCCATTGCCGCGCTGGAACAGGTTCTTTCGGACCGTCTGGAGGGGGTGTTGCCCTACAATGCCCGCTGGACAGCGGTAAAACTGATCGAAGATGATGCGATTATCAAAGAACGGCTTGCGGAAGCCGCCCCAGCGCAGGTTGAGACGGTTTTCGAGGCCGCACGGCAGCAGCGCAGCTATCTGGCGGACCGCTTCAATGATGAACCCGAGATCGTCACCACGGACGAGCGCTATGGCTTCATTTCCGGCATTATCAAGGAGGTCATGACCACATCCACGCTGCAGCGGGTCGATATCTCCCGCTCCATCGATATGGTCCTGACGAACCGCTTCGTCGGCATGCCGATCTTCTTTTTCTTCATCTGGGCCATGTTCCAAGTCACCTTCACAGTGGGCGCCTATCCGCAGCAGTGGATCGAAGCCGCTTTTGCTTTGCTGGCCGGCGCGGCCGGCTACCTGCTGCCGGACGGGATTCTCAAGGATCTGGTGCTGGACGGCATCCTCAACGGGGTGGGTACGGTGGCCGTGTTCCTGCCCAATATTCTGATTCTCTTTTTCTGTATCGCGCTGTTCGAGGACAGCGGCTACATGGCGCGGGCCGCTTTTCTGATGGATAAGATCATGCATCTGGTGGGCCTGCACGGTAAATCCTTCATTCCCATGCTCATGGGCTTCGGCTGCAATGTGCCCGCCATTATGGCCGCCCGCACGCTGGAAAGCAAAACGGACCGCATCCTGACTATCCTGATCACGCCGTTTATGTCCTGCTCGGCCAAATTGCCGGTGTACATCGTGCTGGCCGGCGGTTTTTTCGGCGCCCGGGCCGGGACGGTCATTTTCGGGATTTACCTGACCGGCATCGTGCTTTCGATCGTTACCGGGCGCATTTTCCGATCGACCCTGTTCAAGGGCGCCGACGCGCCGTTCGTCATGGAACTGCCGCCTTATCGCATGCCCATGGCCAAGAGTCTGATAATCCATATGTGGGACCGCAGCAGAATCTTTATCAAACGCATGGGCGGGGTCATCCTGATCGGTTCGGTGATCGTGTGGGGCCTGGCCAATTTCCCGCGCTACGATGGCGTGCAGGCTGCTTATACCGAATCCTCCCAGCCGGCGCAGGCCCGCTTGGTCCGGCCCGCAGTCGCCGTCGAAGCGCAGCCGGCCGATCCGGCCCAGGATACCCAAAGGCGCGCCAAGGCCGCACAGGCCAGACATTCGCTTTTGGGACGCATCGGTCATGCCATCGAGCCTGTTTTCGAGCCCCTCGGCATCGATTGGCGGGGCGGCATCGCCCTGGTCAGCGGGTTTGTGGCCAAGGAGATCGTCGTCAGCACCCTTGGGGTGTTGTATGCCGTCAGCGATGATCCGCAAGCCGATGCCCTGCAAAGCGCCTTGCGCGCCGCGGGTATGACGCCGCTTTCGGCGTTGTCCATGATGATGTTTGTGCTTCTATATCTTCCCTGCCTTGCCACGGTCGCGGCGATCCGCCGCGAAACCGGTTCCGTTCGCTGGATGCTGTTCAGCATCACCTACAGTACTTCATTGGCCTGGCTGGTGGCCTTGGTGGTCTACCAGGGAGGGCTTCTTTTGGGCTTTTGAACGGGCGAAAGGATCAATGCACCGCTTCCAGTGAATGCCTGATCGTAACGGCCAGTTGGTGCCTGAGAATCGGTTTGAGCAGCAGTTCACGAATGCCGATGTCTTCGATCTGCTCCGTGGTAACCTGATCACCGTAACCGGTGCACAAGATGATCGGAAGATCGGGTTTCAAATGCAGCAAATGCTGCGCCAGCTTGGTCCCCTTGATTTTGGGCATGGTCAGATCCGTGATGACCAGGTCGAAATTGTCGGGATTGCTGCGGAACAGGTCCAATGCTTCTATCGGGTCCTGGCAGGCGGTGACATGATAGCCCAGGCGGGACAGCATCTGGCGTCCCATGTGGACCAACGCCGTTTCATCATCGACCAGCAGAATCCGTTCCCGACCCCCCGGGGTTTGTTGATTGTCCTCCACAGCCATCTCCTTGGATGAGGTCGCCGCGGGCAGCAGAATATCAAAACGCGTTCCCTTTCCGGGTTCACTGAGCAGGCGGATGGCGCCTTGATGCGCTTGCACCACCCCCAGGACCACCGAAAGCCCCATGCCGGTGCCTTGTCCCTGGGTTTTGGTGGTGAAGAAAGGTTCGAAAATACGATCTTTCAGGTTTTCAGGGATGCCGCAGCCGTTGTCGATCACGGAAAGGCGGACATATTTGCCCGCCGCAACAGGACCGTGCAAACCCAATTCTTCAGTTTCAACGGTGGCGTCATTCAGAACCACCCGCAGATGGCCTCCCTGGGGGAGCATGGCCTGCGCGGCGTTGGTGCACAGGTTCATGACCACCTGGTGGATCTGGGTGGGGTTGGCCAAGATCGTAGCGGCATGAGGAGCGATATCGGCCTGTATCTCGATTGTAGCCGGTATGGACGCCCGCAGCAGCTTCAAGGCCTCTTTGATCAGGGGTGTGGGCTGGATGGGTTTTTTCTCAGTATCATTTTGCCGGCTGAAAGTCAGGATTTGTCCGATCAGATCCTTTGCCCTCCGGCTGCCGCGCAGAATTTCCTGTAAATTGTCGTGCAGCTGAGAACCTGACGGTGCATCGTCAATGGCCAACTGGGCAAATCCGATCACCCCATACAAGATATTGTTGAAGTCATGGGCGATACCGCCGGCCAGCGTCCCGATCGCCTGCAAATGCTGCGAACGGTTCAGTTGCGCTTCCGCCTCCCGCTTGGCGGCTTCCGCCTCCTTTATTTTTTGAAGACTGATGAAGCTGATCAGCCAATTGGGGTCCCCGTTGAATTCCATCGGACGCATGGTTTTAAGGATCGGGATCGTTGTTTTACTTCCTACGAGGTTGCATTCTACTGGATCGACATCGGCCCAAAGCCGCGCCGCCGAAGGCGGATCGTCCGGAAAATCATTCATGATGAGTTGTCCCAGCAGCCGCCCTTTGATGCTTTCGGCGGATTCTTGAATCATCTGGGCGGCGGCCGGATTGACTTCCACCACACTTTGGGTGTCACTGTTCACGATCATCATGCCGGCGGCGGCGGTTTCAAAAATATCCTTGAAGTGAGCCTGGCTCTCGGCCAGGGCCTTTTCGGTTTGCTGGCGTTCGGTGATATCCCTGGCCAAACAATAGATGACATCGCCGCTGCCGGTATGTTGGGCCATGATGCTGCTGTACTCCATCAGCCGCAACTGGCCGTCGCGCGAGATGAAGGTGACCTTGCCCATCGCTTTCTGGCCCTGGCGCAAACGATTCAGATAGTGGGCAAATTGCGGGCGCTGTTCCGGAACCATCAGATCCTGCAGGTTGCGCCCGACGATCTCCTTATGGCTGTACCCCAATCCTGAAATCATTCGGTAGTTAACTTCGCGGATGCTGCCGTTCATGTCATGAACACACATGTAATCGGTCACATTGTTGACCATCCGACGGTAGCGGATTTTGTTTTCCTGAAGGGCTTTTTCAATCTCCTTGCGCTCTTTGATTTCGTTTTCCAGCAACTTGTTGGCGCGCATCAATTCCGAGGTGCGTTTTTCGACCCGCTTTTCCAGGAAACGGTTGACCAGATCCAGACGGCGTTTTTTGGTCTCCAATTGGCGGGAGAGAAAAAAACCCTTGCGGGTATAATATTCGATGGCATAACAGGCCAGCATGCCCATGAGATTGATGCCGAACAGGAACGCCATATCGGACACCAGGCGCTCGGAGGGTATCCGGCCGGTGATGAGGGCGCCGGCAATATAGCCCAGGAACAAAAGGGAAAAACACGAAGAAGCCCAGATAAAACGAATCCGCAGCAAGGTGTACACATAAAACAAGATCTGGACCAGCCCGGACAAGTAGGTGAATTGTTTGTCTTCGGGTGCCGCCATGATCATAAGGATGATCACCGCACCATTGATCATCGTTCCGATCGCCAGAGCGGGCTGCATAAAACGGAAAGCATACGGGGTAAACGTGAAAGCCAGCATCATCATGCTGACCGGAAGGACGAGCCCCCAGCGAAGCGTCCAGAACAGGTACTTGTGCTGCGGAACGGCAATGACGTCGATAAAACCGTAGGCACTGTAAAAAATGGCAGCAACCATCACCGCGATGCGTACCTGCAGCAACGTGCTTTGAAAATAGTGCAGTTTGAATGGGCCTTCCAATGCCTTGTTGGAACCGTTGAAGGCCAAAGTGATGGGATGAACTTGCATTGCCTTTTTCTTCGCAGCATCCGAGGCAGCAGACCGGCGAACTGCGGATGATTATCCTTTTCTGGTCGCCCTTTGCGAAACCCGAATCGATCTTTTCCATCTGCCGAAAGAAAAGCAATACATGGGCCGGTCGAACAAGGTATCGGCCATCACGACGATATTCTTTAATCTCACCGGCGTTCATCTATCGCCCTGCGCACGGTCAGGGCCAATTCAAGCCGGCTGAACGGCTTTTCGATATACTTGCGGACACCGATGTCACGCGCGCCCTGCGCATTGATCTTCTCGCTGAACCCGGTGCAAAGAACCGTGGGGATGCCGGGCCGGATGTTCAAAATTTCCGCAACCAACTGGGCGCCGGTCATCCCGGGCATGGTCATATCCGTAATCACAAGTTGGAATCTGTCGGGCGCGGCCCTGAAAAGAGCAACAGCCTCCACGGGATCCGTTCGGGTGACCACCTCATATCCGAGCCGTTCGAGTATCAACTTGCCCATATCCGCTATCGCTTTTTCATCGTCGACCAACAAAACCCGTTCGTTGCCCGCCGGCAGATCATCTTGAATGCGGACCGGCATGGCCGGCTGGTCGTACACTGCGGGAAACAAAATCCTGACCGTGGTGCCCACGCCCGGCTCGCTTGCAATGGATATGGCGCCATCATGGTTTTTGACAATGCCATGCACGACCGATAAGCCGATACCAGAACCTTTGCCGTTTTCCTTGGTCGTGAAATAGGGGTCGAATACACGGTCTATTAATCTGGGATCAATGCCGCTTCCGTTATCACTGACACACAACTGCAGGTATGATCCGGGCGCAAGGGAATATATGCGGCCGCCTTGCTCGTCCAGTTCCAGATTGGAGAGGCCGACATCCAGTGTGCCGCCTTTGTTCTCCATGGCATGCGCTGCATTGGTGCATAAATTGATGAGAATTTGATGAAGTTGCGTTGGATCGGCCGAGATGATGTTCAAGTCCGCTGGCGTATGGGTTCGGATTTCGATTGTACTGGGGATGGAAGCCCGCAACAATTGCAGCGACTCATCCACAATCGCTTTGATATGGACAGGCCTTTTGCTTTGCTCGGTTCTACGGCCGAAACTGAGCAGCTGGCGCACCACATCCTTGGCTCTCAGGCTGGCCTTTTTGATCTCTCCGAGGTAGTGGTGATCCGGGCTCCACTCCCGTATATCATCCAGGGCGAGCTCGGCATTTCCGATGATAATACCTATTATGTTATTGAAATCGTGAGCGATGCCGCCCGCCAAAGTACCCATGGCCTCCATCTTCTGGGATTGCTGGAGGCGGTGCTCCATTGTTCTGCGATCAGTGACATCCACATGGGTGCCGACCACGCGGATGACGTGGCCTTGAGGGTCCCATTCCACCGGTTTGCCACGAGTGACGACCAAGCGAAAGGTGCCCTCCTTGGCGGCGCAGCGGTACTCAATTTCAAAAGACTGCCCCGGGCTTTCCAGTTTGCGCTGAATCTCAGGCCAGACGGCGACCTGGTCCTCGGGATGGAGCAGCTCCTTCCACTTGTTCAGGTTCATGGAAAATACACCGGGCGTGTACCCCAACATGGCATAGCTGCGGGGGCTCCAGAACAAATCTCCGGTGTTGCGATTCAAATCCCATAAACCATCCTGGGTGGCCTCCATGGCCAGCCGCAGCCGTTCCTCACTGACCTTCAAGGCCGTTTGGGCCTTGCCACGTTCTTCGATTTCCTGCTGGAGTTCCCGCGTGCGCTCATGCACCCGCTGTTCCAGTTCCTCCTCGTGGGCCTTGTTCAAACGGCTCTGGCGGCGTTCTTCAAAAATCACCGCCAGCATGAAGGCCAGATTCTCAATGTAGGGCTGGTAGGGATCAAAGAGGCTCGCATCGACCACCTCGATGAGCAATTCGCCATAATTGCGCTCTTTCAGGCGCAGCGGAAATCGATGCAAAGAAGCACTGGCTTCGATGCAAGAGGCCTCTTTTCCGCGTTCGCCCTCGTGCGTGCAATAGCTGATGCGGGCCGTTCCGGGCACAATCTGCAGCCCTCGGCATACAAAGCGGAAAATCGATGTGCTGTCGGGCAGGTTAAAAACAATGCTCTGGATGAGTGCGATCCGCCCTATGATTTCAGCGGAAAGGGAAACTGCAGCATTCATTGGGAATTCTTACCTCGTCGCCTTCCATTTGGCGGCCTCTGCGGCTCTGCGCGAAATTATTTCCGTTCCAGCCGGCCGGGGGGCTGACTCCGGTCGGCGCCGGGAGGTGCGTGGGCAGGTTCGGCCCTTGAGCCGACTTGTATCCGGATTCCATATCACCGTGCGTGCGCCTAAGCGCTGTTTTGATCGTCATAGTGTCTTCGATGGCGAAGAGAAATACGCATACGGAAAGCAAGGCTCGATGCCCGCGGGAGGCTGCTTCACCTGAGAAACTGCTCCGGTGGGATGAAAAGGGGATTGTGAACCACTGTCCCTCGCACCACCATGAGGGGATGGACCTTTAAAATGTCCATGATGGTCGCTCCATCGAAGGCATGGGCATCATATTGGCAGACCGCGGCGATGGGATGCGTTTTCAGAAGCAGGCTGACCCTGCATTCATATTCCAGCAGCCTGTCGCCCCCACCGATTGTCTGAACTTCGGGCATCATCTCGCCGATCACGCGTGCGCCCTTGAAGCCAAGCTGCAAGGATTCTTCATGGAAATGGGCCAGCGACGCAAGCATTCGGTCCGGATCGAATACGTTGTCCTTGAAATAGGCTTCCCGTGTTCCCGACAAGGTGAACGCCGCTTGGGTGCACAGCTCCTCGTAAGACAGACCGTGGTTTGCCAGAAATCCCCTGATTGCCTCTGCTTCGACTTTTTCCGAGAAGCAGGCGGCGCGTTCGCCGGCTTGAAAGCCCTCCAGGAGGAATTTAAGCAACGAGTCGTTGCGCTCATCGTCATCGCTGTATATCTGGCACATATGGATGCCGGCCGATGGCTTGTCTTTAATCGAATCCCATGAAGTCAATTCCGTATCAGGCATTGGGAGGTTCCTCCAGTCTGGAAGTATTTCAATCGGCTTTAAGGTCAGGTTGAGCCGTGGCGTTCAGTTGCGGGATGCTCCACAAACCGGCGCCAGGGCCCGATCTCCCTGGGAGGGAAGATCGAGCCCGTGGAAAGTTTTGACCGCTTCTAAGGGGCTTTGAAAATTCGGGCCAAATCATTGTCGATGACATAGATACACACCGCTTTGGCGCCTTGCGGCGTATAGCGGTATTTGGTGATCAGGTTGTTCATCAAGTAGGTGACGTCATGGCGGATTCTACGATCGTAAGTTTTAAAATCCTCCTCGCCGTAGTCCTTGATGGCGCGCCGGAAATTTTCATTTTCCAGGAATGGATCGAGCACTTTTTCCTTGAGATTGAAGATGTAGCGCTCGTTGAGTTTCCCGAACAGGCTGGTGTTGCGCAGGCTTTTACTGCCGGGCGCGACCTCCTGGGGGAGTGTCCGGGTGGCATACTCCTTTTGGACATCTTTGCGGAACATCAGCCGTTCTGCTTTGACGGATTTGGCGCCGAAAATCCGTTTTTCGAAATTGGTCAAATATTCTTCGGTGATCGCTATTTTCTCTCCCGTATAGGGACACACCTCCGAGACGCCCAACTCGAAATTGACGGCGAACACATAGTTCTGGATCTCGACGGCGATCTGCTCTTCATTGTAGTAGTACAACGATTCCTTGACTTCCTGCAGAACCGAATAGTCGTACATGTGCAGCAGCGAATCCAGAAAGCCGTCAGGAATGGAGGCGCGCAGCTCCTTGCGGGATCGGAAGAATTTGCACAGCGTGGACATGCTGATCAAGTTGTCCGCTTTGGCGTAAGCCGTATAGAATTCTCCGAATATCTTAATGGCATCGCGTCCCGAAATGCCGTGCTTGCCTTCGTTCTCCGACTCGGCGATGATGCGCCGGCGGCGCTTGGCGGTCAAGCGCTTGCGGTCTTCTTCGGTCAGCCAGGTGGGAATGTAGCCGGTGTAAATTTCCATTTTGAGCAGTTGCAGGTTTTTATCGCAGAAGCGGTGGTACTTTTCGGGATTGCCGATCCATTCAAGGAGCGCTTCGGACCGCAGGCTCAAACGTGAAGCAATAATGACGCGCGCGAAGTTGTACAGCACGCGCGGCAGAAAGGCATCATCGATATGGCGGCCGAAGATGTCGCGGTAAATATCCACCTCCGTGTTGTGATCGAGCACGTAGGAAATATTGACATAGGCGATGCGATCCGAAAAGGATTGAATATTCTGGATGTTCTTCTTGTCCTCCGGATTCATCAGAGCCATGAAAAGCGAGCTGACGTTTTCCTCGATGTCCTGGACCTTGTGCACCCCCTCGGAGATGATGTTGTGCAATTCGATCAGCCGTTCGATATTATGGGACTTGATGTCCATCAGGGCGTAAAGTCCATTGTTGGTCTTGGCGTAGCGCGAAAAAATATAGTTCACCTGATTGCTGTCGCCGAAAAGCCGGTTGATGCGGTTCTGAAGCATTTCGTTGGTCACAACCACCTGTTTCAACGGCCGGTCGCCGGGGTTGAAAACGCTTATCCCGGTTCCCAGGCGGCGATTGAAGGTGTACGGCCGGGCCCACAGCATGTTGAGCGCCTTAAGAGGATCCTTGAGCTTTTGAAGAAGCGTATCATAAAGCGAGCTGCAGATCGTGCAGGCCATATCGCTGAATACCCATTCATACTCCTTATTGGTGAACAGGGTGTACTTGAAGGCGTCGTTCTTGAACAGGTCGTCGAAAAACGCCCTGCGGCGATGCTTGGGAATCATCAGCAAGGGATTGTCATGGCTCGGACAGGGAATATCCAGGTACTGATCCCGGCGTTGGGGGAGCATGCGCGATTTGATGCGATCATACTGCGTGGCCTGGGATTCCTGCTGCAGCTGAAACAATTTTTCCAGCATGGAGAAGGTCTCATCGCTGACCGCCGGTACGCCCACATCGGCCACATTGATGCGCCAGACGGTTTCGTAGCGGCAGCCCTCCTCGGTATTGGCGTACTCCTCGAACTTGTTCAGGAGATTATTTAAAAAGGTGCTTTTGCCGCATCCGTGCGGGCCGTCGAAGATATAGATCTTGTTCTGTTGCGCGCCCTGGCGCATGCTCTCCACCTGCTTGAAGAAGCGATTGGCGAAAAGGCGGTCGGCAAAAAATGGATGATCCGAGTCCTGAACGAACAGGCGCGTGCAGTCATAATCCACATAATTGATCGATTCGGGATCGTCCGGGTATTCATCCACACCCGGCCCTATATACGCTTTGACCATGTCGTGGAAAAACTGGAATACATTGCGGATCAAAGCGGCCGGCCGCTGGGCTACCTGGGCCAGAAACGCATCGAATGGAATGGGGGCCTGCTGCTCCACGGCATTGCTCGCGCGCCGGATCTGTCCCAGGGCTTTTGCGATGTTGTTTGTTTTTTCGATATCTTTTACTTGTTGCATATCCATTCCCGCCCATCTGTCGGGTTCGTGGGTTTATTGGGTTATTGGGTTTATTGGGCTTGTCGGGTTTGTCGGGTTCGTTGTTTTCATTTGGGTTTGAGCTTTTTGAGTTAATGATCCTAAACCCATTCCAATCCAATAAACCCAACAAACTCAATCAACCCAATAAACCCAACAAACTCAATCAACCCAACTAGGCCATGATGCGTCGGCTCAATTTGCGTCCTTTCATCGTATACACCACGCGCTGCCATTGAATTTTGGCATCGGCGCCTTTATCACCGGCGCTCTGCGCCCGCGGACGGTCGGTCCGTGCTTTGGGCATCACCTCGTGGGTCTCCAGTTCAACCGGACCGCCCCAAAGATACTCCATGCCGATCAGGGTATTGGTGATATACTCCTTGACCAGGGGTTTGCCTTCGAAATGGTGCAACAGGTAGAGGCTGTCGGCCTGGCGGCCTTTCTCAAGGTCCAGGGTGATTTTCGGCGGATGATAGAGCGAATCGAGCAGCATTTGACGATAATCCTGGGCCTTGCGGCTTTTAACGTAGTACTCCCACACCATTCTGGATTCATTGAGGCGGCGGCCGGCCACGAAAAGCTTGTGGCGCGATACAAAATCCTGATCGATGAACTGGTTGATGAAGGTAAAATCACACATGTTTTCACGGATCGAAAAAATATAATCCCGTCCGTGGCCCGCCGCGCTGTCAAATTTTTCGCGTTGCGCGGCGTTGTTTAGACGCTGATAATCCCACCCCAAGCGGCCTTTGTCGGCCCATTCCTCGATTGCATAAAAGACGCGCATACCCAGCGCGTATGGATTGAGGCCCACGCGCGGCATGGCGGTGACACCCGCATTGACACGTGCAAAGTCCACTTCATGGCCGCTGATGCGGTCATCCTGGAGAAAAAGTATTTCGTGCCAGTAGCTGGCCCAACCCTCGTTCATGATCTTGGTGCGGATTTGTGGCTGGAAGAACAAAGAGGTATTGCGGACCACCTCGATGATGGTTTTCATCCACTTGTTTTCTTCTTTATTGAGGAAATGAGAGTGCTCCAGAATATATTGAATCAGGTCCATGGACGGGATGTTCTTCTTTTCCTTATGCTTGGCGAGCAGCGCTTTAAACTCAGGGTAGCGCCGATCCACTTCGGCAAAAAAAATGTCCTCGCACAATTCGCCCTGGGCTGTGATGCACTGATTGTAGCGCTCGATCTCCTTGATGTACTCATTGGTCTTTGCTTTGCGGACGCTTTGCAGAAAAATATCGAAATAGTAGTTTAAACGCAGGGAGTGATCCGCAATGCTGACCGGAAAAAGGCGATCCAGTTCCGAAAAGTAGCCGACCAGATTGTCGATGCCGCGGCTGAATTCGATCACGTAGTCGACCCAATGGCCATGTTCGGATCGCAGCTTGGCGATCACACGTTTGTCGGATAGCGCCTGGCCGGTGAAATCGTAGTCCCAGGTGTGTCGAAAGTACAAGTTGTTCTGAAAAAAATCGACATGCGCAAGGACGTGGTAAAAAATCATCACGTTGAGCCAGTCGGGGTTGTTGTCGTTGTAGTACGAGATGGCCGGCCGCGTGTTGATCACCGTTTCGTAGGGGTTGCTCGGATACAATTCGTACTTGCCTTTGCCCTTGAGCACTTCCACATCATGCATCCAGTAATCGTACAGGGTAGGAATCATGATCTTGGGCGACAACTCCAGCAGATCCCGATTGGTCACTACGTATTCCAAGGTTTCAATTTCAAAGCGCAAACCGGCATCACGGGCGCGTTCCTTGCAGCCCTCCATGATGCGTTTGGTATGTTGATTGACCAATTCCATGTTTTGGTTCCGTCTGCCCGTTTCCCGTCAGCCCGTCTGCCCGTTCCAGATTTTACCGGCAACGGGCCCCGCCATTGGCGCGACCAAGGGGTCGACGATCATTACCTGTTTTCTTGCGAGATCAGTTTGCGGATGCCTTCGATCAATCTGGATTCATCCGCGTCATCGTTCATGATGTCCATGCGCACGAGCGCCGGGTTTTTTTCGAGCAGTCCTGATTTTTTAATGTACTTTTCCACTTCCGTGGCGCTGCCGCTGCTGTGCTGAACGATGGTGATGCCGACGCGGTTGGCGAATCGCAGCATGGTCTTGAGTTGCGGTATGGCCTCGCGGCCTTCGGTATCCCAGTCGTCCCCGTCGGTGCCGTGAAACACGTAGATGTTGTAATCCTGGGCCAGGTTTTCCTTTTCCACGATCTCGTTGACCATTTTATAGGCCGAAGAGACCTGCGTTCCGCCGGCCACCTTGGAATTGTAATAGGTGTAAAAGTCCGGCACTTCTTTTGCGGTGGTGTCGTGCAAGATAAAGCGCGTCTCCACTTGATTGGCGTACTGATACAGCAGCCAGCTGTAGATCAGCACATGCTGGGCCACCACCAGTTCGGTGGTCTTGCCGACCATCGAGCCGGAATAGTCGCGCACGAAAAAAACCATGGCCTGTGATTCGAAATCTTTTTCCCGGCTAAGAATGCGATAGACCATGTCTCTGGGGGCGATCAGGAAACTCAGCGGATCGATCGCATCGACATCGGGTAAATTGCCCAAATGAATATTGGTCTCCACGATTTTTCGCAGCGTGGCCTTCTTGTCCAGGAACTGTCCGAATCCCTGGTGCCGGTCGGTCAAATCGAAGGTATAGCGGCTCAGTGAGCGCTTTTTGCCCTTGTCCCTGAGGTTGGGCAATTCGAATTGCTCAGTGAGAATGCGCCCCAGATCGTAGGCCGAAGACTCCAGTTCGTGCTGCTCGCCTTCGCCTTGACCGGGCCCCGCGCCGCCGCCCCTTTGGGATTGGCGCACCGGCTCCTCGCCGATGACTTCGCCTTCCTTGCCGGAGCCGGATCCACCGCCGGCCTGTTCTTCATCCTGCACGCTGAAATTCGGATCGTGCATCAGCTTCTCTTCGGTGGCGGTCGGCACCACCACCACTTTGTCCTTGCCGCCGCGCCCGGGTTTGATCATGCGCCCCACCTTGACCTTGCGCGGAAATCCGTCTTTTTCACGCCGCCGGTCTTTGGCCAGCAGGTCATCGATCGTGCGGATCTGGCTGGTGTAACTCATTTGCGCTGCCGCCATGTGCTGCAGCACCTGCAAATCGGCGCAGGCGTAGGGTCCGGGCAGTTGCGGCGGACGCGGATTATCCCCTCTGATCCGGCCTGCTTCAAAAGCCCGGATCTCGGCCAGGATCTTTTCTTCCTGTTCGGAAGACAGCCCGCGCCGCTTCAGGCGTTCGTAGATTTCCCACAAATCATTTTTCATCGAGGGCTTCATCTAGATCTCATCTTCCTGGGTGCAGAAGTATTCTATGGTCTTCTGCGAACATGTCCGGCAATAACCCAGTTTGTTCAGCATGGTGGTAACCATGCGATCGTAGAGTTTCTGGTTTTCTTCATTGGTGCGGTTGGCCAAAGCCCCGATCAGGCTGCCGGCCCCGGCGATATCCGATTTCAGGCGCACATCGGTGACCGCCTTGACCAATTCCAGATTGTCCATGAAATTGTAGTTGGGATCGACCGAAATTTTTTGCCCGTAGATCTTGCGGATGGAGGTGCGAAATGTATCGCGCTGCTCTTCCGTTTTGAGGCCGAGCCGCTCCTCGACGCTTTTGACAAAACGATCATCGATTTTGAGCGCCTTCAATTCGCCGGTTTGCGGATCTTTATACTTCCACATCTTGTCCGGACCGAGGTTTTCGGCATCGACGCCGATAATCATGTTGACGTAGTTCATCACATCCTTACGGATGGCCAGCGGCTCGTCCATATAGGCATTGAACATTTCGGTCATGATGCGCTCGCGGTACAGTCCTTTGGCCGTTTTGAGGTCTTCCAGGTACTTGGCGCGATCGTTGGGCTCGGTGACATAGTCCAGGATCACGCGCTCCAAGGCCAAGAACACATCGTATGCGAACATACACTGGCCTTCGTTGGTTTCCGAACTTTCCGTGAGCAACTGGATGGCGCGGCCCAGGTTGCGCTGGCCCAATCCTTTCTGGCCGAAGCGTTTGGTGATGTCCGCTTCCTGATTCAGGGAATCGATCACTTCGGCCAGCGCTTTGATGCTTTTTTCCCCGGCCACTTCACCTGCGGCCAGTTTCATGGTTTCCACCGGCGTCAGCTTCTCGGAACGGGGCAGGCGGGTCAGTACGGCGGCCACCGAGCCGGCGTAGTTCAGATTGGGATCCTGGTGCAGCGCTTCGCGCGTGAGGGTGGTGCGGGCTTCCGTGCCGATGGCGTAGGCGGTCAAATCTCTTTGCATCTTGTAGTTGGTGTTGTGCGACACATAACAAACCCTGCAGCGGTCCACGATGGGCGCTTCTTCCTTCTCGGCCAGGAAGCGGTTGAATTCCGAATTGTTGCTGGTGGCGACGATCAAAGTATCAATGGGCCACTTGTAGCCGTCGATCTCGATGTTGCGGTTTTGAATGACGCCCAGGTAGACCTGCACCAAATCTTTTTTGTTCTTGTAAATCTCATCGGCAAAATGGATGCCCCCGCCCGCCACGCGCGCCAGTGCGCCGCGGCGCAGATCGAAGCGATATGGATTGTTGGTGTCGGCAATGTGCAGCAGGCGTTGAATCGATTCTTCGCCGAGCAGATCGACCGCCGATGAGGTGATCTTGTCCTTGGCCGGATACTTGCCCGTCACAGTGCCCAGGCTTTCGGTCAGGGGCACCGGGATGATGTCGACCAGGGAGAGCATTTTATCCAGATCGCCGTCGCAATATTGGCGGATGTCGTTCCAGATGTAGCCACTGCAGGCACCTATCGGCCGGTAATTTTCGTACAACTTGTCAACGGATTGGTCGTCGAAGCCGATGTCGGCGGAAAGAAAGGCCTTGTTCTCTTCCGGGTCCTCGAACAGATTCATGGCCAGGATCATGGGGTCTTCATAGGTCTGCGATTCGATCATCGATATCCGGCCGTATTGTCCGAGCTTATCCGTACCCTTCAAGCGGAAGGTATACTTGCGGTTCTCGGGTTTGGACAGAAAGGCCCGGTACTGGGCGCACAAAAATTCGACAAAAAACGTTTTGCCGTTGCCGGGTTCGCCCACCAGCACAAAGGCCATTTCCTTGGACGAGCCGCCTTCGGCCGCATCTTTGACGTAGGAAACAAAGCTGTTGACTTCATCGTACATGCCGATTACATGCTTTTTGCCTATCCTGAAGATATTGAAATCGTATGTCGTTCTGGCATTGACCACTACCTTTTCGATTTCTCCTCCCAGAATCATCCGGGCGACGCCCTGAAATGCGTTTTCAAAGCGCCGGGTGCCTTCCTTGACCGCCAGACAATGTTGGTGCAGTTGGGATTGAGGTTGGGTGAGAACTTTAGCCTGTGCTTTTTTGGCCATGATGCCTCCAATGGTTGAATGATATTTTGGCGTGGATCGTTCAAGGCAAGCGCGTCAATTCACCTGAAGCGTTTTTTAGGAGCGAAAAGAAGTGCGTTGGCGCAGCAAGAGAGGGAAAAATCGGAACGAACCGTTTCCGCCTTGAAGACCGTATCCGGTGTAAAGCCGCAATCCGAGCGCGCTTGAAGATCCACTTCACAAGTATAGTGTCAAGTCATGTCGACGCAACCTTATTTTTCCCCGTGTTTCAGTTTGGTTGCGTCCGCTTGCCCGCACAAAATCTGCAATTTCCATGCCTGTTGTTTATAGCATGTCTGAAACCTGAGGGGAACTTCTTTTTTGCCCGTTGACCCCGTTTGCCCGTGTTGCGATGCCGCGGGAATGGACGCGAAAGCGTGTTGGCTACCGTAATCGTCTACCCGCGCGGATGCTCGACCAAGATTGCGACTGCGAAAAGCCATGATCGACTTGCACCCGCGCCGTTGACGCCGACTGCCGCGGGAACTCGGCCGCGGGGCCGACGGGCAACTGGTCAAATGGGCTGGCGGGCAAGAGGGCAGGGGGGGCCACATCCAAATGGGCCGCAGGCCGGCGGGTCTACGGCATTCTGTTCAGAATGACGATGATCCGATCCCCGAACGCCTCAACCTGCCACTGGTGGATTTGGGGGATCTTGCTCAATTCGGCGATCGTTCGCGGCTTGTGAATCGCAATTTCGCTGATCAGGGACTTGTTCAGCAGCAGGGAAGAATCGAGCTTGAGTTTGGCCGCGGCAGCGTCGCGCCATTCACGCAGGGCTTTGACCCGGCGGGGAATGCGCGGCGACATCCGCGGTGTTCTTTGCCGCGGGTACACGGGTAACTGGCAGACCGGTATGGCCAAGACTTTTTCCACCGCCGCGACCACCGCTTGTCCATACATTTCGGTTTGCTTGCCGCTCAAGGCCTGCGAAGCTTTCAATGCTTTGATGTCGGCCGGCAGCACCGTGGCGATCTTGAGCAGCGACGCATTGCTGATAATTTTGAACAAAGGCCGATCCTTTTGGCGGGCCACGGCGTCGCGCAACAGTAGCAGTTCCTCAAGGGCAGCCAGCTGCAACGGCGTAAGGCGTCCGGCGCCCCTGAATCTCAGGAACAGGGGCTGGTGGTTTTCCACAGGACGCACCTGGCTGAGCAAGCGGCAGCCCTCCTGAACCCACGACAGCCTTTGCTTGGCTTCGAGCTCACGGATCAGCGTTTCGGCCAGCGCAATCAGATAGAGTACATCCGAGGCGGCATAGGCCACCATTTCGGGCGGCAGGGGCCTGCGCGACCAGTCTTTTTTCTGATAGGTCTTGTCCAATTCCACCCCGAACCGTTGCCCCACCACGGCCTCCAGGCTGGTTTCGGTATAGCCCAGATACATGCTGGCCAACTGCGTATCGAACAAGTTCTCGATGACGATGCCGAAATCGCGGTAGAGCGAGCGCACATCATAGTCGGCCCCATGAAATACTTTCAGAATGCGCGGATTTCCGAAAATGGGTATGAGCGCGGAAAGGTCCGGCACTTTGAGCGGGTCAACCACCACGATGCGGTCGCCGGCCGCCATCTGCAGCAGGCAAACCTTTTCCCGATAATGAAACATCGAATCGGCTTCCAAATCCACCGCCAGAATGGACTCTTTTTCAGCCTCACGGGCAAAAGCCGCCAGCGCCGGATAGGTTTCGATCAATTCATAAGCGAGCTGGAATGATGGTTTTTTATTTTTCACTTGACCCACTGGGGCATTTCTCCTACTTCAGTCGTCTTATCGGTTGGCATCTAATCTGAAAACCGATGCTTAGGTTGCCTCCGGCGATAAAAGCCCAATAATGTGCCCTGATTGGAACCAGGCAGGTTGGTTCGCCGCATGGGTATCATGCATCGGCTTCGCGCCCGATTGAAGGTTAACATGGGTTAACTTAATGCAAAAGAGGCTGAACAACAAGGCATTAAAAAGATGATTAATATAACACTTCCTGACGGGAGCACCAAGCAATTTGACCACCCGCCCACGGGCTTGGACGTCGCCCGGAGCATTTCCGAAGGATTTGCGCGAAGTTGCGTGGGAATGCAACTGGACGGTCTCCAAAAAGATCTCAACAGCACCATCGACCGGGACTGCCGCCTCCGCTTGATCACCATGAAGGATACGGAGGGCCTCGCGATCATGCGCCACAGCGCCGCGCATGTTATGGCCCAGGCCATTTTGCGGCTCTACCCGGAAGCCCAGCTGACCATCGGACCGGTGGTGGAAGACGGCTTTTATTACGACATCGATATGCCGTCCATTTCCGAGGAGGCTTTCGCCCGCATCGAGGAGGAAATGAAAAAGATCGTGCAGGCAAAACTGCCGATCGAACGCCGCGAGGTTGCCAAACCAGAGGCGCTCTCCTTTTATAAAAACGAACCCTACAAGCTGGAGATGATCCAGGATCTGCAGGACGGCACGATCTCGCTTTACCGCCAGGGTGAGTTCACCGATTTGTGCCGCGGGCCGCATGTGCCCCATACCGGGTTTGTAAAGGCATTCAAACTGATGAAGGTTTCCGGGGCGTATTGGCGCGCCGATCAGACCAAAGCCCAGTTGCAGCGTGTCTACGGAACAGCCTTTTTTGATAAAAAGGATCTGAACGCGTATCTCAATTTTCTCGAAGAGGCGCGCAAGCGCAACCACCGGCGCATCGGCACCGCCCTGGATCTGTTCAGTTTCCGCGATGAAGCGCCCGGCATGCCGTTTTTCCATCCCAAAGGCATGGCCATGTGGAACGCCCTGCTGGCCTATTGGCGTGAAGAACACCGCGCCGCCGGCTATGTGGAAATCAAGACCCCCCTCCTGCTGCAGCGCAAACTGTGGGAGCGCAGCGGGCATTGGGAAAACTACCGCGAAAACATGTACACCGCCGTCATCGACGAGAGCGATTATGCCATCAAGCCGATGAACTGCCCCGGCGGCATGCTCCTGTTCAGCCGCAAGCACCATTCTTACCGCGATCTGCCCGTGCGGGCGGCCGAGGTTGGATTGGTCCACCGGCATGAGCTCAGCGGCGTGCTCAATGGTCTGTTCCGCGTGCGCGCCTTTCACCAGGACGATGCGCATATTTTCATGACCCCGGAGCAGATCCAGCCTGAAATCCTGGGCGTCCTGCGCCTGATCGACCGGATTTACAGCGCCTTCGGACTGGGATTTCACCTGGAGCTCTCCACCCGCCCGGCCAAGTCCATCGGCACGGATGCGCAGTGGGAAACGGCCACCAATGGTTTGAAAGCGGCCCTTGCGGAATACGGCGCCGAATACAAGATCAATGAAGGCGATGGCGCGTTCTACGGCCCCAAGATCGATATCCACATCAAGGACGCCCTGGGACGGACCTGGCAATGCGGCACCATACAGTTGGATATGAACATGCCCGAGCGCTTCGATCTTACCTATATCGGGGCGGACAACGAGCGCCACCGGCCCGTCATGATCCACCGGGTGATCTACGGCTCGATTGAACGCTTCTTCGGCATCCTGGTCGAGCACTTTGCCGGTCAGTTTCCCCTCTGGCTGTCGCCGGTGCAGGCCGGCATCCTGCCGCTGAATGACGATCTGCTGCCTTTTGCCCAAAATGTGGCCGCCCGCCTGGAAAAAGCCGGGCTGCGCACGGAGGTCGATCAGCGCTCGGAGAGCCTGAACAAGAAGGTGCGCGATGCCCAGCTCAACAAAATTCCCCTGATCCTGACCTGCGGGACCAAGGAAAAAGAAAACGGCACCATCTCGGTGCGCACCCTCGACGGTCAGGTCCGCCAGGGCGTGCCCATGGAAGAATTCGAGCAGCGCGTGCTGGAAAATGTCCGCCAACGGAAGTTGCTGGTGGAAATTTAAACAACAAACCCAACGAACCCAATGAACCCAACAAACCCAACAAACCCAACAACCCGTTTCCTCTATTACTGGCTGCCGGTGATCGTCTGGTGCGCGGTTATTTTTGCGCAATCGGCTTTTTCCACCCCCGACCTGGTGCCCGATGTACCCAACATCGATAAATTTCTGCACGCCGGAGTATACGGCCTTCTGGGCTTTTTGCTGGCCCGGGCCTTTGGCGCCATCCCCGGCTGGAGCGGCAAATCCCTTCGGCTGATCGCCAGCGCGACTATTTTTACAGCCCTGTACGGTCTCAGCGACGAATGGCACCAGTCCTTTGTCGCGGCACGCACCGCCGAAGCCGCCGATCTGATGGCCGATCTGGTCGGCGGTTTCATAGGCGGCCTCGCCTACGTTTCGACCGCTCTATTATCCAAGAAGCAGCAGATGCGGTAAGTCCCAGCCGCAATGCGGTAACGCCGCAGTGAGGTCGCACGGGCCGCCGGGCTTTGCGTGCATGTTCACGGCGTGGGCCTTGCCTGGCCGCCCGGAAGTTTTATTCGCCGGGAATCATCGGAATCCGCACGTCATGGTTTGACAAAACCGCCGTATTTATATAGAAGTAGCCGACTTGCCCAAGCCCTGTGCGGTCCCGGGCAAGACCTAATCCTCAAGGAGTACATGCTGGCATGAACAAGCAGCCATCCCTTTTCATGAACGGCCGTGAAGTGACATTTGAAAACGGCGAGTCCATTCTGGAAGTGGCGCGGCGTCTTCAGATCGATATCCCCACCCTGTGCCATCTCAAAGGAACCACACCGACCGGCGCCTGCCGTATCTGCGTGGTGGAAGTCGAAGGCGCGCGCACCCTGTTGGCTTCGTGCGCCACACCGGCCGCCCCGGGCATGAAAGTGTTCACCGAGTCGCCCAAGGTGGTGGAGGCGCGCCGTTTGATCATTCAATTGCTGCTCAGTTCGGGCAACCACAATTGCGCCGTGCGCGGCAGTGATGACCAGGAGTGGACCGCCTTCCAACTCAAAGTGCAGGGCGAAGACGGCAGCGATGAATTGTGTCCGGTGTGGGGGGATTGCCGGCTGCAGGATCTGGCCTACCGCTATCAGGTCAGCGGCGAGCGTTTTGCCGCCACACCCACGCGCTATCCCATGGAGACGGTCAACCCGTTCATCATCCGGGATTTTTCACGCTGCATCCAGTGCGGCCGTTGCGTGCAGGCCTGCAACGACGTGCAGGTGAACAACGCCATCAATTTCGGCTATCGCGGCCCCGCAACCAAAATCATTGCCGCCGGCGACCGGCCCTTGAAGGACTCGGATTGTGTGTTCTGCGGCGAATGCGTGCAGGCGTGCCCGGTCGGCGCCCTGGTGGAAAAAGATGTGCGTTACGATGTGCGTCCCTGGGAGACCCGCAAAGTCCGCACCACGTGCAGCTATTGCGGGGTGGGCTGCCAGCTCCACCTGCATGTGAGAGACAACCGCGTGGTCAAGGTGACGGGTGCGGAGATCGCCCCCAACCACGGCAGCCTGTGCGTCAAAGGACGCTTTGGCTATCATTTTGTCGGATCACCCGAGCGCTTGACGGAACCCCTGATCAAGGAGAACGGTCAGTTTCGCCGGGCCTCCTGGGATGAAGCCCTGGATCAGGTGGCCGGACGGCTCAGACAGATCCGCGATGCGCACGGCGGCGACAGCATCGGCGTGCTGACCTCGGCGCGCATCACCAACGAGGAGAACTACATCGCCCAGAAATTCGCCCGGGCGGTGCTCGAAACAAACAATGTGGACCATTGCGCCCGGCTCTGACACAGCTCCACCGTGGCCGGTCTGGCCGCAGCATTCGGCTCGGGTGCAATGACCAACACCATCGCCGAA
>QZKV01000018.1 GCA_003599575.1 Desulfobacteraceae bacterium | reverse complement strand
GCCGGGGGACAACGTGACGATCACGGCCGAGTTGATCACGCCGATCGCCATGGAAAAAGAGCTGCGCTTTGCGATCCGCGAGGGCGGACGTACGGTGGGTGCCGGTGTGGTAAGCGAAATCATCGAGTAAGAAAGATTGACCCATGATAATGAACGCCAAAATCAGAATCAGGCTGAAAGCGTATGATCACAAACTGCTGGATCAGTCTGCAACGGATATACTGGACACCGCCCGCAAAACCGGCGCGAAAGTCGTTGGCCCTATTCCACTGCCGACGAGGATCAACAAATTAACCGTGTTGCGGTCGCCCCACATCGATAAAAAATCCCGCGAGCAATTTGAAATGCGCACGCATAAACGCGTGTTGGATATTCTCGAGCCGACCCAGCAGACCGTCGATGCGCTCATGAAGCTCGATTTATCGCCGGGTGTGGATGTGGAAATCAAACTGTAGGTTAGGAATGACGAGCCATGAGTAAAGGACTGATCGGTATAAAGCTTGGCATGACCAGCATCTTCACGGCGGATGGCCGATTTATCCCTGTGACGGTGATTCAGGCCGGACCATGCGTGATCACCCAGATCAAAACGCAAGCCAGTGACGGGTACGACGCGCTCCAGCTGGGATTCGACAATAAAAAGGCCGCAAAAACCACCAAGCCGCTGCAAGGCCACTTCGAAAAGAGCGGGGGCAGTTGCTTCAGTCACGTGCGGGAATTTGAGGTGCAGGATCCTTCGCAGTACACCCTGGGGCAAAGCCTGGGACCGGACCTGTTTCAGGTGGGTGACCGCGTCGATGTCATCGGCACCAGCAAAGGCCGGGGTTTCGCAGGCGTTATCAAACGCCACAAATTCGGCGGCGGCCGAGCCACCCATGGCGGCAAATGCCACCGCATACCGGGTTCCATCGGCAGCAGCGCCTGGCCGTCAAAGGTTATCAAAGGCAAAAAGCTTCCCGGTCGATATGGTACGGACCGTAAAACCATCCGCAACCTGGAAATCATCGACGTGCGGCCCGAGGACAACCTGCTTCTGGTCAAAGGGCCCGTCCCGGGACACAAACAAGCTCTTGTCATGATAAAGAAGCTGTTTTTTTCAAAGAAGGTTTAGCCGGCACCTGAATGCGGTCGATCAATCACGAGCATGATGCCGCAAGGAGCCCCGAACGAGGAAGAGTATGGCAACAGTAGACGTCTTCAACATTCAGGGTAGCAAAGTATCCCAAGCCGAATTGCCGGATGCCATTTTCGATGTGCCGGTTAAAAAATCCGTCCTGCATCAGGTGGTCGTGGCGCAAATGGCCAATCGGCGTGCCGGTACGGCCAATGTAAAGAACCGGCACGATGTGGCCGGCAGCACACGCAAGCTGTACCGTCAGAAAGGCACCGGGCGGGCGCGCCGCGGGGATATCAAATCCCCTTTGATGCGCGGCGGCGGTGTTGTTTTCGGGCCGCATCCCCGTTCCTACGAGAAAAAGGTGACTAAAAAAGTTCGCCGGCTGGCGCTTAAAATGGCGTTGAGTGCCAAGCTCAGGGAGGCCGAACTGCTGATTCTGAACGGTTTTGAACTGGCCCAAATCAAAACCAAGGATTTCGTTGCGGCCGTTGCCGCCCTCAAAGCGCCCAACGCCTTGATCATAACGGCGGAAGAGAACCGCAATCTGGAATTGTCCGCGCGCAATGTCCAGGGTGTCAAGGTGATGCACTGCGATGGCCTCAATGTCTACGACATCCTCAAGTATGAAAAGCTGTTGCTGCTTGAAGGCGCCATCAAGGGCATCGAAGGGAGACTGCTCTCATGATCAACTACGACATCATCAAGCGGCCGGTCATCACCGAGAAGACCAGTACCCAGAAGGATAAGCACAATCAGGTGACATTTGAAATCGACCCGCGCGCCAACCGTATCGAAGTGCAGCGCGCGGTTGAACAGATATTCAACGTGAAGGTGGCCGATGTTCACACCCAGCACGTGAGGGGCAAGTACAAAAGACGCGGCCGTATTCTGGGCAAACGGCGCAACTGGAAAAAGGCCATTGTTAAACTGATGCCGGGCGAGCGCATCGAGTTCTTCGAAGGGGCTTAACGCTAGGAGCTATCAACATGGGAATCAAAAGAGTTCAGCCAACATCCTCCGGCCGACGGTTCCAGACCTTTTCCGATTTTGAAGAGATCACCAAAAGCGAGCCGGAAAAGAGCTTGATCCGAATTCTGAGACCAAGCGGCGGCCGCAACAGTTACGGGCGTATCACCGCTCGGCATCGCGGCGGCGGGCACAAGCGCTACTATCGCATCATCGATTTCAAAAGGGACAAGGACGGCATACCGGCCAAAGTCGCCTCTGTCGAATACGATCCCAATCGCAGCGCCCGCATAGCGCTGCTCAACTATGTGGACGGCGAGAAACGCTACATACTGGCGCCTCTTAACCTCAAGGTCGGCGACATGATCATGTCCGGACCGGGTGCGGATATCAAACCGGGCAATGCCCTGCCGCTGGCCAATATTCCCTTGGGCATGCACATCCACAATATCGAGCTGCGGGTGGGCAAAGGCGGGCAAATCGTGCGCAGCGCCGGTACTTTCGCACAATTGATGGCCAAGGAAGACCGTTACGCGCTGGTGAAGTTGCCCTCCGGAGAAGTCCGCATGGTCCTGCTCAAGTGCAAAGCGACCATCGGGCAGCTGGGCAATGTGGAGCATGAAAATCTGTCGATCGGCAAAGCCGGCCGCAGCCGCTGGCTCGGCCGCAGGCCCAGGGTGCGCGGGGTGGCCATGAACCCGGTCGACCATCCCATGGGCGGCGGTGAGGGACGATCCTCGGGCGGAAGGCATCCCTGCTCGCCATGGGGCATGCCCAGCAAAGGCTATCGTACGCGCAAGAACAAATCGACCGACTCGTTTATCGTCAAACGCCGAAGACCCTGAAAGGACTGAGCCGAGGCCCGGTTTAAAGTAAGGCACGGAAGTACAGGAGAAGTTATGCCACGGTCATTGAAAAAAGGTCCGTTCATCGAAGACAAGCTGATGAAAAAAGTCCAGGTCTCCCAGGAGACGCGCAGCAATCGCGTCATCAAGACATGGTCGCGCCGTTCGACCGTCGTACCCGAGATGGTGGGATTGACACTGGCTGTGCACAACGGCCGCAAATTTATACCCGTGTTCGTGACTGAGAACATGGTGGGTCATAAACTGGGCGAGTTTTCGCCGACCCGTACCTTTTTCGGGCACGCAGCGGACCGAAAATCTAAAAAGAAATAGGCTGGGGTTATAGGAGTGTTGATCATGGAGGTTAAAGCAGTCGCCCGGTATGTGCGCATATCGCCGCAAAAGGTACGCCTGATGGCTGATGTAATCAAAGGCAAGCCGGTTGAGAAAGCACTGGCCACCATCAAGTTCATGCCTCAGAAAGCGGCCGGTATCGTTGAAAAGGTCCTTCGTTCGGCCGTGGCCAATGCGGACCAGGTGCCCGACCTGGATATCGACAACCTGATCGTCGGCAACCTGATCGTCGAGGGCGGACCGATGTTCAAGCGCTTCAGGGCCCGTGCCCGCGGACGTGGCACCCGGATTTTGAAACGCACCAGTCATATAAAGGTCATTTTGATCGAAGCGCAGTCGTAATAAAGGAGGAGGTAACAGCTTGGGCCAGAAAGTCAATCCCATAGGGTTAAGACTGGGTATCGTAAAAACCTGGGAATCGCGGTGGTATGCGGATAAAAAATATTCCGAGTATATCCAACAGGATTTTAAACTGCGCAAATTCGTCAAGGCAAAGCTTTACCATGCCGGCATTTCGCGTATCGAGATCGAGCGTTCAGCCAAACGTATCCGGTTGCGCATCTTTACCGCCCGGCCAGGGATCGTGATCGGCAAAAAAGGAACCGAGATCGAACGGCTCAAGCAGGAGCTGGAAAAGACCGTTTCACAAGAAATACTGATTGATATTCAGGAAGTGCGCAAACCCGAGATCGATGCGCAATTGGTCGCTGAAAACGTCGCCATGCAGATTGAACGGCGCGTCGCCTTCCGGCGGGCCATGAAACGCGGAGTGACCTCCGCCATGCGATTCGGCGCTCAGGGCATTAAAATCATCTGTTCGGGCCGTCTGGGAGGCGCTGAAATGGCGCGTGTCGAATGGTACCGTGAAGGCAGGGTGCCGCTGCATACCTTGCGCGCTGATATTGATTACGGTTTGACCGAAGCTCATACCACCTACGGCATCATCGGTATCAAGGTGTATATCTTCAAAGGAGAAATATTGAAGAAAGAGGACGCGCAGCTCGAAAGCCAAGCAGGCGCCTAGCAGCACAAAGTGGTCCCTAATCCGCTTTGCGATTGCGTGAACCAGGAGATTGGTCGATATGTTAAGCCCGAAAAAATTCAAATTCCGCAAGCAGATGAAAGGCAAAATGCGTGGTACGGCACGCCGCGGCGCCACCCTTAATTTCGGGGAATATGGCTTGCAAGCGGTCGCCTGCGGATACATCAGCGCCAAACAGATCGAGGCGGCCCGTATTGCCATGACACGTCATGTGAAGCGCGGCGGGAAAATCTGGATCCGCATTTTTCCGGACAAGCCGCTGACCAAAAAGCCCGCCGAAGTCCGCATGGGTAAAGGCAAGGGGCCCCCGGATTCCTGGGTGGCCGTCATTCGTCCGGGCTTGGTGCTCTATGAAATGTCCGGCGTGACCAAGGAGATGGCCCAGGAAGCATTGCGCCTGGCCGCGCACAAGCTGGCGGTGAAAACACGATTTGTCGAGAGGAGCGAAGTACTATGAAGCCAGATGATGTCAGGGCGCTCAGTCAAGACGAATTGAACCGCAAGATGGTCGATCTGAAACACGAGCTGTTCAACCTGCGCTTTCAAAAAAGTATCGGCCAGCTTGAAAATCCGCGTAAACTCAAGCAGACCCAAAAAGATATTGCGCGTGTCCATACGGTGCTTACTGAGATGGCGCGTAACACCAAAGAGACGGATAAGTAGGGGCGCACCATGATAAAAACACGTGGGACAAGAAGAGAAGTTGTTGGAACCATCGTCAGCAACAAAATGGATAAAACGGTGGTGGTCGTGGCCGAACGGCTGGTAAAACATCCACTATATAAGAAGTTCGTCCGCCGGCAGCACAAATTTGTGGCCCATGATTCCGGAAATGCATGCGGCATCGGCGATCGCGTCCTGCTGGCCGAATCCAGGCCTTTGAGCAAGACCAAACGCTGGCGCGTCACCCGAATCATCCAGAAAGCCGTTTAACGATAAAGGGATAAGAAAATGATTCAGAGCGAAACCAGACTTACGGTGGCAGACAACTCAGGTGCGCGGGTGTTGTACTGCATCAAGGTGCTCGGAGGGTCCCGGCGACGATACGCCAGCCTGGGCGATGTGATCGTTGTTTCGGTCAAAGACGCCATACCCAATGCCAAAGTTAAAAAAGGCGACGTCCACAAAGCGGTCGTCGTGCGCACCTCGAAGGAAGTTCGCCGTCCGGATGGCTCCTTTATCCGGTTTGATGACAATTCGGCCGTCTTGATCAACAATCAGCGCGAACCGCTCGGCACGCGCATCTTCGGCCCGGTTGCACGAGAGCTTCGCGCCAAGCGGTTCATGAAGATCGTTTCGCTGGCCCCAGAGGTTATTTAGCGATGGAGTTATGTCTTATGCAGCGTTATGAGACCAAACTGAAAAAAGAAGATAAAGTCAAGGTCATTACCGGTAAGGATAAAGGCAAGATCGGTAAGGTCCTTAAAGTGGATCGCAAGAAGCAGCGCGTTCTGATCGAGAACGTTAACCTCATCAAGCGGCATCAGCGGCCCAATGCGCAGAACCGGCAGGGCGGCATTGTTGAGACCGAGGCGCCGCTGAATTGGTCCAATGTCATGCTGATGTGCAACAAATGTGTCAAACCGGTCCGTATCAAAATGCAGCAGCTTGATGACGGCAAAAAAGTGCGCGTGTGCCGCAAATGCAATGAGCAGATCGACGCATAGATCGTACCATCGATTTCCCTCTCCTGACGGGAGAGGTGGGGGCAGGGCGAAAGTGCTCCCCAATTTTCAGCCAAGTTCATTGCAGGCACCTGTTGCGGAGGAATGGAATGTCAAAGCTTCAACAACACTATGAAGACCAGGTGGTTCCCAGGCTTCAGGAGAAGTTCGGCTTCGCCAATATCCACCAGATCCCCAAGATCGAAAAGATTGTTCTGAACATGGGGTTGGGGGAAGCCATCCAGAATATCAAGATCCTTGATTCGGCCGTTGAAGAATTGATGACCATCGCCGGCCAGCGACCGGTCGTCACGCGCGCCAAAAAGTCCATCGCCGCCTTCAAACTCCGGGCCGGAATGCCGATTGGGTGCATGGTTACGTTGCGCCGCAAGCGCATGTATGACTTTTTGGACAAACTGGTCAATGTCGCTCTGCCGCGGGTACGCGATTTTCGGGGCGTTTCGCCGAAGGCGTTCGATGGCGCTGGAAACTACTCGATTGGGATAAGGGAACACATCATTTTCCCCGAGATCGATTACGACAAAATCGATAACATCAAGGGAATGAACATCAGTATCGTGACCACGGCCAAAAATGACGACCAAGGCCGCGAGCTGCTGGCCCTTTTAGGAATGCCTTTTCGCAAATAAAGCGGTCTTAAGGAGGAGCATTTGGCCAAGACATCATTACGAATTAAAGCGCAACGCCCACCCAAATTCGGCGTAAGGTCTTACAACCGCTGTCCATTGTGCGGGCGGCCGCGTGCGTTTATCCGTAAATTCGGCATCTGCCGAATCTGTTTCCGCAACATGGCATCCCAAGGGAAACTGCCGGGCGTGATTAAATCAAGTTGGTAAAACGGGTAATACAGCGGCGCAATTTTTTTCAGAAATAACACAACGGAGATTAAGATGGCGATTACCGATCCAATTGCCGACATGCTGGTCAGAATCCGCAACGCAGGCAAAGCCAAACTGAACAGCGTTGACATCCCCGGTTCAAAAGTCAAAACCGAGATGGCCAAGGTGATGAAGAGCGAAGGATTTATTCGCAACTACAAGTTCATCAAAGACGGCAAACAGGGTATTTTGCGGATTTATCTGAAATACGGGGACGATCAGGCGCATGTCATCCTGGAAATGGCGCGCGTGAGCAAACCGTCGCGCCGCATCTACCTGCGGGCCGGCGATGTCAAGCCGTTTTACAACGGCATGGGCATTACCATTCTGTCCACGTCCAAAGGCATTCTGACGGATAAACAGGCCCGCAAGGAAAACGTGGGCGGTGAGATTCTCTGCACCATGTTCTAGGGCGATGAGCGGATTCAAAGCTCAATCGCATTCGGGGCAGCATGCTCCGGAATATATTGAACCACGAGCCATGCGCAGACTGCCGGCCGATCGATGCGGGGGGCAGCCAGGTAGAGGTGGAAAGATGTCGCGAGTAGGTAAAAAACCTATCCAGGTACCGGACAAGATAACGGTTACTTACAAAGACCGTACACTCACCGTCCAGGGCAAGAATGGTTCACTGACCCATACCGTTCATCCGGATGTGGACCTGAAAATCGAAAAGGATCGCATCGACGTGGTCCTGAATAAGGATAACCGCAAGACGCGCGCCCTGCAGGGAATGACCCGCAGCCTGGTCGACGGCATGGTGATCGGCGTGAGTCGTGGCTACCAGCGCGTGCTGGAGATCAACGGGATCGGGTATCGCGCGGAAGCCAAGGGGAAGAGCATATTGTTCAATCTGGGATATTCGCATCCCATTGACTTCTCCCTGCCGGCCGGCGTTACCGTGACAGTGGAAAAAAACAACATCGTCAAGCTGGCCGGAATCGACAAGCATCTGCTCGGGCAAACCGCCGCCCGTATCCGCCAGCTTAGACCGCCCGAACCATATAAGGGTAAAGGGATCAAGTACGCCGAAGAACATATTCAGCGCAAGGCTGGCAAGACGGGCACCAAATAGCACCAGCGGCAAGGGGTTCCCGAGGATAAACATCAAAAAGCCGTCGAAGGACGCAAGTGGTGATCATCATGAGCTCGACAAGTGAGAAAACACTCGCCAGGGAAAAACGCAAGGCGCGTATCCGCAAGAGAATTAGAGGAACACCCGATCGACCGCGACTGTCTGTGTTTCGCAGCGCCAGTCACGTATATGCCCAGGTAATAGACGACAAAATCGGAACCACCCTTGTCACCGCCTCCAGTGTTGAACCGGCTTTCAAGGATCAATCCAAGTTCAAGAGCAAAGTGGCTGCGGCCGCTTTTGTCGGCAAGCTGGTGGGGCAACGCGCCATGGAAAAAGGAATCAAGCAGGTTGTTTTCGATCGCAACGGCTTTTTGTACCACGGTCGGATCAAAGCCATCTCTGACGGCGCTCGTGAAGCGGGTCTGGATTTCTAACCTGCGGGCAACACGCGAATAAGGAGGCAAGCCCTTGTTTAAGCAAGATATCGATGAAACCCAATTAATAGATAAAGTGGTTCATATCAGCCGGGTGGCGAAAGTCGTCAAAGGCGGACGGCGATTCAGTTTCAGCGCCATTGTCGTTGTGGGGGATGGAAAAGGCAACGTGGGCTGCGGTTTGGGGAAAGCGGGAGAAGTACCCGAAGCGATTCGCAAGGGTGTTGAAAAAGCCAAAAAGAGCATGGTGCGGGTGCCGCTCAAAGAGGGCACCATTCCATTTCAGGTGATCGGAAGATTCGGCGCCGGCCGCGTGATGCTCAAACCGGCCGCCGAAGGCACGGGCGTTATCGCCGGCGGTGCCGTGCGCGCCGTTCTCGAAGCGGTCGGCATCCAGAACATTTTGACCAAATGCATGGGAACCAATAACCCGCACAATGTGGTGAAAGCGACCATCGAAGGCCTGCAGAAGCTGCAGAGCACCGAACAGGTGGCCGCCCGTCGCGGATTGCAGGTTGAAGACGTAAGATAAGGGAAAACGAAAATGGCTGGCAAAATCAAAGTCACCCTTCGCAGGAGCATGATCGGGCGGCCGGAAAACCATCGCAGGGTTTTGCGGGGCATGGGTTTGACCCGGATGCACAAAACGGTTGAACTGGAAAATACTCCGGCCATAAGGGGTATGATCCGGAAAGTATCGCATATGGTAGAGGCTGAGGAGATCAAGCAATGAAGTTGCACGAATTGAAACCGGCCAAAGGTGCGACCAAAGACCGCAAGCGCAAGGGCCGCGGTGTTGGCTCCGGTGGGGGCAAAACCGCCGGCCGCGGCAGCAAAGGCCAGAACGCACGCAGTGGCGTAGGCATTCGACCGGGCTGGGAAGGTGGACAGATGCCCCTGCATCGCCGGCTGCCCAAACGGGGTTTCACCAATATCTTCAAAAAGGAGATTGCGGTGATCAACGTGCGCGATCTGGAAACGTTCGAATCCGGTTCGGTGGTCGACCGGGCCGCATTGATACGCCAGGGGTTGCTCAAAGGCCGCTATGACGGCGTCAAATTATTGGGCCAGGGAGACATCAGCGTTGCGTTGACGGTCAAACTGGATGCCATCAGCCGCAGCGCCAAAGGAAAAATTGAAGCGGCCGGCGGCTCCGTAGAGGTAAGCCAATGGTAGGCAGCGGTTTCGGCAACCTGTTCAAAATTCCCGAACTGCGCCAGCGCATTTTTTACACGGCCGCATTGCTGGCAGTATACCGGATCGGCGTGTACATTCCCACACCCGGGATCAATGCAGGCGCGCTCAAGGATTTATTTGCGGCCATGCAGGGCACCATCGTGGGCGTATTCAACATGTTCAGCGGCGGCGCCCTGGAACAGTTATCGGTGTTCGCCCTGGGTATCATGCCCTACATCAGCGCATCGATCATCCTGCAGCTGCTGACCGTGGTGATTCCGCATCTGGAGGAATTGAAAAAAGAGGGCGAGCAGGGCCGCAAGAAAATTACCCAGTACACGCGGTACGGAACGGTCGTGCTCAGCATCATTCAGGGCTTCGGCATTGCCGTCGGGCTGGAGGGGCAAACATCGCCCACCGGCGTTGCGGTTGTTTTCGACGGCGGCTGGGATTTCCGTTTGATGACGGTGATCACGCTGACCGCCGGCACGGCCTTTATCATGTGGCTGGGGGAGCAAATCACCGAACGCGGCATCGGCAACGGCATTTCCTTGATCATTTTTGCGGGCATCGTTGCGCGCATGCCTGCGGCGGTCGGCAACACCTTCCGATTGATCCAGCAGGATGAAATGGGCGTTTTCGGGCTGGTTATCATAACGGTGCTCATGGTGGCTGTCATTGGGTTCATCATTTTCGTAGAACAGGGCCAAAGGCGGATTCCGGTGCAGTACGCCAAGCGCGTCGTGGGCCGCCGGATGTACGGCGGTCAGAGCACACATTTGCCGCTCAAGATCAATTCGTCCGGGGTGATACCGCCGATTTTCGCCTCTTCGATTATCATGTTTCCGGCCACCATCGGCCAGTTCGCCGACGTGAGCTGGTTGAAGGCTGTTTCCGATGCAATGCAGCCCGGCGGTTTATATTACAATCTGCTGTTCGTCGGGTTCATCGTCTTTTTCTGTTACTTTTACACCGCCGTAACTTTCAATCCGGTGGATGTGGCCGAGAACATGAAAAAGCATGGCGGGTTTATACCGGGCATCCGGCCGGGCAAGCGCACCGCCGATTACATCGATCGCGTGCTGACGCGCATTACATTGGGCGGGGCCATTTACGTGTCCGCCGTATGCGTGTTGCCGACCATATTGATCGCGCAATTCAACGTGCCGTTCTATTTCGGCGGAACCGCGTTGCTGATCGTTGTCGGTGTGGCCATCGACACGATCGCACAAATGGAATCCCATATGCTGACGCGTCACTACGAAGGATTTTTGAAAAAAGGCGCGATAAAAGGGAGAAGATAGCCGAACACCAGGACAGGCGTTGATTGAAAGACAAATTACCAGGGGGGGCCATGGCCAAGGAAGAGCCCATACGGGTGGAAGGCGTTGTATTGGAAACACTGCCCAATGCAATGTTTAAGGTGGAGCTGGAAAACAAACATCAGGTCCTGGCCCACATCAGTGGTAAAATGCGCATGCACTTTATCAAAATACTGCCTGGAGACAAAGTCACGGTGGAGTTATCCCCATATGATCTGACACGCGGGCGGATCACCTATCGGTCCAAATAGGGCCGATATTTAAGCACAGGCCGGGATTGAATCAGAGCCGGAGCGCAGAAAACAGGAGCTTTTACAATGAAGGTCAGGGCATCCATCAAAAAAATTTGCAGCAAGTGCAAAATCGTACGCCGCAAAGGCGTTGTTCGGGTCATTTGTGAAAACAAACGGCACAAGCAAAGACAAGGCTAAGGCCTTTTACACGTTAGAGGAGGATTCACATTGGCACGCATCGCGGGTGTAGACTTACCGAGGCGCAAACGGATTGAAATCGGACTGACTTATATCTTTGGTATAGGTCGCGCGTCGTCCAACCAGATTCTTCAGGAATGCAATATCGATCCCCATACCCTCACCGATGATTTGACGGATGCCGAAGTGAATAACATTCGCAAAGTCATCGACAGTAAATTCAAAGTAGAAGGAGAGCTGCGCACCGATGTGTCCATGAACATCAAGCGCTTGATGGACCTCGGGTGTTATCGCGGGCTTCGACATCGGCGCGGACTGCCGGTACACGGGCAACGCACCAGCACCAATGCGCGGACGCGTAAGGGTCCCAAACGCTCCGCCGTCAAGAAAAAAGGCGCGGCCAAGAAGAAGTAGTCATCCAACAGGTTGAGGAATATCAGAGATGCCAAAGAAAACCCGTACCAAGAAAAAAGAAAAAAAGAATATCAGCAATGGTGTTGTGCATATCCAATCGACGTTCAACAACACCATTATTACGATCACCGATGCGGCTGGCAACGTGGTATCGTGGTCCAGCGCCGGCGTTATGGGATTCAAGGGGTCTCGCAAAAGCACACCTTTCGCCGCCCAGTTGACGGCCGAAGATGCAGCCAAAAAAGCCATGGAACATGGCATGCGCAATGTCGAAGTGTTTGTGAAGGGACCCGGTGCGGGGCGTGAATCGGCCCTGCGTTCGCTCCAAGCCGCGGGCTTCAATGTCACTCAGATCAAGGATGTGACGCCTATTCCCCATAATGGCTGCCGGCCGCCTAAACGGCGCCGGGTATAGACTCCCGGTCTTCTGATTCGGGGCCGGCCGATTGGATCGGGGTGGCTCTCGACCCGGCTGGGAGCCGGACCAGGGGACTGTAACGATAAACGATACCGCGCCACAGCGCCGGTATCCGACCCACATGAATTGGCCGCAGGCCGATCGAATGTACTCATAGAATAAGTTGTTTTGCTAAAGGAGGCCGTCTTGGCACGTTATACAGGCTCGGTATGCAGAATATGCCGAAGGGAAAACTTAAAGCTGTTTCTTAAGGGAGATCGATGCTATTCGGACAAATGCGCCTTTGATCGGAGAAGCTATTCCCCCGGCGAACACGGACAACGGCGACGGGGCAAGATTTCGGATTACGGCGTGCAGCTGCGTGAAAAACAGAAGGTAAAACGGCTCTACGGCCTGTCCGAAAAACAGTTCCATCTGCTTTTCGAGAGTGCCGACCGGCAGAAAGGCATCACCGGAACCAATCTGCTCGTTTTGCTCGAACGGCGCCTGGACAATATCGTTTATCGACTTGGTTTCGCCAATTCCCGCACACAAGGAAGACATTTTGTAAGACACAACCACTTTCTCGTAAATGGGAAAAAAGTCAATGTCCCTTCATACCTGATCAAAATCGGTGATGAAATCAGTGTAGGAGAAAGTAGCAAGAAAGTTCAAGCCATCAGTGAAGCCATGGAAGCCGTGGTCCGGCGCGGTGTTCCCCAATGGTTGGAATTGGAGAAGGATCAGATGAAGGGGACGGTGAAAAACTATCCCGTTCGCGAGGATCTCACCATGCCGATGCAGGAACAGCTGATCGTTGAGTTGTACTCCAAATAATTCATTCCTTTTTTGGGGGCAAAGCTCGGCCTACACTTTATTAATCCCTATGGCTGGAGAATGGGTATGCCATCAAACGATCTTATGTACATGAATTGGCGAGAGATGATCAAGCCGGAAAAGGTTCAGGTATCCAGCACGCCGACCTATGGAAAATTCGTGTGTGAACCACTGGAAAGAGGGTATGGCACCACGATGGGCAACAGCTTGCGGCGGGTTATACTGTCATCGCTGCACGGCGCCGCGATTACCTCGGTTCGCATCGATGGTGTTCAGCACGAATTCAGCGTCATCCCCGGCGTTTTGGAAGATGTTTCCGAAGTTATTTTAAATTTGAAACAAGTTCGTCTGCGCAGCAAAGATTTTCAGCCGCACAAGCTCGTGTGCAACGCCAATGCTCAAGGCGTCGTCACCGCCGGTGAGTTCCGCAGCCCGGATGGCGCGGTCGAAGTGCTCAATCCGGATCTGCATATCGCCACCCTGTCCGCGGATGCCAAGCTCAGCATGGAAATGATTGTGCGTGTGGGCAAAGGCTACTCTCTTTCGGAATCCAACAAAGAAGAAGATGCGCCCATCGGAACCATACCCATCGATGCGGTCTTCTCCCCGATCAAACGCGTCAACTATGTCGTCGGAAATGCACGCGTGGGACAGCGTACGGATTACGATAAATTGACTTTAGAAGTCTGGACGGACGGAAGTATCACGCCCGAGGACGCGGTTGCATATGCGGCCAAAATATTCAAGGATCAGTTGTCCATTTTTATCACTTTCGACGAGCAGACCGAACCGGAGACCGCCAAGAAAATCGGCGATGAAGAGCAGGTCGCATTCAATGAAAATCTGTATCGCAGCGTGGATGAACTGGAACTTTCGGTGCGCAGCGCCAATTGCCTGAAAAACGCCGAAATCAACAAAATTTACCAACTGGTTCAGAAAACCGAAGCCGAAATGCTGAAAACCAAGAACTTCGGGCGTAAATCCTTGAATGAAATCAAGGAAGTTTTGTCCGAGATGGGATTGTCGCTGGGCATGAAGCTTGAGGGATTCGAAGCGCCGCCGGAAGATATCGAAGAAGAAGAAGAAGGGGAGTAAAGTTTCCATGAGACATCGAAAAGCAGGCATAAAAATCAACCGCACGACCAGCCATCGTCAGGCCATGTTCCGCAACATGGTGACGTCGTTGTTTAAATACGATCGCATCCGTACGACCGACGTCAAGGCCAAAGAACTGCGCCGTTGGGCTGACCGCATCATTACCTTGGCCAAACGGGGGGATCTGCATGCCAGGCGCCTGGTATTGTCCATCGTGCGCGAAAAAGATGTGGTGCACAAGCTCTTCGAAAATGCCGCAAAGCGCTTCGGTGATTCACAAGGCGGATATACGCGCATCGTCAAAATCGGCCATCGACCCGGCGATTCAGCCCCGGTCTCCCTGGTCGAACTGGTGTCCGTGGAACCCAAGCCCAAAAAGGGCAAGAAAAAAGCCAAAGCCGACAAGGTTGAAGCACCCAAGGCGCAAAAAAAGCAGGAAGCTCCGGCCCAGCCGCCGGCCGGTGAGGCTGAAGCCGCTGCCGCGGAGGCCGCACAACAGGCCCCCGCCCAGGAAGAGTCGGTTGCCCCGGAGCAGGCGCCTGCTGACGAGAGTTCTGCTAAAAAAGAAGAGTAAACGACTGCGGAACGCGGAACCACTCCAATGCGGAACGCGGAATGCGGAATATTTTGGATCCTTTCCAATCTGCACTTGCTAAAGAATAGTTAGCCTGCACGATAAAATCCAACAAAGGGCCTTTTCGCGACGAGTGCGCGAAGAGGCCCTTTTTATTGCTTTCCGAGTACGATGACGCGTACGAGTACGCGTACGATGAGCACAGTGCTGGGCAGCGCACGAAGAAAGCTCAGTGAATTTCATTCAGCGAGAATTGCTGTTCCTTATTCCGCCAGCTTGAAACCTGTATCATAATCTGCAATAGTAGGCCAACGAATCTTAGTACAGCGAGGCCGGACCTTCCATGTACAACGCCCATTTCGGATTTCGGGAAAAGCCGTTCAAACTGGTACCCAATCCCGACTACCTTTACCTGAGCAAGAACCACGAGATTGCACTGGCGCACTTGACCTACGCAGTCAGCCAGGGAGACGGTTTTGTGGTGATCACCGGCGAAGTGGGCACAGGCAAAACCACTTTATGCCGCCTTTTTCTGGAACGGCTGGAAGATGATGTCGAATCCGCCTATATTTTCAATCCGCAACTGGACTCCATTCAGCTGCTGGCTTCGATTTGCAATGAATTCGGTATTCGCGGGAACCACGGCAGCCTCAAACAGCTCCTCGATGTGCTCAATGACTATTTGATCCTGAAAAATCAGGACGGCCGCAAGGTCCTGCTTTTGATTGATGAGGCACAGAATCTGAGCATCGAGAATCTGGAAATGGTGCGCATGCTGTCGAACCTGGAAACGACGCGCAACAAGCTGTTACAGATCATTCTGGTCGGCCAGCCCGAATTGGGGGACAAGCTTGACTCTTATGAATTGCGCCAGCTTGCCCAGCGAATATCATTAAGCGCCCACCTCACGCCGCTGGGCCCCACTGAAACGGTCGGTTATATCCAGCATCGGCTCAGCATCGCCGCGCAACGGCAACTGAATTTGTTTACGCGCGGGGCCTGCCGTCGGATTCACCGGTTTTCGGGGGGTATTCCCCGTTTGATCAACATCGCTTGCGACCGAGCATTGCTGACCGCTTTCAGTCTCAACCGGTCCAGGGTGACCGCAGCCATAGCCGGAATCGCCGTTCAGGAATTGGCCAGCCGCGGCCGCGGGCAAACCCTTTCCATATTTAAAAAAATGGTTTTTTGGTCAGCCGTTTCGATCGCAATCATGCTGGCGGCCGGCATCCTTTATTCAAAAAAGGAGTTGATCGGGTTCTCGACCCCGACCCAAAACCATGCGGCCGAAAATGCAGGGCATGCTCCTGCGGCGCCGCCTGCCGAATTGGAAAATGAGCCGCCGCGGACCTACAAAATCGATCCGTTGCCGGCCTCCGAGACTCCCGCCGCCATGCCATCCGTCACGCGGACCTCCACCGCCGACGTGCGCGACGAAGAAGTACCCATGGCCTTCACCCGAGGCGAAATGGCGGCCGCCATCCAGGCGCTCGAACATCGTGATTCACGCCTTGATGCAGTGGCCCGGGTCCTGGAAAGTTGGCGTCAGTCGCCGCCCAGTGCGGGCCAACTTCCGGCGGCCACAGCCGATACCGATTACTTCGAGATCGCAGCGCATCAATACGGTTTGCGAATGTACACGGTCCAATCGAATTGGAGCCTGATCAAGCAAATGAATCTGCCCGCCATCCTCCCGCTGAAAAAAAGTGCCGAGGGTGAGATCGTCTACATGGCCCTGGTCGGCTGGCGCGAAGGGCTGGTCCAACTGGTCGGACCGCCCGGTCAAGGCGTGGTTCAAACCACTCTGGATGCCTTGCTGCCTTATCTGCACGGGCCCGTTTATCTGTATTGGAAAAATGCGCTGGGTTTCGATGGCCTGATCAGTTCGGGATCCCCGGCGAAACAAGTCGGCGCGGTGAAGAACCTCTTGCGCCGCGCCGGCTACGGTCAAATCGATGCGTTACCCGTCTTCGACCAGGACACCGCGCAAGCGATTCTTGATTTCCAAAGCCGTAACAGCTTGGAGCCGGACGGACTGATTGGCCCTTTGACCAAGATATTTTTAATCCAGGCCGCCGACATCATTCACTATCCGCGCTTGGACGAAAAAGATAGGAGAAGCGGCGGGTGAGCACCATTTTAAGATCGCTGAAACGGCTTGAAAAAGAAAAGGAAAGCATTGTCCCGGAGAAAATGGCGATGCTTCCGGTTTACCGCGCGCGACAAGCCATGCATCAGGCGGTCAAATCGGCATGGTTCAAAAGCCGATTCATCCAGTTGGGCTTGCTGGCGGTTGCCCTTATTGCGGGCGCTGCGGCTTTATATGCATATAACCGCCCCTCGGCCAAACCGCTGAAGATAGCACCACCGGCCGCCCGGACCGATCGGATCAGCGCTGCCGCCCAAGGAGGTCGACCGGCCGCCACCCTTCCGCACGCGCCTGCAGCCCAACCGGTTTTGCCAAAGAATACGCCCAGCGACACTGCGCCAAAAACCGCGCTTGCATCCGGCAACATAGCCGATGCATTGGCCTTGAAACCTGCACCGTCGGCCATCGGCCGCATGCCTTTGGTTTCGCACGATCCCGCCGGCGCGCACGACCATTCCCTCGAAACAGCGGCCGCGTCGCCGGTCCAGCGACCGGGCGCCGCCGGCTCTTCGGATCAGCCGGTTGCCGCAAACCCTGCGCCCAGCGAAAACGCCGGAGTGGCGCCATCCGCAGATCCTCCGACCAAAGGCGTTGCTTTGGAGCCGGCCCGCAGCGCATCCGCCGCAGGAGCAGCCGGGCCTTCACATCAGGAACAACGCTACGCCAACGCCGAACGCATGACCGATGGACGCCTCAAAGTGCAAGCCATTGTTTGGGCGGCCAATACGGATGATCGTATGGCGGTCATCAACAGCCGTATTGTGCGGGAAGGCGCGGTCATCGACGGATGCTCACTCGTCCGCATCGGTGAAGATGCGGTGTATGTCAACGAGGGGGGGAGGCTGCTGAAGGTGCCTTTTGGTAAGCCCTAGGCGTGGCTCCCAAGGCACATCGTGGCCGGCCTTTTTCCATCCATCAAGTATTTAGCAACCCGATAATGCGCGGCATTCCATTGTCCCCTGCCTCGACAGCATCATCCAGCCAAATGGCGACGGGGCCCATGCCTGTATGTTTACGTGCAGCAGGTCAGCCATGCGGCCGCATGGATAAACAGTTTTCCTCTCCTGCATCCGCAAAACCTCGGAACCGGCGCATTGTTTATTGATTCCGCTGCCCTTTTGCGTTAAATCGTTCATGATCAATTGAATCTCTGCCGCAGAAATCCAGGGACCCAAACGTATGGATGCATCTCAGATCCTTAAAGATAAAGTGGTGCTGGTGGTCGATGATGAACCCGACGTGCTCGATACGGTCGCCGATGTCCTCGAAAGCTGCCTGGTGACCAAGGCCAGAAATTTCGAAACCGCCCGGCAGTACCTGATGAATTTCACCTATGATATCGTTGTCCTGGACATCATGGGCGTGGACGGGTTCGAACTGCTCAAGATGTCGGTCCGCAGGGGTTTTCCCACCGTGATGCTGACGGCCTACGCACTTACTGCGGAGGCCTTGGAACAATCCATTCGATTGGGGGCGGTCAGTTTTCTTCCCAAGGAAAAGATGAGCGAATTGGATGAGTTTTTGGCGGACGTGGTGTTGGGAGGCAATAAACCGGCCTGGGAATCGTTGTTCAGGAAGCTGGGATACCTGTTTAACAAACGGTTCGGTCCGGACTGGCGGGAAAGAAACGCCTTTTTCAAGGAATTCGAAGCCTCGCTGCGGAAGGGACGCAAGCGCACGCCATCCGAAGGAGAAAGCAGATGAGCATCGCGGACAGGTTGCGGACAGTTCCATTTCTGATGAAGACCAACCTTCCGCTGTGTGTCGGGTAAGCAGTGCCGTTGGACAAAATCTTTAGGATCGGGAGTGGGGATTGGCTATGGAATGCGGCACTCTTCTGAGGATGCGTGCACGTTCACGAACATGCCTTGTTTGGGTGCACGCCCATTCGACCGGTATTCTTTAAGGGTGCTATCTTTTGAGTGGAAATCAGCATTGAAGGAGGAAGTGATGATGGGAAAAAGAGTGGCTGTTGTTATTCTGGCGTGTGCGATCATTTGTGGCTTCACTATCCAGCCGGCATTGGCGACCTACAAGGTGGGCGCCATTTTTTCCGTGACCGGCGGCGCATCCTTTTTAGGCGACCCGGAAAAAAAGACCGCCGCCATGGTGGTTGAACAGATCAATCGCGCCGGGGGCATCAATGGTGAAAAAATCGAGCTGATCGTTTACGACGATGAGGGCGATGCCACCAAATGCAACTTGTTCGCAAAAAAACTGATCAATCAGGATAAGGTTATTGCGGTGATTGGTCCCTCGGTCAGCGGTCTGAGCCTGGCGGTCCTGCCGGTCTTCGAAAAAGAAAAAACCCCGCTGATTTCCTGCGCCGCCAGTTATAAGATCGTCAGCGATGAAAAAACCGGCAAGCCGTACCCATGGATTTTCAAAACGCCTCAGTCGGACAGCCTTGCCGTGGAGGCGATTTACACGCAGATGCAGAAAATGGGAATCAAGAAAATCGCCATTCTCAGCGTTACCGACGGTTTCGGCTCCAGTGGCCGGCAGGAGCTGATTCGCCTGGCGGCGCAGTATCAAATGGAAATTGTTGCCGATGAAAAATATGACCCCAAAGACACCGATATGACCACCCAGTTGACCAAAATAAAAGGCCTGGCGCCTCAGGCCATCATCAACTGGTCGGTCGGGCCGACGCAAGTCACCGTCGTGCGCAACTGGCGCGATCTGGGCATGCAGAAAATCACCTTCTTCCAGAGCCACGGTTTCGGCAGCCGTAAGAATATCGAATTGGCCGGCGGCGCGGCCGAAGGCGTTTTATGCCCTTTGGGCGCCTGCAACATCGCCGAACTGCTGCCTGCAGGCCATCCCCAGAAGCAGGTCACCATGGATTACCTGCGGTCCTACACGGCCAAATACAATGAGCCCTTGAGTTCTTTCGGGGGTCATGCCTGGGATGCCATGCATCTGGTTGTCGAGGCGCTTAAAGCGGTGGGACCCGATAAGGTCAAAATCAGAAGCTTTCTTGAGAATAAAAAGAATTTTGTCGGGCAGCACGGGGTCTTTAACTTTTCCCCCGACGATCATAATGGATTGACCAAGGAAGCCTTCCAGATGGTGGTGGTCAAAAACGGGGATTGGACGTTGGCGGAATAGCTGAGTCAACGTCCTTAACTCAAGGTTCTTTGTCGCTATGAATGAGGATTATCCTCCGCTATCGTACGCGTACTCGTCCGCGTACTCGAAAAACGAATTATCGAGTACGAGTACCGCTTCGCTGAGTACGAGTACGCGTACGAGTATGTGCCACCTTCTCGGTTCGTACCCATTCAGACCCGGGTTACCCATTTAATCTGTAGATTTTTGCGCCGATGGAATCGATTTCTTTTCTCAATCAGGTGTTCCAGTTCATTGTCACCGGGCTGACCGTGGGCGCCATTTACGCCATGGTGGCGATCGGCTTCAACATTATCTACAACGTGACCGAGATCATCAATCTGGCCCAGGGGGAATTCGTGATGCTGGGCGGTCTGGTGATGGTCTTTATGCATGTCAGCCTCGGGTTGCCCCTGCTTTTAGCTTTCATCGCCACGGTTCTGCTGGTCACCTTGGTGGGAGTCATGCTGGACCGCATGGCCATTCGGCCGATTCGAAATCCTTCGGTCATGACCCTGATCATCGCCACCATCGCCGCATCCATCATCATCAAGGGACTGGCCATGCTCCTCTGGGGCAAATCGCCCTATGATCTGCCGGCTTTCTCGGGCCGTATACCGATTCAGTTGGGCGGTGTGGTTGTTCAACCGCAATATCTCTGGGTGATCGGTCTGCTCGTCGTGGTGGCCGTTGGACTGACCCTGTTTTTCAACCGCACCATTTTAGGCAAGGCCATGAATGCCTGCGCCGATAACCCCGATGCCGCCCGCCTGGTGGGCATCAATGTCCAATATATGGTGCTGCTCTCTTTCGCCCTGTCCGCAGCCATCGGTGCCGTGGCCGGGCTGACCATGACCCCCATCGCGCTGATGGATTATGACCGCGGCGCCATGCTGGCCATCAAAGGCTTCGGGGCGGCCATCCTGGGCGGCCTGGGCAGTTTCCCGGGCGCCATCCTGGGCGGCCTGATTTTGGGGCTGATCGAATCGCTGGGCGCCGGTTTGTTGATGTCGGGGTATAAGGATGCCTATGCCTTAATTATCCTTCTGGCGGTATTGTTCATTCGACCCAGCGGCATTCTGGGGAATCTGCAAATCACCAAGTTCAAAAGGTTTTAGCATGCTGACCATCCGCAAAGCCCCGATGGCCGCCGGGGCACTTTTTCTCCTTGTATTTCCATGGCTCGCTGCAAGGATTCCAGTCATCGAACACTATCCGGATATCATGGTCTTTGCCGGAATCTACTGCTTGATCACCATCGGTTTGAGTCTGCTGATGGGCTATGCCGGGCAAATCTCGTTGGGCCATGCCGCATTTTTCGGCATCGGCGCTTACGTCTCGGGCATTCTGACCAGCCGTTTCGGCCTCAATCCCTGGCTGTGCATGCTCGCCGGTGCATTTGCGGCCGCGTTCATCGCCTTGGCCCTGGGCGCGCCGTCGCTGAAGCTGCGCGGCCACTATCTTGCCATGGCCACATTGGCTTTCGGCATCATCGTGAACATTGTCTTCAGGGAAGAGTTGCGCTGGACCGGCGGTCCGGACGGCCTGGTCGGAATTCCCGGCCTTGACCTGTTTGGAATTCCGATCGACAGCCTCATGAAGTATTACTACCTGGTGTGGGCCTTCGTGGCGCTTGCTTTTGTTTATACGGCCAATTTGATCCAATCGCCCGCCGGCCGGGCTTTGCGGGCCATTCATACCAGTGAGGCGGCCGCCGGTGCGATGGGAATCGATATTTCACGATATAAAATCACGGTATTCGTATTTTCGGCGGTGCTGGCATCGCTGGCGGGCAGCCTTTACGCCCATTACATGAACTTTATCAATCCATCCACCTTCGATCTCTTCTTTTCCATAAAACTGATCATCATGATTGCTTTGGGCGGCATGCACACCATCTGGGGTGCCGTTGTCGGCGCTGTTCTTGTTGCCTTTCTGAGTTTGGAATGGCTGCATTTTTTCGAAGAATTCGAAATCGTGGTATACGGGGTGGTGCTGCTGGTGGTGACCGTTTTTCTACCTGAGGGCCTGGTGGGATTGCCGGCCAAACTGCAGGCGCGCATGGGGAGATAAAAATTGACGGCAGCGCATCCAAAGGAAAACCTGCTTGAAATCGAAGAACTGGTCATGTCTTTCGGCGGGATTACAGCGCTCATGAATATCAACCTGCGGGTCAGCCAGGGCACCATCAAAGCCGTTATCGGGCCGAACGGCGCCGGCAAGACCACTTTGTTCAATACGATTACGGGCGTTTTCCCGCCCAGCGAAGGAGAAATCCGGTTTAATGGTCAAACAATCACCGGAAAGAAACCACATGAAATTGCTGCTTTGGGCATCTCGCGCACTTTTCAGACAGTTGAACTCTTCAACAACATGACCGTTCTGGAAAACGTGATGGTAGGCCGCCATTTGCGCATCAATACTTCTTTTTTCGGCTGCGGGTTCAGCCTTCCCAAACTGCGCCGTCAGGAAAAAGCGCTCAAGACCCAGGCCATGGCGCTGCTTGAATTTATCGGACTGGCCCATAAAAACAAAGCAATGGCCGATAACCTTCCGCTGGGCGAACGTAAGATCCTGGAAATCGGGCGGGCGCTGGCCACCGAACCGCACCTGGTGTGTCTGGATGAGCCTGCGGCAGGGCTGAACGAAACCGAAACGGCAACAGCCGCTCGCCTGATTCAAGCGATCAAGGACAAAGGCATCACCGTACTGCTGGTCGAGCACGATATGAAAATGATCATGAACATCTCCGATGAAATCGCCGTACTCAACTATGGAGATAAAATTGCCGAAGGGACACCGGCGCAGATCCAGGCCGATCCTCGGGTGATTGAAGCGTATTTGGGAGATGGGATGGGATAAAAAAACTAAACCAAAGGCCATTAACTTAACAGGGGCAGTCTCCTGCAAGGTATGTGAGACGCGAGTTAACTCGGGGTCGGGGTCGGTATCGGGGTCGCAACCGAATTCGATATCGATACCGATAGCGATACCGATTCCGACCCCGACCTTGACCAATTCACCGGAAGCTAAAGCTTAAAACCTGAAGCTAAAAGAAGTACTGAAGTCCGTAAATTATGCTTGAAATCAAGGAACTCACTGCCGGTTACGGCGCCGTTACCGCCATCAAAGAGGTCTCCCTGCGCGTGCCGGAAGGCCGCGTGGTTTGCATCATCGGCGCCAATGGGTCCGGCAAATCGACCATTTTAAAAGCCATTTCCGGGCTCAATCGGTATAAAAGCGGCCAAATTCTGTTCAACGGGCAGAACATCATCAACTCGCCGGCGGACCGCATCGTCGGACTGGGATTGTCCCAGGTCGCCGAGGGCCGACAGATTTTTGGGCACATGAGCGTGGAAGACAATATCCAATTGGGCGCTTTTTTATATTACAAGCGTAGCAATCGCGAGGAGATTCGGCGTCGCAGCGAGCAAGTCTACAGCATGTTTCCGATCCTGGCCCGGCGCAAAAAGCAGATCGCCGGTTCCCTTTCCGGCGGCGAGCAGCAAATGCTGGCCATCGGTCGGGCGCTGATGACGCGGCCCAAGCTGCTGTTGATGGATGAGCCCTCCATGGGCTTGGCACCGATTGTCGTGGCCGAAATTTTTAAGACGATCGAACAGCTCAACACCAGCGGGATGACCCTTTTGCTGGTTGAGCAGAACGCTCGCGCCGCTTTGCAGATTTCAGATTTCGCCTATGTTCTGGAAACCGGACAAATCGTTCTGGAAGGCCCGGCGGCCAGACTGATCAATGAACCGAAGGTCAAAGCGGCCTATCTGGGATGTTGATCTGTTGGGTTTGTTGGGTTTGTTGAGTTTGTTGGGTTTGCTGAGTTCGTTGGGTTTATTGGGTTGTTGGGTTATCCGCCGCAGGATTAGGCTTATGGAGAGTGAGCAGATGGACGATCAGGTCAAAGAAAAAACCAAAGCAGTGGCGGCTCTTTACTTCAAAGGAGTCACCGAAGAAAAGCCCGTGGATGTTTGGCGGGCCTTCGATCCGGAGCTGGGCAAGCAGCTCTCTTTGTTTATTACCGGCCGGATGTACGGACGGGAGAAAATTTCTCATCCTGTTCGTCAACTGGTCACTGTAGCCGTATTGACGGTGCTGGGTCGAAGCGATGAACTCAAGCTGCATATTCTGGCGGCGCTTAATGTGGGTTGCACCCCGCAGGAGATCGCCGAAGTGATTTTTCAAACGTTTACCTATGCCGGAATTCCGACCGTCAACATTGCATTGAAGGTGCTGCGCGGTGTTCTGGAAGACAAGGGAATATGGCCCATGGAAGCGGTTTGAAAATCATTCCTCGGGACTCATCTTCCCGCCACTTTCGGGATTGCGGCGAGGTGTCCAATCCTTGGAACAATACAGACAAACTTTTTTGGCTTATAGAAAATTACCTACTTTACGGCCGTATACCAGAGCGGCCATCAAAGACAAGCTGGAGACTAAACCATGCGGCCCTATTTCAAGAAGATGAATTCCTTCGGCCGGGCGCTCAATCCAGGCCAGATCAAAAGTGCACAAGGCAATGTGGATCAAATCAAAAAAATCGAAGAGGAGGTGGACAAGGCTGTTGAAAAGGTCAAGAACGCCGGCTTTCCCACCGAGCAAATCAACGCGCGCGGCGAACTCACGGTTTTTCAGCGCCTTAAGTATCTGGTCGATGAGGGCTCCTGGTGCCCGCTGCACACCCTGTTCAATCCCGAAGACAATGAAGAGGGCACGGTCAACGTCATCGATGGGATCGGACGTATCGCCGGCAAATGGGCCGTGATCATCGGGTTCGACAATAAGGTGATGGCCGGCGCATGGTTGCCGGGTCAATATGAAAACATCCTGCGGGTCACCGATTTGTCCACGCGTCTGAATATCCCCCTGGTCTGGCTGGTCAACTGCTCGGGTGTCAAGCTCACCGAACAGGAGAAGTTTTACGCCAACCGCCGTTGCGGCGGCACGCCCTTTTTCCGCCACGCCGAATTAAATACCCTGGGCATTCCTATCCTAGCCGCTATCTATGGTACCAACCCGGCCGGCGGCGGGTACCAGAGCATCAGCCCGACCGTTCTGTTCGCCCATAAGAACTGCAATATCGCCGTGGGCGGCGGCGGCATTCTCAGCGGCATGTCGCCCAAAGGCTATTTTGACGAAGAAGGCGCCGAACAGCTCATCAACGCGGCCAAGCAATTCAAGGCCAAACCTCCCGGCAGCGTCGGTATTCATTACGATCAGACCGGTTTTTTCCGTTATGTTTACGAGACCGAAACCGAAGTGTTGGACGGGGTCAAGGAGTTCATGCGCGACATGCCCGCGTACAATCCGAAATTCTTCCGCGTGGCCGAGCCGGTCGAACCGCTGTTCGATGGGGAAGATCTCTATACGCTGGTGCCGTTCAACCAGAAGCAGATCTACGATTTCGACGAAGTGCTGGCCCGCCTGGTGGACGGCAGCGAGCACATGGAGTTCAAGCCCGGGTACGGCCCCGAAATCTATACCGGCCTGGTCAAAATGGACGGCTTTCTGGTCGGGGTCATCGGCAACCGCCAGGGCTGGCTGGGTGAAAACTATCCCGAGTACGCCGACTATCCCGGCATCGGCGGCAAACTCTACCGTCAGGGATTGATCAAGATGAGTGAATTCATCACCCTGTGCAGCCGCGACCGCGTGCCCGTCATCTGGTTTCAGGATACCAGCGGCATCGATGTGGGCGACATTGCCGAAAAAGCCGAACTGCTCGGGCTGGGCCAGTCGCTGGTCTACTCCATCCAGCAAAGCGGCGTGCCCATGATGCTGGTGGTTCTGCGCAAAGGCACCGCGGCCGCCCACTATGTCATGGGCGGGCCGGTCGCCAACCGTCACAATGCCTTCACCCTGGGCGTCGCCACCACGGAAATCTATGTCATGCATGGCGAAACCGCCGCGGCCGCCAGTTTCTCCAGGCGCCTGGTCAAGGAGAAGTCCGCCGGCAAGCCGCTCAAGCCGGTTATCGAGAAGATGAATGAGATGGTCCAGCAGTATTATGACAACTCCCGGCCGATGTACTGCGCCAGGAAAGGCATGGTGGACGAAATTGCCAAGATGACCGAACTGCGCAAATACCTGCGCGCTTTCGCCGGCGCGGTGTACCAGAATCCTCAATCGATCTGCCCGCACCATCAGATGCTGTTGCCGCGCGTCATCAAAGGATGATTCTGAGGCTGTACATTGCCATTCATGGATCGAAGACAATTATATTGACTTATCAGGGGCTTTATTTCATAAATGGCGGTCAAGAACAATAAGCCGATGGATTCAACTGTAATGAATACCTCCGCAAACATGATCGCTCGCAAGACTACCAGGCGAACCAAGCGTGGCTGGGCTTGGCGCGGTCTTTCTAAGGGAGGTTTGATCATTTAGTTCCCTTCTGAGATAAAAAACCACCAAGCCCGGGCGCTTAAAAGTGCCCGGGCTTTTTTTTGAAAAAATTTTCGGACTACGAAGGCACATAACAAGAAGACCAAGGGAAATGAAAAGGAGGAGAGCCGATGGAAAAAATTGCGTGCGGTGTTATCGGTGCCACGGGAATGGTAGGGCAGAACTACATCAGGCTGTTAAACAACCACCCCTGGTTCGAAGTCCGGTATGTAGCCGCTTCTGCGAGGTCGGCCGGGAAGCGCTATGAAGACGCGGTGAACAATCGCTGGCTCATGGATACGGATATCCCTGAGAAGGTCAAAGGGTTGATTGTCGGGGACGCGGCAGATGCCCTGCTTGCCAAAGAACAATGCCGGTTTGTCTTTTCAGCCGTCAATATGGCCAAGCAAGAGACGCGTGAACTGGAGAATACGCTGGCTGGAAATGATATTCCCGTTGTATGCGAAGCAAAACCTACTGCTTTCACGGCTCGTGGCAGAAAGGAGTAAAAGATGTCAAGCCTGGATACCTTTAAAATCGAAGACAGTTTAATGGTGCGGGTTTTCAAGAAGCAAAAGATCTCCATTGAAAGGGGTGCAGGGGTCTATGTCTGGGATGAGGAGGGGAACCGGTTCCTTGATTTTACGGCCGGCTGGGGAGTAACCAGCCTGGGGCATTCCCATCCGGTTGTCCTGCAGGCCTTGATTGAGCAGGGTAAAAAGATCATCCAGAACCCCAATTCAGGGCTCACCTATTCCCCGGCCCGGGCCAATTTGTTATCCGTACTCCGGGAAGTATTGCCCGGTCACCTGACGCATGTGTTTTTTACCAACAGCGGTGCCGAGGCAAATGATGCGGCCATCAAGCTGGCCCGCAAGACCACCGGCCGTACGGACGTTGTTTCCGCTCAGGGGAGCTTCCACGGCCGGACCATCAGCACGGCTTCCGCTACCGGGCAATCCAAGCATCGCGATAAGTTCAATCCCTTGATGCCCAACTACCGCTTTGTGGCCTATAATGATCTCGCTGAATTGAAAAGGAGCCTGGATAAGAACGTGGCCGCCGTGATCCTTGAACCTGTGCAGGGGGAAGGCGGGGTGCGGGTGCCGTCAGAGGATTACCTGCCGCAGGTCGAGAAGCTATGTCATGGCAACGGGAGCTTACTCATCATGGATGAAATCCAAACCGGCTTTTGCCGGACCGGGCCAATGTTCATGACCGGCTCGCTGGGAGTGAAAGCGGATTTTATGACCATGGCCAAGGGAATCGCGGGCGGTTTCCCCTTGGGGGCCTTTGCCGTATCCGATTGGGTCTCGCAGAAGATCCAGATCGGCGATCACGGCGGCACCTACTGCGGCAACCCCCTTGGCTGTGCCGTGGCCCATGCGGTAATCAATTACCTTCTGGAAAACAGGATCGCCGAACACGTCCAAAAAATGGGCGCTGCGGCCATGAAACGCCTGTCTGATTTGAAAGCCGGACATCCGGATATCATTTCCGATACACGTGGGAAAGGTCTTCTCCTTCTGATTGATTTTCATAAAGAATCGATAGCGACAAAAGTAAAGGATGACTGCTTGGACAAAGGATTGTTGGTCACCCAGACCAACGGCACAGGCATCCGGATATTCCCGGCCCTGAATATTGAGAAACAGGAACTGGAAGAAGGATTGAATATCTTTGAACAAGTGTTGGCATTGGTAACCAATAAAAGCAGTATCATTTAGAAAAGCGGAGGTGTTCATGAAGGCAACGTTCCGAGGAGATTGCGAAGCATTTCGGATTTCCGGTCGAGTACCTCTCGGACCTGGAGCCAGGGCAGGGGGTTGCCATCGGTGTGACGATCGCCCTTGACCTGGTTGCACGGCCGGACAGCAACACCTCGGGCCAAGCGTATCCTCGAGGTGGGCTGGTTGCGCAACCAAATTCCTTGAAACCCCAGGGGGGCTCAGATCATCTTGCGCAGCTCGCGGCGCAATATTTTGCCCACGGCGCTTTTGGGAAGCGCATCCACGAATTGAATGGCTGTGGGCCGCTTGTAGGAAGGCAGATGTGTTTTGCAGTAGGCTATCAGCTCCTCCGCGGTTGCTCCACCGCGTGTCTTCAGGGCGACGAACGCCTTGACGGTTTCGCCGTAGACCGGATCGGGAATGCCGACGACGCCTGCTTCCAGAACCTGGGGATGCTGGTACAAAACGTTTTCCACCTCCTTGGGGTAGACATTTTCTCCGCCCCGGATAATCAGATCCTTTTTTCGGTCGGTGATGTAGAGGTATCCTTCTTCATCCATGTATCCGACATCCCCGGTATGCAGCCATCCCTTGCGCAGGGCCGCAGCCGTTTCCACCGGTTTGTTCCAGTAGCCTTTCATCACCCCGGGGCCCTTGATGACGATTTCGCCCAACTGTCCCGGCGCTTGTGCGTGGTCGTTTTCGTCGAAGATCTTGATCGTGTTGCATTTCTGGTAGCATGTGCCCACCGATCCATATTTGGGCGGTTTTCTAAGGGCGATGTTGCCGCAGTTCACGGTGGTCGCTTCGCTGAGGCCGTAGCCTTCCCATATAGGCACCCCGAATTTTTTTTGCCACAGGCGGGCCACTTCAAGGGGCATGGGAGCGGCGCCGCAAATGCATGTTTTCAAGGAACTCAAATCATAGCGGTCCACTTCCGGATGATTCAGCACCTGGATGTACATGGTGGGCACGCCGCGAAACTCGGTGATCTTAAATTGATCAATACAGCGCATGGCTTCTTCGGCATCCCAGCGCCCCAACAGCACCAGTTTGCCTCCGGTCAGAAACTCCAGGTTCAGGGCAAACACACCATAGCCATGAAACAGGGGCAGGGTGATCAGAGAAGTGCGATTCCGGCTGACTCCGAAAATCTCGTCCCGGGTTTCCGCACTTGCGCCGTCCGGGCCTGAACGCTCCCGGACAGTGCCCTGCACCGCCACTCCCCAGCTGTCGAGCAGCACCTGGTCATAATATCCGGTGACATGGGTATACCAGTTGTAATGGGTGAGCATCACACCCTTCGGGTTGCCGGTGGTGCCCGCAGTATAGATCAGAACCGCCGTATCGTCGTTGTCGGTTTCCGCGGTGACCAGTTGGTCCGAGGCCTGCTCGGTGATCCTGTCAAAAGAGAGGGTATCATCGGGAATGGTTTCACCCGTCAAAATCAGATGCTTCAATTGCGGCGCATCCCGACGGGCGGCCCTGATGGCTTCCAGGTAATCGGTGTGGCTGATCAAGGCCACCAGTCCGGCGTCGGCATACAAATAGCCCAGGTCGCTGACCCGCAAGGAGGGATTCACCGGAACCAGTACGGCGCCTATTTTAAACACCGCGAAAAAGACTTGCATGAGCTGGGTGCTGTTCAACAGCTGCACACCCACGCGGTCCCCTTTTTGAACGCCAAGCTGCTTTAAGGCATTGCCCAATTGATTGGCGCGGCGATTCATCGCCACGTTGGTATGCCATTGTCCCGCAAAGTAGACAAACGGGTATTCGCCGAACCTTTGAATGTTGTCTTGCGCCAATCTGCCGATGTTCATAGTCGTTTACCTCTCCTCAGATCAATGCTCGATAGCTGTTCTGAACCGGGTCCCGGGGACGTTGCCCTTTGTTCATCCCTTTACGGTAGGTGATCTATTCTACTACCTAAGCGGTTTTTCATCCCGCATCAAGGATTGAGCACAACTTCGCTTGAATCATCTTAGATACTCTATGCCGACATCTGGTATTATAGAAACGCCCGGCTTTGCCAACAATTCGATAAACCGGGCCCCTTTCGATGGATGAAACAGATTGGACGAAGCACTACCCTTGATGACCCACGCGGTATCAAGCCCCCGTTCAGTTCCCGCTAATGCTATAACTTCCTTACCCTCCGGGATTACTCCAGCATCAATAGACATCAAGACACATTCCAGACATACCAAAGTTCCTGTCGAGATCATTTCAAGCGTCTTTGCAATAAGGTCGAGACCGGTTACCTTCCGCAAATGCACACGCATTGAGAAAGTCGGCCCAAAGAAGGGTATGGTTCCTTGGACAACCTTGATCTTGAGCTTGTCAAGCCGATCCCTGTTCTCTTTGGTAATTTCCATGGGTACGCTTGTTAAGCCTTTTTTTAACCAGTCAGCTCGAATCTGGTCCAGTTCAGGGATGGCGGCAAAAGGCCCCTCATCCATTTTCTCTACCTCCCAGTTCATCCCTTGAGGACAGGTAACACAGATTACTCTTATGTCTTTTATTCTTTCTGCAATTTTAAGTGCAGAATCTCCTGTGATAGAAGCCACCACCAGATATTCATATTTAAATGAGGCAGCTTTGACAATCTCGATAACTTCATCAGTGTTGATCGGTCCAGGCCTTCCAAAAACCTTCATAAATGCATTTCTCCTCAGTAGGAGTCAGGGTCAGTAAGGAGGGAAGAGGGAAGGGGACGCCCTTAACTTATTAACTTAAATCAAGCTTATGACCTCCTTTTTTTACAATATCCTCCCCACGTTTCACCGACTTGCTTACAGCCACAGTTGAAATGCCTAATTTGCGTGCCAGCGAGGTCATGCTGACTCCCAACTCGCGTACCGCCCAAAAGC
>QZKV01000048.1 GCA_003599575.1 Desulfobacteraceae bacterium | reverse complement strand
AACTTCAAGCAGGGCCAATTCGAGGGCGCGGCCAAGATCAGCGGCGAAGCCCAGGCCGCGCTGGAAAACAGCCGCGGCGGGGAAGGTGCGGCCACCCACGGGTGCCATCGGGGCTGCGTGATCCGCTGCTCGGGCACTTTCTACGATAAAAACGGCCGTTTCGTCACCAAGCAGCCGGAGTACGAAACGATCTGGGCGCATGGCGGCAACTGCGGTATCGACGACCTCGATGCGATCGCCCAGATCGACCGCCTGGACGACGATTTCGGCATCGACACCATCGAAATGGGCGCCACCATCGCTGTGGCCATGGATGGGGGATTGGCCAAGTTCGGCGACGCCCAGGCCGCCATCCGCCTGGTCAAAGAGGTGGGTCAGGGCACGCCTCTGGGGCGAATCCTGGGCAGCGGGGCGGCCGTGACCGGCAAAGTGTTCGGCGTGGAACGCGTCCCCGTGGTCAAAGGGCAATCCATGCCGGCCTACGATCCCAGGGCGGTCCAGGGCATGGGTGTAACCTATGCCACGAGCACCATGGGCGCGGACCACACCGCCGGTTATGCCGTAACCGCCAATGTGCTGGGGGTGGGCGGCAGCGTCGATCCTCTCAAGCCTCAGGGCCAGATCGAACTGTCGCGCAACCTGCAGGTCGCCACCACCGCTCTCGATTCAACGGGCATGTGCTTGTTCATCGCTTTCGCCATCCTCGATCAGCCGGAAACCTTCCAGGCTTATATGGATTTGATCGGCGCATTTGCGGGCATGAACATGACAGGAAATGATTTCGTCAAGCTCGGCCAGACGGTTCTGGCCCAGGAGCGCACGTTCAATGCGGCGGCCGGTCTGACCGCCGCCCACGACCGGCTCCCGGATTACTTCAAAAATGAGCCGCTGGCCCCTCACAAAATAACCTTCCAGGTCGGCGACAAAGAACTGGATCAGGTTTTCAACTTCTGATCGGCGCTGGATAATGAACCTGACCGGGGCGCCGCAGGCCGGCGCCCCTTTTTTAGGAATCCATGACACCTTCAGCCACTCTGGCCATGCGACTGCCCCCGCCGGCGTTTGCTGGCCTGATCCCTTTCTTCAGTGCCGGCGTGGGCATCCAGACCCGCGCCGGCATTGCTTTGAGTGAACTGCTGTGCGACCAGTTGGCCATCCCGGCCGATTATGTGGATCAGCGTATCCAGACCATCTTTGTCAACGGGCGGGCGGTCGATCGCGTGGCGCACATCCGCATCGCCGGCGGGGATGTGATCGCGCTGTCGGCGGCCCTGCCCGGCCTGGCCGGCGCAACATTGCGCAAGGGCGGCGTTCTGGCCGTTTTGCGCAAGGAGATTTCCCATACCGATACCACTGTGCAGACCGGCCCGCAGGCAAAAACGATGGTCACCCTGAAATTGTTCAACCTGGTGGCCAAAGAACTCTGCGCACTGCTGTTGTCCCGCGGGGTATGGGTCAAAGGAAAAGATATTGCGGCGCACCTGCGGCAGGGCGAGGCAACATCGCTGCGCGGCGCTCAAGATATCCTGTACAATCGGCAGCCCGTCTTGCCGGACGAACTGCCGCAGCTCTGCCGGCCTGAAGATTGGGTTTTTCTCTCTGTCACGAGCACAATCGCTCCCTGACCAGCTTCCCGGCTGGATTGGACGGGGCCCCTGCCGCTGCCGCCGAGGCGGGAAACCGCTGCGGGAGACACACATAGATATTCCACGCCTGGCAAAAGAAAAGTGGACAGCATCCATGGATCATTATAAATATGGATGAGCTGGACGCATGCTGCGATAGCCGCATCCGGCCTGCTATAGGATGCTGCTTTGCCGTCCACCTTAGTTCACCGCCATCGGACCAGTAGCCGCCATGATCCTCTCGCAAATCCATCTGTTTGCCTTACTGTCCTACCTGGCGATTTGCCTGTACGTCCTTTTCCAGAATCCCGGCGATCGTCTCAACCGTTCCTGCGCCCTGTTCATCGCCTGCCTGGCGGTCTGGAGCATTGAAAAAGTGGCCCTCAGCACACCGGGCATATCCTTGGAAATGGCCTGGTTATGGAGTTCCACGTTCACTGTGGGGTGGATCGGCTTGGCCCCGGCCCTGTTGTGGTTCGTTCAGGTCCTGACCGGCAGGTCTCAACGGCCGCGCGACCGCTGGTTTTTGCGCCTGGCCGTTGCCGCCGGAGCCATCCTGCTGGTGGCGCAGTTCCACCGTTTGATTGTGTCCGACTTCGTTCGTATGCCTTACGGGTGGGCCCACCGTTGGTCCGACTCTCCATGGGCGTGGATGTTCATTACCTTCTACTCTTCCGTCATGATAGCCGGTTTGGTCATGCTGCTGGCCTATATCCGGCAGCCGTCCGGTGCCCCGCTCAAACGCCAGGCCCGCCTTTTTTTCATTTATACCAACATCGGACTCGGACTGGCCTCACTGACCGACACAGTGGCCCCCTTGCTCGAATGGGAGACGATACCGCCGGTCGGTAATGTGGTATGCCTGGTCTGGGCGGCGGGGTTGAGTTATTCGATTGTCAAACACCGCTTTTTGGTCATTTCACCGGCCGCGGCGGCCGAAAACATCATCACCGCCATGTCGGACCTGCTGATCCTGACCGATCTCAAGGGACGGATCGTACGGGTGAACCGGGCCGTGGAAGAATGCCTGGAGTGCGGCCGGCAACTGCTGGAAGGCAGACCCATTGCGGAAATCCTGAACATCGGCGATCCGGTTAATATCACAGCCGGACCGGTCTGGTGTCAGGACCGCATTGAAAACCGGCGTCTGGAGTTGAAGACAAAGTCCGGCCGCAGCGTTCCGGTGATTCTTTCCAGTTCCCCGATCGTGGACGGCGATCAACCTGCCGGCAAAGTGATTCTGATCAAGGACATCTCGCGCCTGCAGAGTGCCGAAGAAGCGCTACAGGTCAGTGAAGCGCGCTTTCGAGAACTGGTCGAAACCATCAATGAAGTGGTCTTCTCACTGGACGCTCAAGGAAAGCTGACTTATGTCAGCCCGGCATTCGAGAGCATGACCGGCCATTTTCCCCAAGCTGTTCTGGGCAGGCCGATCGCCGATTTCATCCATGCGGATGATAAGAACCGTCTACGCGAGCAGCTGGCGGACCTTTTCGCCGGACATGTCCACATTTCGCGCTACCGGCTGCTTCGCAAGACGGGTGACTTTTGCTGGGTGCAAGCCTCCGGCAAACCTGTTGTGGTGGGCGACAGGATTACCGGCGCCAACGGCATTTTTACCGATATCACCGCCCAGATCAATGCCCAGGAGGAAAAAAAGGCGCTGGTGGTGCGGCTTGCCCGGGCTGAAAAAATGGAGGCGATCGGCACACTGGCCGGAGCTGTGGCCCATGATCTCAACAACGTTTTATCGGGAATCGTCAGTTATCCGGAACTGATGCTTTTGGATCTGCCGGAGGACAGCCCGCTGCGCAAAAAGGTGCGCATCATACAAACATCCGGCGAAAAGGCCGCGGCAATCGTTCAGGACTTGTTGACGCTGGCCCGGCGGGGGGTGCTCACCTACGAACCGGTGGATATCAATCAAATCGTAAACGAGTACCTGATCAGCCCGGAGCACCTGAAACTCAGATCGCTATACCCCCGCATCCGCGTCAAAGTCGACTTGGCCCACAACCTGGAAAGCATTATGGGCTCCCCGGTTCATCTGGCCAAAACCCTGATGAATCTCATGAACAACGCCTTTGAGGCCATTCCCGCCGAGGGCGGCCTGATCACGCTCAAAACGGAAAACAATGTTCTGGAGTATCACCCTTCGCTGGATGATGGAGAAAGAGCGGAAATCCGGTCCTATGTAGCGCTTAAAATCAAAGACACCGGATCGGGGATCGCCTCCGAAGACCGGGAGCGGATTTTCGAGCCGTTCTTCACCCGAAAAGTGATGGGACGCAGCGGCACAGGTTTGGGGATGGCCGTGGTCTGGGGAACGGTTCAGGACCACAACGGTCGGATCGAACTCGAAAGCCGGCCGGGCCAGGGAACCGAATTCGCCCTTTATTTTCCCGCAGTGCCCGGGAAGCAGTTCACTGCAAAGGATGAGCTCGAGCCGGAGGCCTGCCTGGGCAGTGGAGAAAGCATTTTGCTGGTCGATGATGTCGCGGATCAGCGCCGGATCGCTTCCGACATTCTGGAACGCTTGGGATACAAGGTCGCTGCGGTCGGCAGCGGCGAAGGAGCGATAGAATTCTTAAAGGAACGGCAGGTGGATCTGGTGATCCTGGATATGCTCATGGAGCCGGGCATGGACGGGCTGGAGACCTTCAGGCGCATCTCCGAAATCCGATCGGGCCAGAAAGTGATCCTGGCCAGCGGCTACTCGGAATGCGAGCGAATTCAAACCGCCTTGGACAGCGGTGTTCTGGCCTGCCTGAAAAAACCATACCTGGTGAAGGAAATCAGCGCCACCGTGCGCGCGGCGCTGTCCGCCCCCGTTGATCGTTGATCCTGCGCTTCTTCGCGGCTTCGCGGTTTTGTGAGAACAAGAAAAAAATCCAAGCAGTAGAGCGCGGAGCCCCGAAAAATCCTCGCCGAGCGAATCGCTGTCCCTCAAATGGTTACAAGTCACCATCCGGCAATGACTTTTCCTTCTGCAGAAAACTCAAAGGCCGCCTTGCGGCGGCCTTTGAGTTAGGCAGGAAGAACAGATGCGGTTGGTTGGCATCACAAAGCCAGGGTTACTCACACAATTCGAACAGCGCGGCGGCGCCCATGCCGCCGCCGATGCACATGGATTCCACACCATATTTGGCGCCGCGGGCCTGCATGTTGGCCAGCAGTGTGGCGCACAGCTTGGCCCCGGTGCAGCCCAATGGATGGCCCAGGGCAATGGCACCGCCATTGATGTTGATGCGATCCATATACTTTTCCAGTCCCAATTCGCGGATGCTGTAAAGCGCTTGCGAAGCAAAGGCTTCGTTGATTTCCCAGGCGCCGATATCGTCGATGGTCAATCCGGCTTTGTCCAGCAGCTTGGGAATGGCATAGCGCGGCCCTACGCCCATTTCATCGGAGCGGCAGCCGATGGTGGTGAACAGCTTGAATTTGGCAATAGGTTTGATCCCCAAGGCCTTTGCTTTTTCGCCGCTCATTAAAACCGCGGCAGCCGCACCATCGGTGGTCTGCGAGGAATTGCCCGCGGTGACCGAGCCGGTCAAAGAGAATGCCGGTCGCAGTTTGGCCAAACCTTCTACAGTGGTATCGTCGCGCACGCCGTCATCGAAACTCTGGATAAAGGTTTCACGCTTAAAGGTCCCGTCGGCCTGGGCAACGAACTTGGCGGCCGGAGTGGGTACGATTTCCGTAAACAGGCCCTTCTTCTGGGCATTGGCGGCCTTCATCTGTGAATGATAGGCGAACTCGTCCTGTTGCTGCCGCGTGACTTTGTAGCGGTTGGCCACATTTTCCGCGGTCATACCCATGGAGATGAACAGATCGATCTCCCTTTTGTTCAAATCCGGATAGGGGCGCGGCAGGTTGCCGCCCATAGGCACATAGGTCATGGACTCGATGCCGGCGCCGACGGTTACATCGGCCCAGCCCGAAATGATCCGCAAGGCACTGTCCGCAATCGCTTCCAGGCCGGAGGCACAGAACCGGTTCACGGTCGCCCCGGAGACTTTGTCCGGGAATCCGGCCAACTTGGCCGCATTGCGACCGATATTCAGCCCCTGTTCGGCCTCGGGAAAAGCGCAGCCGACCATCACATCATCGATCTCCTGCGGGTCGAGTTTTATTTTGTCTACCGATGCTTTCAATATGAAGGAAATCAAATCCAGGGGCAGCGTGTCTTTGAAGGCGCCTTTGGCACGCTTGCAGCCCGGGGTCCGAACGGCACTGACGATATACGCTTCTTTCATGGTATCCCTCCACGGAAATGTTGGGTTGTTTTCTGATAGATACTCCACGCGGCGGCCTAATTGCGCAGCGGCTTGCCTGTCTTGAGCATGTGATCAATGCGCGCGATGGTCTTTTCCTGCCGCAGCAGGTCGACGAAAGTTAGGCGTTCCAAGGCCAGCAAGCCATCTTCGCTCACGTAGCTTCCGGTGCGCGCCTGGCCGCCGCCGATGACCGATGCGATACGGCTGGCCAAATAGGCATCATACTCGCTGACATATCCGGCGCCCTGCATGTTGAGCAGTTCGGCATTGACCATGCCGAAGGCCGCCTCGCCGAACACGCGGATGGGACGCTTGACCGGCGGCGCATATCCGTCGTCGGCCATGCGCAGGACCTCTTTCTTGGCCTCGCCGATCAGGTGATCTCGGTTGAACACGATGCGGTCCTTGGGTCCCAAAAAGCCGTTGACACGGGCTTCGGCGGCAGAAGTCGAGACTTTGGCCATACCGATCGCCTGGAACACGGGAAGAAAGAACTTGGTCAATTCCACTTCGCCGACCGAATCAGGTATGTTCTCGAGAATTTTGCGCCACAGGGCGGAACAACCGGTGCCGCCGGGAAGCAGCCCCACACCGATCTCGACCAGCCCGATGTACAGTTCGGCATGCGCCACGATGCGATCGGCGCCCAGACAGAGTTCAGCGCCGCCGCCCAGCGCCATCCCGAAGGGTGCCGCCACGACCGGGTAACTGCTGTACCGGCCGCGCTGGATGACATCCTGCAAGCGTTTGACACCCGCCTCGATATCGGCGAAGGCACCGGCCGCGGCCGCTTCGCGGACCTGCCGCAGATCGGCGCCGGCCGAAAAGGCGCCGGGCATCCCGGCGGCCTGGTTGCCGATCACCAGCCCGACACCGTTGGCATCCACATAATCATGGGCTTTTTCCAGAAACTCGATGATCCCGTCATTCAGGGAGTTCATCTTGGTATGAAACTCGGCGCAGAACACCCCGTCGCCCAGATCGACCAGTGTGGCCGAAGAATTGCCGAAGACGGCCTTGTTGTCCGCCTTGAGCATGGCAAGATCGATCATCGTCTGGGATGTCTGGATGGGTTTGTAGCTTGCGCTGGCGAAATCATAGAAGAAGCGTTGGCCATTTTCGACCTTATAGAAAGAAGTATGACCGGCCGCGAGCATTTTCTTAATTTTCTCGGGCACTTTCAAACCTTCTTTGTCCATGCGTTCCACGACGCGCGCGACGCCCATCAGGTCCCAGCCCTCGAAGGGCCCTCGTTCCATGCCGAAACCCCAGCGCATGGCATTGTCCACCTCGACGATCGTGTCGGCGATTTCCGGGATGCGGTTGGCGGCATAGATCAGGTTTTCGGCCACTGCGCGCCAGACGAACTTTGATCCCTTGTCGTCGCCGAACACCATGGACTGAATCTTCTCTTCGGGCGATTTGGCTTTGGCGGCCGCGGCCAGACAGGGGAACTCGACTTTGTCATAGGTCGTATATTCAAACGTCTTCAGGTCAAGGACCTTGCGGATCTTCTTCCACTCGGGAGTCAGATCGGTCTTGTAAAATCCGCCCTTGGTCTTGTTGCCCAACATTTTCTTATCCATCATCTTCTGAACGAAATCAGGCAGGATAAAACTGTCGCGGGCTTCGTCGTTCTTGACCAGGTCATAGGTATTCTTGGCCACATGATAGGCGATATCCAACCCGACCAGGTCGGTGGTCTTGAACATGCCGGTTTTCGGACGGCCCATGGCCGGACCGAAAAGGGCATCCACCTCGGGAATGGTCAGGTCGTGTTCGACCATCAGCTGCATGCTGCGCGCCGAGGATTGAACGCCGATGCGGTTGCCGATGAAGTTGGGCGTATCTTTGGCCCAAACGACGCCTTTGCCCAGCTTGCGCTCGCCGAAGTCGGCCATGAACTTCAACACTTCGGGCAAGGTCTTTTCTCCGGGAATGATCTCCAGCAGTTTCATGTAGCGCACCGGGTTGAAAAAATGGGTCCCCAGAAAATGCTGCTGGAACGCATCGCTCAATCCTTCGCTCATGGCCTTGAGCGGGATGCCGGAGGTGTTGGAAGAAACAATTGCATCCTGCTTACGGACTTTTTCGATGCGTTTGAGCAGGGCCTGCTTGATTTTAAGATTCTCCACCACCACTTCCACGATCCAGTCACACCCGCCCAGCTTAGCAAAATCATCTTCCATATTGCCGATGGAGATCAGCTCGATATCTTTGGCCTGCATCAAGGCGGCCGGCTTGGATTTGCGCACGTTTTCCAGCCCGGCGGCGACAATGCGGTTGCGGGCTTTGCGATCCTTTTTTTCTTCTTCTTTCAAATCCGGCGGAACGATGTCCAACAAAAGTGTTTTGATGCCGGCGGAAGCCAATAAGGCGGCAATGCCTCCGCCCATTACGCCTGACCCTATGACCGCTGCCTGTCTGATCTTTCTAGTCATGACCCCTCCTTGATACCTTAAGCAGTTATCGCCGAATACGGCCGGGCGCGCAGCCATCCGGCCTTTGGGTGGTACTGGCTGGCAATGAATGAACACTCATTCAGCTATCAATTCACCCCTTGCGTGTCAAGCCATTTCCCCTGGGCCTTAAACATATTTCCCATAGAATTGAGCAACTTCCGAAATCCAGGTAATTTAATGAATACTGTTCATGAGTATGCGCCGAGCTTCAATTGTTCATGCCCGTTTATCGACGCCGGGGGGGCGCCTTTTGGGTCATCGGGCCGGAATTGCCGGTGTACAGAAGCGGGCGCATGCCGGCTGTTCATCCCCGCTTTACAAGCCCCGGGCTTTATGCCATCATGGCGCCCATCGCACACATATGATCAAGAGGCATGTTTTTTATGGCGGATATCAACGATCTCGTGCTGATCTATATGCAAGACCAGCCCCAGGCATTTGCCCGCATCGAAGCCATCGAGCCCGATGTCAAACGCGGATGGTACCATGTCAGTTTGCTGCTGCTGCAGATCCCGCTGACGGAGGTCACATGGATTCTGCGGGACGTCTATATCAACGGCGAAACATTCACCATGGACGGCAAACCCATGCGATTGGAAAAAGTGGTGAGCCCGCTGAAAAAGAGAATACGGGAAAAGACGCCTCCCGAAGAAACGGGGGATAAAAAAGGCAAGGTCATCTCTCTGAGAGACCTCAAGAAAAAATAGATGTCACGGATCGTCATTTCGGCCTCCCGCAGAACCGATATCCCCGCCTTTTATATGCCCTGGTTCATGACGCAGATCGATCGGGGCTTTTTCGAAGTGGACCATCCGTTCGGGCAAAGGGCAACGCACGTGCCGGCCGGGGCCGATCAGGTTCATTGCATCGTCTTCTGGTCCAAAAATTTCGGTCCTTTCCTTGAAGGCGGGTACGGCGAGCGACTGGTTCAAAAGGGCTACGGGCTTTTTTTCAACTTCACCATCAACTCGGCCCAGACCCTTCTGGAACCGCAGGTGCCTCCTTTGGAGGAGCGCCTGGCCCAACTGGACCGGCTATGCGCACGTTTCGGCCCGGATGCGGTTCACTGGCGCTTCGATCCGATCTGCTTTTACAGGACCCGGTCCGGAATCACCGGCCACAATCTGGATCAATTCGCGATGATTGCCGGGCGGGCTTCCGCTGCAGGCGTGCGGCGCTGTATCACCAGTTTTGTGGACCTCTATCGCAAGGTGCAGCGACGCATGAGCTCTTCCGAAGCGCTATTGTTCGATCCGCCGATGCCGCAAAAAGCGGCTGAGCTCACGAAGATGGCGCAGGTGCTGCGCGGGCTGGACATGTCATTGCAGGTGTGCTGCGAAAAAGAGCTGCTTGCGGCCATTCCGGCGTCAGCCGGCGTGCGGGCTGCATCCTGCATCCCCAACCACCGTCTGGCCGCCCTCTACGGTCCGGATATCTCACTGCGCAGAGACAGCGGACAGCGCATGTCCGCCGGCTGCGGCTGCCGCGTGTCCAGAGATATCGGCAGCTACCGCTTGCACCCGTGCAGGCACAATTGTTTGTTTTGCTACGCCAATCCCCAAGCGGCTGCGCCGGAGATGAAATGAAAATAGGACCCATCGAACTCAAGAATCCAACCGTTTTTGCTCCCCTGGCCGGCATCAGCAACCTGCCCATGCGGCTTTTGGCCAAATCGGCGGGCTGCGCGCTGGTCTACACGGAGATGATCAGCGCCAACGGCCTGCTGCATGGATCAACCAAGACATTGCAGTTGCTCGCCAGCACGCCGCAGGAAAAACCGCTGGCTGTTCAATTGTTCGGCAGCGACCCCGGCCTGTTGGCCGAAGCGGCCCGCAGAGTCGAAGCGGCCGGGGCGGATATGATCGACATCAACTTCGGATGCGCGGTAAAAAAAATCCTCAAAAGCGGATCGGGGGCAGCCCTCATGCGCGATTTGGGCCACGCCGAGATCATTTTGAAATCCGTCCGGTCGGCGGTCGGCATACCGCTGACCATCAAAATACGGACCGGTTGGGAGCCTTCGGGCGCCGAAGCCTTGCACTTGGCCCGCATCGCCCGCGACTGCGGCGTGGACGCCATTGCCGTTCACCCGCGCACCGCCCGCCAAGCTTTTGGGGGACGCGCCGATTGGTCCTTGATCGCCCGGATCAAAGCCGCGCTGGACATTCCGGTGATCGGCAACGGCGACGTGACCACGGCCGAAGACGCCGCGCGCATGTTGGCCGCCACCGGATGCGACGCCGTCATGGTGGGACGCGCAGCGATCGGCAATCCCTTTATCTTCTCTCAGATGATCGACCGGTTGGCCGGCCGGCCCGTCCAAAACGTGGCGATGGCCGATCGTTTTGCAGTCATGTCGGCCTATGTGGATGCCTCCATCCGCCATTTGGGAGAAACCACAGCCTGCCATATGCTGCGCAGCAGGCTGGGATGGTTCGCCAAAGGAATGCCCCAGGCGGCCCAGTTCCGCAAAACCATCCGCCACATCTCCTCGCGCGCCCAGGCTGAAGAATTGCTGATGGCCTACCATCAATCGATCCTGCAGGAGCGTGCCGCCCGCCGCAGCGCCGCATATCAGGCCTAAGTACACATATTCCTGATATTATGACGTAACTATCCGGCCTCGGGGTCGGTATCGGGGTCGCAATCGAATTCGATATCGATGCCGATGGCCGGGATTAAAGAATAGTGTTTGCCTTTTTCATCCGCATATGCTAGTGGCAGCCATTCGGCATCTCAGCCGCAGCCGCCATTTGTTCTGACAACGACCTCTTCAACCATCTTCTGCCCCTCAGTTGCGATATGGCGGCCCCACAGCGAATGACGATCTTATCGACACGCTAGACATTTCGAAGAAAAAACAAGGCCGGCCGTAATCCCATGCCGGCCCTTAGCGATTCTTTCATACCTGTTGGAAGAACATCTGCTCGGCATTGCGCCGGCAGGATCAATCCCGCACGAATGAAGATCACCAGGTGATACCCCGGCGATCCGCGGGCATGGGCACGCAAACAGACGCTCCTTGCGGTCAACCACAATCTCACTGGGAAGCGGAAATACAATGCAAAGTATCTTGTGCATCGATGATGAAGAAGGGGTGCGCCGCTCACTGCAGCGGGCATTTCAACGTGAACCGTACATGGTGTATACGGCCAGCAACGGACCGGAAGGCATCACCTTGGTCAAAGAGCATGTCCGTGAGATCGCCACGGTGGTTTCGGACTACAAAATGCCGGGCATGGACGGGCTGGAGACCCTTCAGGCGATCGAAAAAGTAAATCCGGAAATCACGCGCATCATTCTGACCGGCTATGCGACCATGGAAGCGGCCATCAACGCCACCAATTCGGGCATCGACGGGTTCCTGACCAAACCCTTCGACAACATCGAACTGCGCGCCAAAATTCGTGAAATATGGGTTCGCAAGCATCTGCGCCAATTCGTGGCCGAACCGATTTATCTGGCCATTCATCAATCCCCCGGCACCCTGGCCCCGCGCCTGCATGAGGTGACCATCCTGTTTTCGGACATTCGCAACTTCACCCATATGTCCCAACACGTCCACCCGCAGGAATTGGTCGATTATCTGAACAACGACTATTTTACCCCCATGGGCGATATCGCTCATCACTATCAGGGCACCATGGACAAGCACATCGGCGACAGCATGATGGTGGTTTTCGGCTCGCCCCTGGCCCAGCCGGATGACGCCCTGCGCGCCGTAGAAGCAGCCGTGGAAATGCAGAGAGAAGCCTTGAAAATCGATGCGCGCCTGCAACAACGCCATCCGCATTTACGTCTGCGCCTCGGCATCGGCATTGCCGGAGGCACGGTGTTTTCCGGCATCATGGGCTCGATGCGCAAAAAAGAATTCACCTCGGTCGGCCTGGCCGTCAACATCGCCTCCCGCCTGCAAAGCATGGCCGGCCGGGGTGAAATTCTTCTCGACGACCACACCATGCATCAGATCTGTGCTCATTTCGACGCCTGCCCCCTGCCCGCCTTGTCGGTTAAAGGCATCGACGAGCCCATAAGGGTGTATCGTATTCAAGTAGAGGACTAAGGGCTTTCAATCCAGCGGCCTTTCCTTGCGACCAGGGCACCCTGGGCCGGCTCCAAATCTTTATAAAGACGGGTATACAGGCCGGCTGGCTCGCGTAAGAGCTCCGCGTGTGTGCCCTCCTGAACGATACAACCCCGCTCCAGCACCACGATCTTGTCCGCCTTGGCCACAGTGGATAAACGATGGGCGATGATCAGGGTGGTGCGGCCCTGCATCAATCTTTCCAGAGCCTCATAGACCTGCTGTTCCGCCAACGCATCCAGGTTGGAGGTGGATTCGTCCAGAACCAGAACCGGCGCGTTCTTCAGGAATGCACGGGCAATGGCGATGCGTTGCTTCTGTCCGCCGGAAAGCCGCACGCCGCGCTCGCCGATCAGGGTTTGGAAGCCGTCCGGCAGTTCCCTGATGAAAGGCAGGGCATTGGCGTATTCAGCCGCCTGAACGATCTCCTCATTAGTGGCTTCGGCCCGTCCCACGCGGATGTTGTCTTCGATGGTGCCGCTGAAAAGCATGAGATCCTGCTGCACGAGGGCGATCTGGGAGCGCAGGGAGCACAGGTCCACAATGCCGAGGTTTTGCCCGTCTATGCGGATAGATCCCTGCCAGGGCTCGTGAAAACGGATCAGGAGCTTGATCAGGCTGGATTTGCCTGCGCCGCTCGGCCCAACCAGGGCGATCCGCCGGCCCGCCGGAATGCGCAGGGTCAGTCCATCGAAGACCGGCTGGTCGGGGCGGTATCCGAAAGCCACCCGATCGAAACGGATCTCCCCTCTTCCCACCACCAGGGGAATTGCGGCGGGATCATCGGTCTCCGGCTGCATGTCGAAAAATTCAAAAAGGCGATCGATGGCCGCGCTTGCATTGGCCAGTTGGATGTTCAACTCACTGAGACGATCGAGGGGGTGGTAAATCATTTCCAGGTAAGCGTAAAAAGCCATCAGCGTCCCCACGCTGAGATCGCCGCGCAACACCAGGTAACCGCCTGCCCAGATCACCAGGACGGGCGGGATGCGCGTCAACAGTGCCGTAGCCGAAAGCGATGCCGCATAGGTGCGGATGTTCTCGTTGACCGCTTCAAGGTACAACCGGCAGCGGGCGACGAAACGGTGCGTCTCCGCGCCTTCGGTGGTAAAACTTTTTACTTCGGAAATCCCCGCCACGGTCTCATGAAGGGCCCCCTCGATGCCGTCCATGTGCAAGCGCGCCGCATGGGCGTTGATCTTCATGCGCGCGCCCAGGCGCTTTTGGACCACCACATAAAGCGGCAGCGTGCAGTAAGCCACCAGGGCCAGCCGCCAGTCCATCAGGATGATCACCACCGTGATGGAAAACAGGCTGGTCAGATCCATAAACACATTGGTGCCCGCCAGTCCCACGAAACGCTGAGCCATGTTGACATCCGTGATCAGGCGCGCGGAGATGACCCCCGTTTGAAAGCGCTGGAAAAAATCGATCGGCAGCCGCTGCAGATGTCTGAACAGATCGTTGCGCACATCGAAATTCATGGCCTGGGAGAGCCGGTCGGCGATAAAGGTGCGCAGGTAAGTGATCGCGGCGTAGACAATAAAAAGGAGCACGGCCAGGCCCATGAGCTCGTTGAGGTCCAAACCGGTCCGGCCCGTTTTGCCCGCAAGAGGGCCGTCGATGGTTTCCTTCAATATCCACGGGAAGGCCACCGGCAGGTTGTATTTGACCACGCCGATGAGCGTGGATAAAGCAATCCGCCGGCGGTAGGGCCGGGCATAGCCCAGAAAACGCCACAGGTTGTTGTGCTTTTGGCTCATTCAGGCATCTTTCCGGTTTCAAACCCGGCGTTGCGGCAGGCGCTTTGGGCCATACGCAACATGTTCAAGTGCCCCTAAGTACACATATTCCCAAATATTATGACCAACTGTTCGGGGTCGGGATCGGTATCGGGGTCGCAATCGAATTCGATATAGATGCCAAATCTATGCCTTGTCCATCACCCCCTCAAGAAGGCGGCACACTTTTCCTCAGCACATGCTGCGTGCATCCGTCCGGGCATCCGCCGTTTTTGGCGTAGGGCCGCTCCATAAAGCTTGCGCGCCCAGGTTGCGGAGTCCTCCGCCATGGCCGCCCTTGGGACGCTTCGGAATGGTGGGGGCGTCATCGCCGGAAATTCAGCGCGCGCCCTGGCGGTACTTGATCGCCAGCACCAGCTGGTTGCGCAGCATGCTCAGGTGGCGGTGTTCGGTTTCGCTGATGGGAGGGCCTCCTTGATCGCGGTCCGCATAGAAAGCCCCGATACAGATTTTCTGGAGGACCACCGGCAGGAATATGAAAGCCGGCGCATCGATCGAATCCCGGTACCAGGCCGGTATCAGATCGCTTATTTTGGCGTCGTGGGCATCGGAGACCACCAGGTCTTTGCCGGCCTGGATGGACAGATTAAACAGATCTTTGGCATTGGTGACTTTAAACCCGGCGCCGCGGCTCAGCCGCTGGCTGTTGCGGCCGTAGCCGAAGCGCACGTTCATCATCCGGCTGTGGGTGTCACGGATGAACATCAGGGCACGCTGAAAGCCGAGCGAGCGGTAAAGTATTTCCAGGCTCATCAGGGCGATGTCATTGACGTTGTGATCCGCCATCATGGCCTCGGAAATTTCCTGAATGCCCTCCATGATGATGTCTTTGGGGTTCAGGGCCAGCGGATCGGCGGAGGTGGCTTTCAACTCGGCGCCATCGGTCATTTGAAAGCTCGGTGTCGCCTGGCCGCTGCCCCCAACAGTATCCGGGGTGCCGGCGTTTCCCTTGCCCGGCTGAAGGGCGGCCGAAAGAGAATTGATAAACGTGCTGCTTTCGATTTTCAAATTCAGCGCCTGGGCATGCTGGCTGACCTTGGCGATCGAGTCTCTGATCAGGGTTTTGAGCTGGCGTTTGGAGATCTTGATACAGGCTTGGTACTGCTCCAGAAGATGTTGGCAGGTTTTTTCAATATCGCCCGATCCTCCCTCCCGGATTTTATGGCCCAGCTCTTTGACCAAGGAGGAAAGAGCCCACATTTTAGCAGGCGCCTTGGCTTTGTTTTGCAGATCCTCCACGGTCAGGAGTTGCATGCTCTGGCATATCTGGGTGGGAAAATTCCACTGTTTGGCCACGGCCACCCCCAGATCTTCATAGGTGATCCCGCAGGCCGATTTTACGGCTTTGGATTCGCCGGCCTGATGGTCCTTCATCCACTGGATGATCTTGCGGTATTCATCGGGCAGATAGTAGATCATCACCAGCTTGCCCATTTGGCCCATCAGAGCGCACACGAAGGCCTCTTCAGGGTCGATACCGTTATCCATTTTGGCGATTTCGCGTGCCAGCATACCGGACCACAAGGAACTGATCACCGCCTCTTTCAGATCGGAGGCATTGGATTTGCTCTTGAAATGCTCGAACAGGGCCAGGCTGATCGTGGCCAGGCGGATGTGCTCGTAGCCCAGGACCACCACCGCGCGGGTGACAGTGGTCACCTTTCCGGCAGCAGAACCGTAAAAGGCGGAGTTGACCAGTTTGAGCAGTTTGTTGGTCAAGGCGTAGTCATTCAGGATCACATTGGCCAGCTCGGACGCATCGGAGGTATCCGGGTTGAGGGATAATTTCTGGTTGATCTCGATCAGGTATTTGGAAATACTTGGAAACTCGTCGCTGCGGCAAATGCGTTTGAGCATGCGTTGCAGAATTTGGGCGGGGGACTCTTTGCAGTCTGATGACGAAACGCCTGGTTCAGCTAAAAACATCGATCATCCTATTCAGCAAGTTGGGTTTTTTAACAGGTCCGGCTGGGAAGATCCATTGACGGCCTCCTTCGGGACCGCGCGGGAGGCAAGCACTAAAGCCATCCAAGCTCCCACCGGGGCTTGCCCGGGACTGTGGAAAAAGCTCCCAGGCATGGTTGTACAGGTCATCCCGCCTGCCGCCAGGTTCGCATCGGAGACGCTATCCCTGATATCGGCGCAAAACCCGATAAGTTGATCTGTTTTTCAAAAAAGATGTGCGAAGCCGCGAAGCTGGAAGGCTGATGGGAAAGCAAGCGCCTGCTTTGCCGGAGCGGTTTAGGCGTGATGGGGTGCACAGCGATGAATTTTAGCGCCCGGCCGGCACCGCGATATCCCCCGGCTGGATATCGGCCGATCCGGAGAATGAGGCTGTGGCGCTGTTTTCATCCACTTGGGTGATCTGAATCTCGGCCACTGCATAGCCCGGCACGATGAATTTTTCGCCCTCCAGACCATTGATGATGCGGCGGCCCTCAAAAACGGAAAACCGATCTCCGACCCGCAATCCGGCGGAAAGACCCGATGTCAGAGAGATATGCGGGTTGTGAACCTCGGCCACCGAGGTGATCCATCTACCGCTTCCAATGGCGCCGGCGGCCAGCCCGCCCAGATCTTTGGCCATATCGGCGATCAGTGCCTGGACTGCTTCAATGCCGTGCGGAGAACCAGCCAGAAGGGCCGCATAGTTGTCCGCATCGATTTTGACGGTTCGTTCCCGGACTTCCGCGGCCATCTTTGCGGCGGTAAAGGTGTCGAAAACATCCATTGAAACGACCACCGTTAAAAAGTAGCGGTTTTTGCGAAACCACCACAGACCGGTTTTTTCTTCATAGACCCGGATATTTTCTACGGCGGCCTGCACGATGCTGTGATATCCCTGCCGGCGTGCGGTTTGCGCGACCGTGAAGGCATCGCGGGGCGAAATGGGATGGTAAATCTTCATGAAAGCGGGATAGGCGGCATCATCGGGCGCGATCAGGGTCAATCGTCTGTTTTTGTCCTTGATGGTTTTGATCAAAACCTGCAGAAAAAGATCTTCGGCCGGACGACCCGCTTGCGTCGGCGCACCCGGTCTGACGGCGATGACCGCTTTTTTCACGTACTGCCCGCTTTTTTCCGGAGCTTCGATATACGCAGGCCTTTGTTCACTGCGGATGTAGGCCGGTTTGGCGCAGGCCGCCGAAAGCAATACGGCGATCAAGACGGCGCCGAGCAGGGTAAGATTTCCGCGCATTTGCTGCGTTCTCCTTATTCAGATGCATAGCGGGCGAGCACTTCGGTGGTGATGCCGCCGCGGGCCGTAAAGTCTCCCTGAACTTCCATCCATTGGGGGGCCAGCACGCGGACCAGGTCGTCCAGGATTCTGTTCACGACATGTTCGTAAAAGATCCCCACGTTGCGGTATTGCAACAGGTAAAACTTCAGCGACTTGAGCTCGACAATGGTTTCACCGGGCTGGTAGCGGATGGTTAGGGTGCCCGTATCGGGCAAACCGGTCATGGGGCATACCGAGGTAAATTCCGGCTGCCGGATGGTGATGACGATATCCCGGCGCCCCTTGTAGGCGTAATCAATCGGTTCGAGCGGATCGGACCGCACCGAATCGATCGCGGCGATCGGATAGGGCACCTGATGACGGCCTTGTGTTGCCATTGGACACAGTTCTCCTGGTTTTGGTATTGCACGACTTAAATGCCTATTCTACATAGAGAATTTCATGCAAGCTGTCAAACGAAGTCGGTTGTCCGCACTAATTCCGGCTGAAGAAGACACGCCTTTCCGGTGTGTAGCGGCATTTGGCCGGAACGGAGGGCGGGCCATTAACCTCTTTGTTGGTCGTGATTTTGATGCATCCGGGCGTATCGTTGCTGCGCCGGCAAGCTTGACATGGCTGGCGGCAATTTGTTAACAAGCCAAAATCCTTACAGATTGGAGCGAGGCGGTATGGGAAAAGAATCGACCCAGGAACAGATCCTGCGGGCCAGCAAAGAGATCGCCGTGAAATTCATCGAGGTGGGCAGGTTGTCGCCCACCAACTTCGCGGAAATATTTAAGACGATTTATGATGCCATCGATGCGACGGTCCGGCGCGAACCCGTAAAAGGCGAAGGCGACGGTTCCGCCACGGGACGTTAAGCTGATCTTTCAGGGACATGCAAAGTGAAGGACAGACGGCCGGCATTTGACCGGCGGCGTCTGTCCTAAAAGGCATTCCTTGGCTCACTGCCCCAGGGCGGCGGGCCAGATATAGTAAAAGTCGGCCTCCGCGACGGCCTGCAGCTGCGCCAAACCCGGTAAAATGGCATTGCCGCCGGAATATTGGATGGCGGGATTGTAAATCGTGTCATCTTCTTTTTCTTGACGCCGGAACGCGATCACGCGCGCATCAGCGGGCAAGCCGGCGATCGCCTTGGCTTTGACGATCGCATCATCCAAGTATCCGATTTGATCCACCAACCCCAGCTCCTGGGCTTGCGGGGCCAAAAAGATGCGGGCGGAGGTGACCCGGGCCAACTGGTCCGGCTGCAATCGGCGGTGTTGCATCACCAGGTCCAGGAACCGTTTGGCCAGGCCATCGATCAATCCCTGGAAGATGGCCACTTCTTCATCGGTGGGGGAGCGGAAGGGCGATCCCATATCTTTTTGCTCGCCGGATCTGTTGACCGCCACGGACAGGCCGACCTTCTCCATCAACCCGGTCACCATGGGACGCAAGAAAATCACCCCCACGGACCCGGTCACCGTGGTCGGGTGGGCCATGATGTGATCCGCGGGCAAAGCGATGTAATACCCGCCCGAAGCGGCCACATTCATCATGACGGCCACGATTTTAACGCCGGTGCGCTTTTTATAGGCGCTGATTTCATGGTAGAGAATGTCGCTGGCGGTGACCGTTCCGCCCGGCGAATTGATCTTAAGCAGCAACGTCTTGATCTCGGGGTCCTGCTCGGCGTGCTTCAGGTAGGCGGCGACCTGCTGAACCGTACTGGGCTCTTTGCCGCGCAAAAATTTTTCCTCGGGCTTTTCCGAAATCGTCCCATCGATGGAAAGCACCAGAACCTTGCCGCGACCGCTGCCCTGCAGCGTGTACTCCTTCAGCGGCGCATCCCTGTCCCCGAAAAGCGTTATCCTGGGCACTGAACATCCCGCTATCGCCAGGATGGTCATGATGAGGACGATGGAACCGACCCGGAATCGTTTATTCATGTGATGCCTCCGTTTCTGAGTAATTGACCAACCCCCCAAGCTGCCTGCCGCAAATCCGAAGCCGCAAATCGAATTCCGAATTACCGGAACTCAATCGATGCCTATTTACAGCTGAAATATGCGCACCCCTGTCCACCCAATTTCTGCATCAATGCGCTTCGGCCCAATTGCTCCCCCAGGCCGCATTCACCTTCAGCGGCACTTTCAAATCCCACACGTTCTCCATTATTTCGGGCACCAGGGCCTGGATGGCGGGCAGTTCATCCTCGGGAACTTCAAAGACGATTTCATCATGCACGGAGAGCAGCATGGCGCTTTTAAGCCGGCGCTCCTTGAGAGCGTTTGCGGTGCGGAGCATGGCCACTTTGATCAAATCGGCGGCCGAGCCTTGAATGGGGGTATTGATGGCCGTGCGTTCAGCGAATTGACGCACGGTGGCATTGCTGCTGTTGATATCCGGCAACAGGCGCAGCCGCCCCAGCAGCGTACCGACCCGCTGGGTTTCGCGTGCCTGGGCCAAGGTGCGTTCCATATACTCCCTTACGCCCCTGTAGCGCTGGAAGTACTGATCGATGTACGTCTGGGCCATCTTGGGGGAGATGCCCAGTTCCCGCGAAAGTCCATAAGCGCTCATGCCGTAAATGATGCCGAAGTTAATCACCTTGGCCTGCCGGCGCAACTCATCGGGCGCCTGTTCCCGGGAGGTCTGAAACACCTCACTGGCTGTGCGGGTGTGAATGTCCTCATTGCGCACAAAGGATTCGATCAAAATCGGATCGTCGGAATAGTGCGCCAGGATACGCAGCTCGATCTGCGAGTAGTCGGCCGAAAGCAGGTACCATCCGGGGCGCGCGATAAAAGCTTTGCGGATTTCCCGGCCCTCTTCGGTGCGGATGGGAATGTTTTGCAAATTGGGATCCGAACTGCTCAACCGTCCGGTGGCCGTGATGGTCTGATTGAAAAAAGTGTGAATGCGCCCGGTGGCCGGGTCCACCTGATCCAGAAGGGCGTCCACATACGTGGATTTGAGTTTGGTCAGGGAGCGATGGCGCAACAGCAGGGCCGGCAGCTCGTGCTGTTCGGCCAGCTGGGTCAACACCTCGACGTCGGTGGAGTAGCCGGTCTTTTTTTTGGTCTTTTTCGAACAGGGCAGTTTCAACTTTTCGAACAGGATGCGGCCCAGTTGCTGCGAAGATTGCAGATTGAACTTCTCCCCGGCCAGGGAGCAGATTTCATCTTCCAGACGCAACATTTGATGCAGCAGAGATTTGGAAAGCTCGTGCAATCGTTCACGGTCCAGGCGCACGCCGGTCATTTCCATCTCCATCAGAACCGGAACCAGCGGCATTTCCACCTCTTCGAAAAGCGGCATTAGCCCGAGGTCTTTCAATTGGGGCTGCAGCACCTGGTAGGCCCGCAAGGTGATATCGGCATCCTCGCAGGCGCACGGTGCGGCCTGATCGAGGGTCAACTGATCAAACGGCAGGGCGCACTTGCCTTTTCCGGCCAGATCTTCAAAGGGGATGTTTTTGTGATCTAAAAAATCCAGGGCAATCTGGTCCAGACTGTGCGCCCGCTTGGATGGATTGAGCAGGTAAGAGGCCAGCATGGTATCAAAGGACACCCCGGCCAAATCGATCCCGTGGCGCCGCAGTACGGTCCAGTCGTATTTGATGTTCTGTCCCACCTTGGCGACAGCGGCGTCGGCCAGCACCGGCGCAAGGCGCGCGAGCACGAGTTCCCGGCTCAACTGCCGCGGGGCACCGATGTATCGATGGCCGAGGGGAATGTAATAGGCGCCGTGCGGTTCGATGGCGACCGAAATACCCACCAGATCGGCCCGCATGGGATACTGTGAGTCGGTCTCGGTATTGAGGGCAAAACAACGGCAGCGCCCGAGTCGCTCGACCAACGCATCCAGCGCCTGCAGATCGAGGATGGTGTCATAGTGCGTGGGCGCCGGCGGTTGGGTCTGCTGGAACTCCTGTTGCAATTGCCTGAACTCCAGTTCCTGGAACAAACGGGTCAGAACTTGCGGGTCGGGGGCCTGTACCAGGAAGCGATCCAATGCGAAATCGACCGGCGCCTGGTGGTCGATGGTCACCAGGCGCCGGCTCAGGAAGGCCTGCTCTCTGTGCGCCAGCAATTTTTCGCGCTGCTTGGCGGCACTGATCTCGTCGATGCGGTCATATACGGCCTGCATGCTGCCGAACTGGCGGATCAGGGCCAGAGCGGTCTTGGGCCCGATGCCCGGTACGCCCGGAATGTTGTCAGAAGTATCGCCGCAAAAGCCCATCAGGTCGATCATCTGGGAGGGTTCCAGACAGTAATCCCGGGCAATGGCGGCCTTGTCGATCACCAGGTCCTTCATGGGATCCCAGATGGTGACGCGGTCTGTGACCAGCTGCATGAAATCCTTGTCGCTGGTCACCATGATCACATCCATGCCGGCCGCTTCGGCCTTGCGGGCATAGGTACCGATCAGATCGTCGGCTTCAAAGCCGGGCATTTCGATTACCGGAAGGTTGAATCCGGCGGTCACCTTTTTGATGTAAGGAATCTGGATGCCCAGCTCCTGGGGCAGGGCCGGCCGGTTGGCCTTGTATTGGGCGTAGATCTCGTGGCGGAAAGTGGCCCCTTTGGCATCGAAAAACATGACCGCATACTGGGGCGCACGCTCCTGCATCAGCTTGATCAGCATGCGCGTAAACCCGTACACGGCATTGGTGGGCATGCCTTTGGAGTTGCTCAAGCCGCGCAAGGCATGAAACGCTCGGAATATGTAGGCGCTGCCATCGATCAGATACAGGCTGGCGCTTTTGGAAGACTCTTTTTCTGAATTCATCATCTGCTCGCTTGAATAGTGATCCCTTTGTGCCGGACAGCGGTCTTGCTTGACGGGCACGACCGCTCACCTGATTTTGACCCGCATCCGCCATGAATTTGAATGGAATCGCAATAACTAACATGGTTGCCCGGAAACGACAAGGCAAGGCTGGTTGGGTTGGTTGGGTTTGTTGAGTTTGTTGAGTTGGTTGGGTTGTTGGAGATTATTGGTTGCTGTGTTTATTGGGTTGTGTGCCGGCGGGAGGGTGATTGCCCGCTGATCCTCCTCCAAGATCCCACTTTTGCCAGCTGAGCGAACTGCATCACCAGGTAAGAATCTGGATTATGACAGGGCCCCGGTTGCACTCTGCAAAAGTCCCGGTCGGCAGCTCCCACCTCTCCAAAAGGAAAATCCCCGGACAGCAGCTCCCCACTCTCCAAAAGAAAAATCCTCGGACAGCAGCTCCCCCCTCTCCAAAAAGAAAATCCTCGGACAGCAGCTCCCACCTCTCCAAAAGGAAAAGCCCCGGACAGCAGCTCCCCCCCTTTGAAAAAGGGGGGCCGGGGGGGATTTTGACTGAATTCGAGCGACTTTAAAAATCCCCCTAAATCCCCCTTTTTCAAAGGGGGACTTTTATTCTGCAGGACTTGATGGGGACTCTGTTCTGGAAGACCTGATTGACACAACAGCTCCTCCCTTTGGGGCCGGGTTGGGGTAGCGGGGCGCTAAAAACAGACAGTGGAGCTTGGGATAGCTTCCCGTAAGGACAAGTCTAGGCTATAATGGGATCCATTATGAGCGCCAAAGAGAAAACCAGGCCCAAACGCCGCTGGCGGCGGCCCGCTCAACAGCAGTGTCATTGCTGCGGAGGCATGTTTGCTTTTTGCTGGCATTGCCGTTGCGGTTTTGAGATCTGCCAGTCCTGTATGCAGGAGAACGTTTGGGGCATGTCCTGCAACCACATCACCTGGCAATGCCCGGATTGCGGAGAACTCAACGGGTTCGGCAATCAATAGCGCGCCGAACACCGGTGGCGGATGTCCTGTATCCACTGCGGAACGGCTCCACGCTTCGGCTTCCAGGCTTCATTGGGCCAGCGCCTTTTGAAAACTTTCCAGGATGAGACCGGGTTCAAGCGTTCCGTTGATTGCGGCCTTGGAGAGCGCGTGGCGTGTGGATTGGAAGCGCCTGCGCTGCGCTGGGGTGAGCCGATGCAGCAAATCCTGATTGTCTCCCCGGTAAATCACGCTGGATTTTTCCATGGCTGAAAATGCCTTCAGGACATACCCCAAGGCCCTTTTGGAATCCATCGTGGCATGTTGCCATTGCTTCATGTAGCCGGACATCTGATAACAGGCCCGTGCGGCCGCCTCATAAATGGGGCTCAAGGGGGCCAGCACGAATGGAAACATCGACCAGCTGAGGCTTCCCTCATATTCACCGGCATCATGCCGCCTCATGAAATCGATGGTGCGCATGGCGGATTCATCGGTTTCTCCGGGAAATCCGAAGATCAAGTAACAAGAGCAGGCGATGCCGGCCGAAAGTACTTTATTCAACACGCGGTCGTAGAGCTCGGGGGCGGCCTTCTTGTTCATGTTGCGCAGGACCTGGGCATCGGCCGATTCCAGGCCCAGTTGGACTTCGATGCAGCCGGCCCGCCGCAGCAGATTGATATCCATCTGATCCAGGGTGCCGGCCCGCATGAATGTCATCCAGCGCAGCCCCATGTCTTCTTCGATCATGCGACGGCATACTTCTTCCAAGTCGCCCTTGCCCAGGCGGAAATTATCATCCACAAACCAGATGTAGCGAATGCCGCGCGAGCGGACCTGCTTCATTTCGCCGATCAGCTCCTCCAGGGGTTTTACCGATGGCCGGCGATTGTTCTTCACGAAAGTGCAAAAGGCGCAATTGTAAGGGCATCCATTGCTGGATTGAAGCGGCACCACGCCCGATGAGAAGAACTGCTCCGGCAGGGACCGCCAATCGATCGGGTGATCGGTCATTTGGCTGTCGTCGATCTGCGGGCCGAATCGATACCCCTCATCGGTGATCCACGCGGTGTTGGGCAAATCCCGAGTCTCCCGGCCGTTTTTGATGTGCTCCAGCGCGCGGCACAGAATATCTTCTCCGTGGGAGCCCGTAATGAACAAATCGACCGTTAGGTCCCGGTCTTCTTCGAAAAAAAGAAAATCCGGCCCAACATGTTCAACCGGATAGGCGGGATCCTTGGACTTCTGGAAAAGAAAATAGGACATGAACACGAAGGAGCCGCCGGCCACAACGGCCACATCCGGGGCCAGGTCGCGCAAGGCGTCGAGCATCTTCTTCAGGGTCTTTTTGTTGTTGATAAAGGTGGTCGACAGGATCACTGTATGCGGGCCGAGTTTCAGCAAGCGGCGCAACTCCTCCTGCTGTTCGTAGAAACTGTCGATCACAGCCACTTCAAAGCCATGCCAATGCAAATAATTCCAAAGATAGATGCCGTTCAACTTGGGCGCCGAGGCCCAGCTCATCCGGCGGTCTCCCGCAATCGGCAAATTGATGCGACCCGCATTTTCCAAATAGTTCAGAACGGCTTGCACGTCGCCGATGCGGCCGTCCAGATTCAGTTTTAAAGGACTGGTGCCGGAAAAGCTGTCCGACCCGGAATCCGCAATGATGATCGCATCCAATGCCAAGCCTCACCTCGTGTGTTTAAGGTTCATTCCAATCGATCGCCACACCCCGGAAAAGCAGATGTCGCGGTGACTCTAACGCATCAAAAAATTGGCCGTCAAGTCGTCATTTCGCATGCCCGTCCGATTTGTAAGGATGGCCCGGGGGGCCGTGATCTTTCGCGGGCAACGGCCTGGCGATTGCCCGGGCAAAACCGATGCTCCGCCGCGTTGTTTTTTTTCCTCAGCCGGAGAGGACATCTACAGCACTTCCGGCCGGATTAACGAACGCTGCAGCCGCATCCACTTGACCGGTAATCCTTGAAACCCGCTGATCATCGACATCATCAAGGCGGCCGCGTAGGGAACCGCCTGAACCAGCAGGACGATGATCCACAATTGCAGATCGAAGGAGGTCGAAGCCTGCCGAAGGTGCACGCCGACCGCCGCGCCCAGGAAAGCCGCCATCATGGCCACTTCCTGGTAAGCGTTGACCACCGCACGCAGCATGGCCAGCTTGGGGGCCATTTTGGGAGTCCTGTAAAAAGGCTTGTTGCGGGTGAAAAAGCCCAACAGGACGGCCTTGGCGATGGTGTGGGACAGCGCGAATCCGGCCAGAACCGCGGCCAGCGTCTGGGCGATCGAGGCCTGCACGCGGGTCCTGTACAAATAGACGATTTTGCCGAATTTGAAGGTAAAAAGGGCCAGAGGCAGCAAAGACAAGGCAATCAGGGGGGGATCGATCTTGCGCGGCGCAATAATCATGGCCGCGGACCAGGCCAGCGCTCCGAAGTTAAACACCAAATTCATGCCGTCGGCCATCCAGGGCAGCCATCCGGCTGCAAAATGATAGCGCTGTCCCCGCGTCAGGCGGTTGGATTGGCGCCCGAATAAAAAGCGTGCATGGCGGCGCAGTATCTGTATGGCCCCGTAGGCCCAGCGGAAGCGCTGTTTCTGGTAGTCGGCGAAGGTGTCCGGCATCAATCCGCGGCCGTAGCTTCTGGGGATATAGATGGCGTCGTAGGCGTGTTCGAATATGCGCAGGCCCAGCTCGGCATCCTCGGTGATGCACCACTCGCTCCAAGCGCCGATTTCTTCGAGCACATCCCGCCGCACCAGGGTCATGGTGCCATGCTGAATGATGGCGTTGCGCTCGTTGCGGGTGACCATGCCGATATAAAAGAAGCCTTGATACTCGGAATAGCAGACCGCCTTGAAGGCATTGGTCTGATCGTCGCGATAGTCCTGGGGGGCTTGCACCAGGGCAATGCGTTCATTGCGGAATTGCGGTACGAGGTCTTTGAGCCAGCCCGGATCAACCATGTAATCGCTGTCGATCACAGCCACGATGGCGGCCCGCGGATCGGTTTGCTTCAATGCATAGTTCAAGGCGCCGGCCTTGAAGCCGTCCAGCGGATCGACATGGAAAAACCGGAAACACGCACCCAGGGTGCGGCAATGTTCGGCGACCGGCTGCCACATCCGGGGGTCCTTGGTGTTGTTGTCGATCACCAGGACTTCAAAACGCGGGTAATCGAGCCCGGCCAGCGCATTGAGCGTTTCGATCATCATGTGGGGCGGTTCGTTATAAGCGGGCACATGGATGGAAACAAAGGGCAGCTCCTCGACGGGCATGGCGACCGGCCGGAAAGAACGCCGCCGTCCGGTGACCCACAAGGCTTCCGCCCACTCGTGGGCTTCGGTGAGCAGCACGAGAAGAACGCCGATCATTCCCGCGAACATGGTGATCCCCACCAATACGGTCCCCAAGGTCAGGTACTGGTGAATATAGTCGTAGACGATGAGAACGGCGGTCGTGGCGGCCACATACGCGATCACGGCCAGGAAGCTGCGCCCGCGGCGGCGCAGGGTATGGCTGTCGCTGAGCAGCAGGGTCAGCATGATCACGCCGACAATGACCGAAATGCCCGCCAGCAGATACCAGTTGGGAATGGCCACGATCGGCTCGCTGAAAGGGAACTTGGGCCGGCGATCCACATCGTACACCCCCCAATAGGCCCCCACCGCACCTTCGCTCACCCTTTTCCAGGGCTGATCGAAGGCTTCCATGAGGTAATAGGTGTAATTCTCTTTCTGGGCGCGATCCAAAAACCGCCGCAGGAAAGTCGCCTCATTTGCGGCGGAAGCGACGGCGCTGTAGCGCGTGCGTCCGTTGCTGGGCCAGCCGACTTCGGCGATGACGATCGGCTTGTCGGGGAAACGGCTTTTCAGTTTATTGATATGCTCAATGATATAATCGACGGCCGCATCGACACCGATTCCTTCCCAGTAGGGCAGCATGTGGACCGCCAGATAATCCACATGTTCGGCCAGTTCTGGATGTTTCAGCCATACATGCCAGGGTTCGGCCGTGCTGACCGGTGCCCGCAGGGCTTTGCGCACGCGATCGAGATACGCCGACATCTGCCCCAAAGTGACATCGCCGCGCAAAATGGCTTCATTGCCGACAATGACCCGCACGACATTGGTGTTGGCGCGCGCCGTTTCGATCAGTGTTCCGATTTCGGTTTCATTATGGGTCAGATTGGCATCGATCCAGCCCCCCAGGGCCACATTGATGCCATGTTTTTTCGCCAGCTCGGGCACCCTGGCGATCGTGGACTCCACCGTATAGGTGCGCACGGCGTGTGTTTTCCCCGACAGCAAGGCCAGATCTTGATCGATTTCGGCTGCGCTCGGGTACTCTTTTCGGATTGGATTTTGGCCGGCCCGCATCGGTTGGAATGAAAACCCCTGAATCCGCTTCGGCCAGGCGGGTTCCTGTTCGGGCTGGTTCATGAACGCCCAGATGCAGAAGGTCAGTATGGCAACCGCTACTCCGGTGATGATGTTGGCTCTCAGCATTGTAAAAAAATCACTCGATAACCTTCTGGGTGCAGCCCGGGCCGGGATCAAGGTGAAGCCGCCCAGCGCGATAAAATCACTCTTTCCGTTATTCCTCTTGCATGGATGCCCAGTCGGCCATCAGGCATTCCCCTCTTTCCATTCCGCGGCCGGCCCGTACTTGCAACCGGCGTACCTATCCAATTCGGCATTGAAAAGTCAATGGGGATTACATGGCGGGCATGAGGGCAACACTTCCCGTGTACGGCATTCGGCCGCGACACCTTTTCCATGGAAGGTCTCCCATGTCGTACTCGTACGCGTTCTCGTACTCGTACTCGATCGAAATGGTGTTCGCGAAAAGCCGTTTATCCCTATCCGAGTACGAGTACGATGAGCACGGTGCTGAGTAGCGCATGAAAAAAGCTCTTCTGAATCTCATTCAGCTAGAATCGCCGGCAAGTTGGGTCATCTGTTTGAGCCGGGACAGGGTTTGCCATGAAAAATCCTCCCGCCCGCAGGGGAAGATGGCATTGTTGCTGAAAATGGGATCGGCCGCCAGATCGTAGCGCGAGGCGGCTTGGGCGGCGCCCCACAAACGCGTGTGCGGAATGGGCGTGTAATGGGCCAACACCGGCGATATGCCGGCTTCTTTCACAGCGGCGATCGAGCTCTCGACAGCGGTCAGGTCTTGGCCGGGCAGCCCGACCAGCAGGTAGGCGCCGACCTGGCCGCTGCGGAATCCGGCCGACCGGAGGCAACTGACCGCGCGGGCGAACTCGGCCGCGGTCACCTTGCAGTCGAGCGCTGAACGTACTTCAAAATCCGCGCTTTCCAGACCCAGACGCAATGTCTTAAACCCGACCCGAAACAGCAACTTGGCCGTTGCGGCATCAATTTCGCGGATGTGCAGGGCATTGGGTGTGTGAAACCGCACCGGAAGGTCAAGGCGGATTATGGCTTCGAGCAACGGGACGGCATGATGCCGGCTGTCCACCAGCAGTGCGTCATCGTAGAAGACGAAATCCCGCACATCATGGCGTGAATACCAGAAAACGATTTCTGCGACGATGTTTCGAATGGAACGCCTGCGCAAAGCGGGTTCTAAAAAGGCCGACGCGCAATAGGCGCAATCAAAGGGGCAGCCCCGCACAGTCAATAATGGGATGTAATTGATGCGGCGCTGCAGATCGAAAGCCGGGTACGGCAGGACATCCACATCCTGCCAGTCATAACGGGCCTTGATTTCGAAGCCGATGCAGCCGGCAACCAGCGCCGGCAGTGAACGGCCGTCGTCATCGACAACGTGATCGGCCCCGCTGTAAGCCCGCGCATGGCGGGTCCACAGGCGGGCGTAAATGCCGCCCAGAACCAGCGGAACTCCCGGAAAGCATTTTTTCAACTCGGCGATGCACTCAAATACCCCCGGATACCAATAGGTCATGATCGAAGTCACCAGGATCAAATCCGGGCGGGGCCTCAACCGTTCCAGATCTTCCCGCAGCCATTCCGGAGGGATGCCGTAGCGGCTGTAGGCGCGGGCAATACCTTCGAGACCTTTGGGCGGTCGCAGCCGTGTCTTGAGATATGCGCCGCGGCCGTACCGCGCATGCGCATCGGCCGGCCGCAGGTTGGGATGAAACCTGTCCAGGCAATCGATATAAGAAACCCCGAGCCCGTGGTCGCGCAACAGCGCCGCCAGGCTCAACAGACCGTACGGGCTGGCCCAAAAATCATAGGCGGCAAAATCGTGGATCCAGGGATTGACCAGCAATATCTGCGGTGCGCGGCCCATGTGCCGAAGGGGTGTCATACAGCGATTCTCATGAACCTGCTCATCCCTCATCCTCCATCTTTTCAAAATACTGCATGGAGGTCTTTTTCAATTCGCGCCGGCTGAACAGCATTTCATAACGCTGCACACCGGCCTTGGCGGCCATCCTGGCAGCCGTCCGGCGGCAGCCCGCTTCATCTTTGCCGTGCACCATGGTGTACAGGTTATAGGGCCACTGGGCAGTTGGGCTGCGCCGGTAACAATGTGACACGGCCTTGAAGGAGGCCATGACCGCGCCCACTTCATCGACGCGGTTTTCCTCGACTTGCCAGGCCACCATGGCATTGGATTGAAATCCCGATTTCTGATGGCGCAGGGTGGCCCCGAAGCGCCGGATGATCCCCCGCCGCACCAGATCGCGCAGAATTTCAAGCAGACGCTCTTCCTCCACCCCCAGTTGCCCGGCGATCTGTGCGTACGGACGTTCCACAATGGGGATGTCCCCTTGAACCGTGGCGATCACCCGTTTTTCAAAATCGGTGAGTTGTTCTGGCATGGCCTTTCTCACAAATAATCAAGGAATACAGGAGGCTTCAGCCTCCATCCTTGATTTCTTCCTTTATCCTTTGCCCTTTTCCGGAAACAGCGCCAAAATGGCCTCTTCATTCGCCGCACACACACCGCGCTCCGTGATAAAGCCGGTCACCAGCCGGGCAGGCGTGACATCGAAGGCCGGGTTGGCGGCCGCGCTATCCACCGGCGGGATCAGCACCGGCGTGGATTGCCCCCGCGCCAGGCCGTGCACGAAACGCACCTCGTCCGCCGGGCGGTCCTCGATGGGAATTTGCCCGACCCCGTCGCGCAATTGCCAGTCAAAAGTAGATGACGGCAAAGCGACGTAAAAAGGAACATCGTTGTCTTTGGCGGCCAGCGCCTTGAGATAGGTTCCGATCTTGTTGGCCACGTCACCGGTGTAAGTGGTGCGGTCGGTGCCCACGATCACCAGATCGACCAGGCCGTGCTGCATCAGATGCCCGCCGGCATTATCGGTCACCACGGTATGTCGGATGCCGGCGCGGCCCAGTTCCCAGGCGGTCAGCCGCGCGCCCTGGTTGAGCGGCCGGGTCTCATCGACCCACACGTGCACATCGATGCCCTGCTCATGAGCCACGTAGATCGGCGCCGTGGCCGTACCCCACTCCACGCAGGCCAGCCAGCCGGCATTGCAATGGGTCAGCACATTCACCGGCCGGCCCGGCCTGCGGCGGCTGATATCGGCCAGCAACGCGGCGCCATGCTCACCGATGCGCCGGCAGCGCTGCACCTCCTCTTCGGCGATAAGGCCCGCCTCCGCGCGAATCGTGCTGCCGCGCGCCGGTCCCGGGGCCTCTTTCAGGGCCTTTTGCAT